>NZ_CP007501.1:0-337715 GCF_000973625.1 Polynucleobacter duraquae
ATGAGCAACCTACAGAATCCTATTACTTTGAACTCACTTAGCCCTTTGGGGTTTTGGGACGGCGCGCTTGGCGCGCTTGCTCGCGAGCTTTCCCCCCAACAATTTAAAACCTGGATCCAGCCCTTGAGCTTGGTTTCTTTTGATGAAAGTGAGCAATCACTCATATTAGGGGCTCCAAACAGATTCAAGCTTGATTGGATTAAAAAAACTTTCTCTGACCGGCTTCAAGAGTTGGCCGATCAATATTTTGGTCATCCAATCAACCTCAGTTTTGTGCTTAGTGTTGGAGGATCTGGCGCACAGACAGTGGGGATTGCCCCAATCCAGAAGCTGCCTGAGCAGCAAGAGCTTGTTGTAGCCACAGACAGCAACTCGACAGAGGAACAGGCTTTTGAGATTGAAGACCACTCCAAGCTAAACCCCAACCTGACCTTTGATACTTTTGTAACCGGTAAAGCAAACCAGCTGGCTAGAGCCGCATCAATTCAGGTTGCCCATAATCCTGGCACCTCATACAACCCCATGTTTTTATATGGCGGGGTGGGTTTGGGTAAAACCCACCTAATTCATGCAATTGGAAATCATCTTTTAAAAGAAAAGCCCAATGCTCGAATTCGATACATTCACGCTGAACAATACGTTTCGGATGTGGTGCGGGCCTATCAACAAAAAGCGTTTGATCGCTTTAAGCGCTACTACCACTCACTTGACCTACTGTTAATTGACGATATTCAATTTTTTAGCGGTAAATCAAGAACCCAGGAAGAGTTTTTTTACGCCTTTGAGGCACTTTTAAGCAACAAAGCCCAGGTCATTATTACAAGTGATACCTACCCTAAAGAAATGGCTGGAATTGATGACCGTCTTATTTCTCGCTTTGATTCTGGCTTAACCGTAGCCATAGAGCCGCCAGAGCTAGAGATGCGCGTTGCCATTTTAATGAAAAAAGCTCTGAGTGAGGGCATCCCCATGAGTGAGGATGTGGCTTTTTTTGTAGCCAAACACCTTAGATCTAACGTGCGAGAGTTAGAGGGGGCTTTAAGAAAAATTTTGGCATTTGTTCGCTTCCACGGTAAAGAGGTCACGATTGAGGTAGCCCGCGTGGCCCTAAAGGATCTCTTGTCCATACAGAACAGACAAATTTCAGTCGACAACATACAAAAGGCTGTAGCTGATTTTTATAGCATCAAAGTTGCCGATATGTACTCCAAGAAGCGCCCTGCAAACATTGCCCGTCCACGACAAATTGCTATGTTTATGGCAAAAGAGTTAACTCAGAAAAGCCTTCCGGAGATAGGTGAATTGTTTGGGGGGCGGGACCATACAACTGTTTTACATGCCGTGCGGAAGATTGGTGAGGAGCGCTCCCATGATGGGCAACTTAATCACGAAATCCACGTTATTGAGCAAACCCTAAAATCTTAAGTTTTTTGCCTGTGGATAAGGTTGTGGATAGCTCAGTGAATAAGTTTGAGGATTGCATGTGGATAAATTGTGGAAAGATGGCGCTTCATGCAAAAATAGGGTGTTGATAAAAAGTTATCCAAGATTTATGCACGGTTTATACAAAAGTTTTCCACAGGTTTTTTTGGTTTTAGTGGGTTGTTTTATATATAGTTTTTAACTTATCCACCGAAACAACAAGCCTTATTACTACTACTAATAAGATATATACAAGGATTTAAAAGCAATGCAACTCGTAAACACTTCCAGGGATAGTTTATTAAAACCACTTCAGGTTGTTAGTGGCATTGTTGAACGTCGACATACCCTACCTATCTTGGCAAACCTCTTGTTCAAAAAGCAGGGCGATAAAGTTTCTTTTATATCAACAGATATAGAAATTCAAATCACTACGAATGCAAGCTTTGGTGTAGGTGCTGAGGATGTCACTACTACCGTTGCAGCAAGAAAACTGCTTGATATTTTGCGTGCACTACCAGAAGGGCAGGTGGCCCTAAACCTGAAAGATAACAAGATGGTTGTACAAAGCGGTAAAAGCCGTTTTTCTTTACAAACTTTATCTGCAACAGAGTTTCCTGTAATGCAAAGTGTTGGTGAAGTAACTGCGAGTTGGAGAATGACTCAAAAGAGCTTTCGCCAGTTGGTTGGTCAGGTTCACTTCGCCATGGCTCAGCAGGATATTCGGTATTACCTTAACGGCATGTTGTTGGTTATTGAGGGTAAGCAAGTGATTGCAGTGGCTACCGATGGTCATCGTTTGGCCTATTCTCAAGTTGAGTTGGTTGAGGCTCCAGTGGGCTCCGGACAGAGACAGGAAATCATTATTCCTCGCAAGACCATTCTTGAGTGTCAACATCTACTTGAAGATTCTGAAGAGATGTTGGAGATGAGTCTTACGTCTAACCAAGTGAAATTTACTTTTGGTGATATAGAGTTAATTTCAAAATTAGTTGAGGGTAAGTTCCCTGATTTCCAGCGAGTGATTCCTAAGGGCCATAAAAACTCGTTAGTCGTTGGGCGCGACGTTCTGCAATCTGCACTTCAACGTGCTGCAATTTTAACAACCGATAAATTTAAAGGTGTACGCTTTTCTTTGTCGCCAAATCGAATCACAGTTCAATCAACCAATGCTGAGCAGGAAGAGGCGCAAGAAGAGATTGAAACTGAATACAGTGGTGATGTTGTTGAGATTGGCTTCAATGTAAGTTACTTACTAGATGTTTTATCAAACTTGAAGAATGAAAAGATTCAAATTAGTTTAGGTGATGCCAATAGTAGTGCGGTGATTACCTTACCTGGTTCTGAAGATTTCAAGTATGTTGTGATGCCAATGCGTATTTAATTTAGAAAAAAATGACTGAAGAAAAAAAAGTAGTAGAGCAGTATGGTGCATCATCAATTCAAATCTTAGAAGGTCTTGAGGCTGTTCGCAAACGCCCAGGAATGTACATTGGAGATACCTCCGATGGCACAGGCTTGCACCACTTAGTTTTTGAAGTTTTAGACAACTCAATTGATGAAGCCCTCGCAGGTTATTGTTCTGAAATTACTGTCGTCATTCAAACTGACAACTCGATCTCTATTGTTGATAATGGTCGTGGCGTTCCAACAGGCATTAAATACGATGACAAGCATGAGCCAAAAAGGAGTGCGGCTGAAATCGTGATGACTGAGCTGCATGCAGGAGGCAAGTTTGACCAAAATAGTTATAAAGTCTCGGGCGGCTTGCATGGTGTAGGTGTTAGCTGCGTGAATGCATTATCTAAATGGTTAAAACTTACTATTCGTCGCGATGGCAAAGCCCACTATATGGAATTTGCACGCGGCGTTATTCAGAATCGCAATATTCAAAAGGAAAATGGTGTTGCTACATCGCCAATCACTATTACTGGTGATACAGCTCTGTCTGGTACAGAGGTTCACTTCCTGGCGGATGAAACCATCTTTGGAAAAGTCGAGTTCCATTATGAAATACTTGTTAAGCGTATCCGCGAACTCTCTTTTTTAAATAACGGTGTTCACATTAAATTAATTGACCAACGCTCTGGTCAAGAAGAAGATTTTGCTTTTTCTGGCGGTGTAAAAGGCTTTGTTGAATATATCAACCAAACAAAAAATGTTTTACACCCTAATATTTTTTATGCTGAAGGTATTCGTCCATCAGATTTGGGTGGCAACATCACCGCTGAAGTATCAATGCAGTGGAATGATAGTTTTAGCGAACAAGTTTTATGTTTTACCAACAACATCCCTCAGCGCGATGGCGGTACCCACTTAACAGGATTGCGCGCGGCGATGACGCGCGTGATCAACAAATATATTGATGAACATGAAGTTGCCAAGAAAGCTAAGGTAGAAATTTCTGGCGACGATATGCGTGAAGGCCTTGCTTGCGTTTTGTCTGTTAAGGTTCCGGAGCCAAAGTTTTCAAGCCAAACAAAAGATAAGTTGGTTTCTAGCGAGGTTCGTGGACCGGTAGAGGAGATTGTTGCTGAAGCCTTGAGTGCTTATTTACAGGAGCGCCCAGCCGATGCCAAAATTTTATGCGGAAAAATAGTAGATGCCGCTCGTGCGCGCGAAGCGGCCCGCAAGGCTCGGGATATGACGCGTCGCAAAGGTGTTTTAGATGGCTTGGGGCTTCCAGGAAAGTTGGCGGACTGCCAAGAAAAGGACCCCACTAAATCTGAGTTGTTTATTGTTGAGGGAGATTCCGCGGGCGGCTCTGCAAAGCAGGGTCGAGATCGTCGTTTTCAGGCGATTCTTCCGCTTAAGGGAAAAATTCTCAATGTGGAGAAGGCACGCTTTGACAAGATGTTGGCAAGCCAAGAGGTGGTTACTCTAATCACTGTACTTGGAACTGGTATCGGCGCAGAAGAATATAAAGCGGACAAACTTCGTTACCACCGCATCATTATTATGACCGACGCGGATGTGGATGGTAGTCATATACGCACACTTTTACTCACCTTCTTTTATAGACAAATGCCCGAATTAATTGAGCGTGGACATATCTATATTGCTCAACCACCTTTATACAAAGTGAAGTTCGGTAAAAACGAGCAATATATTAAGGATGACGCCGAACTCAATCAATTACTTTTAAAGATTGCTCTTGAATCAGCATCACTTCAAACCCCCACCGGTGAAATCATTGAGGGAGCTGCATTGGGTGAGCTGGCTAAACACTACCAAGTGATTCAGTCTATTGTTGACCGTTTATCACGCACTATTGATGAAGATGCCTTGCGCGCTATTGCTTCTGGCACTCAATTGAATTTGGACACAGAAAAGTCAGCCCAAGAATCTGCTGATCGTTTACGTGTTGCGCTTGCTGAGTCCCTAAACCCATTGGCGCTTCCACCCGAAATCATTGTCCAAAAAGAAGAGCGCACAGATCGCTACAAACTACTGTTATCTCGACGTATCCATGGCAACCTGAAGCTTTCGGCAATCAATTCGGATTTTGTTCATGGTGATGACTATCAAAGCCTGTCCAATGCGGCGGCGGTTTTATCTGGCAAAGTGTTGCCGGGCTCGAAAGTGCGCCGCGGGGATCCAGACAAAAATCAAAAGGAACAGGCAATTCAAAACTTTAGGGCTGCTTTTTCATGGCTACTCTCTGAGGCTGAGCGCGTCCTCAGTCGTCAGCGCTATAAGGGTCTTGGTGAAATGAACCCCTCTCAATTGTGGGAAACCACAATGGATGCCGGATCACGCACCTTGCTTCAAGTCAAAATTGAAGATGCAATCGCTGCTGACCAGGTTTTTACCACGCTAATGGGTGATGAGGTGGAGCCGCGCCGCGCCTTTATTGAGAAAAATGCTCTAATCGCGCGCAATCTGGATGTTTGATTTAAATGAGTAAAAAGAAACTAACCCCCCCAAAAATTGATCGCTCGCGTATTGTTGTTAAGTCCTCACCCATTCACGGAAAAGGTGTTTTTGTTGCGAAACCGATTAAAAAGGGTGATGCCATTATTGAGTACAAAGGGGAGCGAATTAGTTGGAAGTTGGCGGAAAAGCGCCACCCACACGATCCCAAGGATCCGAATCACACGTTTTACTTTTCACTAGAAGATGGTCGTTGTATTGATGCGAAGTATGGTGGAAATGCTGCTCGCTGGATCAACCACTCTTGCAAGCCAATTTGTGAAACCCAAGAAGATAGCTTTGATGGTGAGCCTCGTGTATTTATCTATGCCAAAAGAGATCTTAAGGTGGGCGAGGAGCTTTTCTACGATTACTCCCTTGGGGTTGAAGGCCGCATTACCAAACAAATGAAAAGGGATTATGAGTGCCGATGTGGCGCTAAAAAATGTCGAGGCACGATGCTGTCTCTTGATAAGAAGTAAGTTCTTTTCTTAACATGTTGTTTATTACTATTCAGGATTTAGAGACTGCCATTAATTATTGGCGCAGCCAATCACCCGCAGTTGGGGAGGAGCTTCATTTATGCCCAGAAGCTGCCGCTCTTGCAAAACCATATGCCTTGATGATTGTTCAGGGCGCCCAAAGGCTTCCTATCGAAGTTCTGGATGAGACGGCAAGGTTAGCAATCCAAAATTTTCTAAGTAACACTCAGGCGAATTAATCATTACATCCTCTACGTTTTTAGGGTTATTGCTGTATTGGTAAATCTTCTCTTAGGGTATTCTCAAACTCTTGCCTATAGATGGGTATAAGGATTTAGGTTTGCAAGAAACAATATTAAAAACAATCGGACTTGGAAAGACGTTTAAAGGTTTTTCTGCGGTAAGTGATGTCAATTTAGATGTTACCCGTGGAACTATTCACGCCCTTATTGGCCCCAATGGCGCCGGTAAAACAACTTGCTTTAACCTTCTTACAAAATTTTTGGAACCCTCTAGTGGCCAGATTTTGTTTAATGGTCTCGACATCACGAAAGAGCGACCAGCGCAAATAGCGCGCCGTGGCGTTGTCCGCTCATTTCAGATTTCAGCTGTTTTTCCACACCTAACTGTTTTGGAAAATGTTCGTGTTGCACTGCAGCGAGGATTGGGCACCGAATTTCACTTTTGGAAGTCTGGAAACTCACTAAATGTGCTCAACGAGCGCGCTGAAGAGCTTTTGTGTGAGGTGGGTCTAGCAGACTTTGCACATGAGGAAACCCTTAACCTAGCATACGGTCGTAAAAGAGCCTTAGAAATTGCTACCACCATGGCAATGGAGCCCGAATTAATGTTGTTGGATGAGCCGACACAAGGCATGGGGCACGAGGATGTAGAGCGCGTTACGGAGCTAATTGATCGGGTTGCCAAAGGCCGCACTATTTTGATGGTTGAGCACAATATGAAGGTGGTTTCCTCTATAGCTGACCGCATCACAGTATTACAGCGGGGTTCAGTGCTGGCTGAAGGCTCTTACCAAGAGGTTTCCAATAACCCTTTGGTGGTTGAGGCCTACATGGGAACCCATGGGGGTGATGGAGCATGAGCACGATGGCGTTGGAGGTTAAAAACCTCGAGTCTTGGTATGGCGAGTCCCATATTCTTCATGGTGTAAATTTTGCTGTTCGTGATGGTGAGGTGGTCACGCTTCTGGGTCGTAATGGTGCTGGTCGCAGTACCATCTTAAAAACCATTTTGGGTTTGACCAGTAAAAGAACGGGCTCGGTAGAAATTTATGGCAACCAAACCATTGCGCTGCCAACCTACAAAATTGCCCGCCTAGGTGTCGGTTTTTGTCCGGAAGAGCGCGGTATCTTTGCCAGCTTAAGTGCCGAGGAAAATTTGCTGCTCTTGCCAGAGATTTCGTCTGGTGGCATGGGCTTGGACGAGATTTATGAAATGTTCCCCAATTTATACGAGCGGCGTAATAGCCCTGGCACAAGACTGTCGGGTGGTGAGCAGCAAATGCTCGCAATGGCACGCATTCTGAGAACGGGCGCAAAACTACTATTGTTGGATGAAATTACCGAAGGCTTGGCGCCGGTGATCGTTCAAAAGTTGGGCGAGGTAGTCACTAGCTTACGCAATAAGGGTTTCACTATTGTGTTGGTGGAGCAAAATTTCCGCTTTGCTGCCCCTTTGGCTGATCGGCATTATGTGGTGGAGCATGGCAACGTAGTTGAGGTTGTCAATCAAAATGAGCTTACGGAAAAAGCAAGTTTATTAAACGAGTATCTTGGTGTTTAGTAGTTATTAATAGGAGATATAAATGAAGTTAAAGCAAATTACGGCGTGTCTAGTGGCGGCAACCTTTTTTGGTTCAAATCCAGCATTCGCGCAAACATCTAAAGTGAGTGGTGATGTAATTAAGATTGGTGTGTTGACCGATCTTTCTTCAATCTATTCTGATCTGGCCGGTCCTGGCGCGGTGATTGCTGCAAAAATGGCGATCGCTGATTTTTCAAAGGATGGCACAGTCATTGGCAAGAAGATTGAATTACTTAGTGCTGACCATCAAAACAAAGCAGATATTGCTGCAAATAAAGCACGTGAGTGGTACGACAAAGATGGCGTGGACGTCATTGTTGAATTGGTGTCTACCAACGTTGCCCTAGCGGTAATGGAAGTGGCGGAACAAAAGAACAAGATCACCCTCGTATCTGGCGCAGCTTCTTTGCCAATTACTAATGAAAAATGTACTGCTAATAACGTGCATTGGACCTATGACACTTACGCACTTTCAAACGGAACCGCTAAGGCTGTTGTAAAACAGGGCAAAAAGAATTGGTACTTCCTTTCGGCTGATTACGCTTTCGGCGCCGCTTTGGAGAGAGACGCAACGAATGTTATTAATGCTAATGGTGGCAAGGTATTGGGAACTAGTAAGCACCCATTCCCGAATAGTGACTTCTCTTCATACCTCTTAAAAGCTCAAGCTAGTGGCGCAGATGTTGTTGCCTTGGCAAATGCGGGCCAAGACACAATTAACTCTGTTAAGCAGGCCTCCGAGTTCGGTATTAATAAAAAGCAAACTGTTGTACCTTTGTTGATGTTTATTTCTGATGTCCATTCTTTGGGTTTGAGTGCTGCTCAAGGCATGTTCTTAACCGAAGGTTTTTATTGGGACAAAGACGACAAGACACGCGCGTTTGCTAAACGTTTTATTTTGCAACACAAGCGCATGCCGACCAGTGTTCAAGCCGGCGTCTACTCTTCAGTCCTTGCTTACTTAGCTGCAGTTCAAAAAGCTGGCACTGACGATACTCAAGCGGTCATGAAGGTTCTGAAATCTACCAATATTGATGATGGTTTGTTTAAAGGAAAAATTCGTGCTGACGGTAAGTTTGAACACGACATGTATTTGCTAGAAGTCAAGAAGCCATCTGAATCCACTAGCCCTTGGGATTATTACAACGTCAAGGCTGTGATTCCGGCTGCTGAGGCAACACAACCACTTTCATTGTCACGATGCAAGCTGGTTACTAACAAGTAATTGGTTTTTTAACTAGCATGTTTGAACTTCTTGGAATTACCCCACAAGGGCTGGCTGCTCAGCTCTTAGTGGGGCTTATTAATGGCTCTTTCTATGCCATTTTGAGTTTGGGCCTAGCTATTATCTTTGGCTTACTCAACATCATTAATTTTTCGCATGGTGCTCAGTACACCATGGGAGCTTTTATTGCGTGGATTGGTTTGACTCAAGTTGGCCAATGGTTTGGATTTCCTGATTTCTCAATTAATTATTGGTTTGCATTAATTTTGGTGCCTTTGGTAATGGCAGGCTTTGGTTTAATTCTTGAGCGCACAATGCTCAAACGCCTATATCACCTTGATCACCTTTATGGCCTGCTATTAACTTTTGGATTGGCTTTGATTATTGAGGGCATGTTCCGCCATTGGTACGGAATTTCTGGCGAGAGTTATCCGGCACCTGAACTATTACAAGGCGTTATTCCATTAGAGTCGATTGGCATTATTTTGCCCAAATATCGTTTGTGGGTAGTGATTGCCTCTTTGGTGGTTTGTTTCTCCACCTGGTATGTCATTGAGAGAACGAAGTTGGGTTCTTATCTTCGCGCTGGAACTGAAAATCCAAAACTACTTCAGGCGTTCGGCATCAACGTCCCTTTGATGATTTCTTTGGCTTATGCCTATGGTGTTGGTTTGGCTGGTTTTGCTGGTGTTCTGGCCGCACCTATTTTTCAAGTCAACCCACTGATGGGTTCGAACCTCATCATTGTAGTTTTTGCAGTTGTCGTGATTGGTGGCATGGGCTCCATCATGGGTTCTATCTTGACTGGCCTCGCTTTAGGTTTGATTGAGGGCTTAACTAAAGTGTTTTATCCAGAAGCATCTGGCGTGGTTATTTTTGTGATCATGGCAATTGTGTTGCTCATTCGCCCTGCTGGACTTTTCGGCCGGGAGAAATAAGTGAGTTTAAAAATAAAATTGCTTTATGGCATTTTGGTTTTAATTGCCCTGCTGCTGCCCTTTCAGGACTTTATCTATTTAGTGTTTGCAATGAAGGTGTTGTGCTTCGCCCTTTTTGCTTGCGCCTTTAATTTGTTACTAGGCTTTACTGGTCTTCTTTCTTTTGGCCACGCCGCCTTCTTTGGAACCGCCGCCTACATTACTGCGTATTTTTGTAAAGAAGCCGGCCTATCCCCTGAGTTGGGAGTTGTCTTGGGCGTCTTGGGCTCTGGCATTTTAGGATTTTTGATTGGCTCCTTAGCAATTCGTCGTCAAGGCATTTATTTTGCGATGGTGACATTGGCGCTTTCCCAAATGGTTTACTTTTTGGCGGTACAACTTCCATTCACTGGTGGCGAGGACGGCATTCAAGGGGTGCCACGTGGCATGCTGTTTGGCTTGATTGATTTAAAAGATGACGTCAGCATGTATTACTTTGTTTTGGCTATTTTCTTGCTTGGATTTGCGCTGATCGTTCGTACTGTGCATTCTCCTTTTGGCCAGGTTTTAAAAGCTATTCGTGAGAATGAACCGCGTGCAGTTTCTTTGGGTTACGACGTTGACCGTTTTAAGTTAATGTCTTTCGTGATTTCAGCCGCCCTCTCTGGTTTGGCAGGGTCGATGAAGTCTTTAGTATTCCAGTTAGCAACGTTGACCGATGTTCACTGGCATATGTCAGGCGAAGTTGTTTTGATGACCTTATTGGGCGGCATGGGAACCATTCTTGGTCCAGTGGTTGGCGCCGGCATTGTGGTCGGCTTGCAAAACTATTTAGCCAATATTGGATCTTGGAGCACTATTGCAACTGGATTTATCTTTGTTGTTTGTGTCTTGGCTTTTCGTCGAGGCGTTGTTGGTGAAATTACCCACTTTTTTAAGAGCAAGAGCTAAGTTTTTTGCTTATTAGGTTTTAGTACGGCGCTTTGGCGCCGTACTCATTTAAGATCCCCCGCTTTCTGCTTAAAGTAAGACGCCAGCAAGAGTGTAGAGTGTTTTGTTTCAGCCTGTAAAAATATTTAATTAAATCAATGGCTTACAAAATACTGATATTGTGCTTAATACCTCAGGCATAGATTTGTTTCACGTGAAACCAACAAAATGCTATGATCATCGCCCTATCTGAGGCAAATCATGCGTTATTCAAAGAACTTCGATGTCATTGTGGTTGGCGGCGGTCATGCTGGTACAGAGGCTGCCCTTGCGTCTGCACGCATGGGATGCGACACCCTACTCGTAACTCATAGCATTGAGAGTTTGGGCGCCATGAGCTGCAACCCATCAATCGGTGGAATTGGTAAAGGCCATTTAGTCAAAGAGATTGATGCAATGGGTGGTGCTATGGCAGCAGCTACCGATGAGGCTGGCATTCAGTTTCGGATATTGAACTCAAGCAAAGGCCCTGCTGTTCGTGCAACCCGTGCACAGGGTGATCGGGTCCTATATAAAGCGGCGATTCGTCGCCGTCTCGAGAACCAAGAAAACCTGACCCTTTTCCAGGCCGCTATAGATGATCTCCTGGTCCAGGGTGATGAGATTCAAGGTGTAGTTACGCAAATGGGGCTGAAGTTTATGGCCAAGAAAGTGGTGCTAACTGCCGGTACATTCTTGGATGGTAAAATCCACGTAGGCTTAAATAACTATGCTGGTGGGCGAGCCGGCGATCCAGCGGCGACATCCTTGTCTTCTAAGCTGAAAGAATTGAAGCTCCCTCAGGGCCGCTTAAAAACCGGTACCCCACCGAGGATTGATGGACGCACTATTAATTTCTCGGTAATGTTGGAGCAGCCCGGAGATTTGGATCCAGTCCCCGTTTTCTCATATTTAGGTCGACCTGAGCAGCACCCTAAGCAGGTCCCCTGTTGGATTTCTCATACAAATGAACAAACGCACGACATTATTCGGGGTGGTTTAGATCGTTCCCCCATGTATACGGGTGTTATTGAGGGGGTTGGCCCACGCTATTGCCCTTCTATTGAGGATAAGATCCATCGTTTTGCTTCCAGAAATAGCCACCAAATCTTTTTAGAGCCTGAGGGCCTAACAACAAATGAGTTTTATCCTAATGGCATTTCTACTAGTCTGCCGTTTGATGTTCAGTGGGATTTGGTGCGCAGCATTCGTGGTTTAGAGTCCGCAGTAATTGTGCGCCCTGGATATGCCATTGAATACGACTTCTTTGACCCACGCCATTTACGCCACAGTCTAGAGACCAAAGCAATTGCAGGCCTATACTTTGCCGGCCAGATTAATGGCACAACAGGCTATGAGGAGGCTGCTGCCCAAGGCATGCTTGCGGGTATCAATGCCGGTCTAGCGGCACAGGGTAAAGAACCTTGGTTGCCCAAACGTAGCGAGTCTTATATTGGTGTTTTGGTAGATGACCTCATTACCTTAGGCGTCCAAGAGCCGTACCGCATGTTTACTAGCCGAGCGGAATATCGTCTGAGTTTGCGCGAGGATAATGCGGATCTCCGACTTACTACTATTGGTCGTGAACTAGGTTTAGTGGATGATTACCGCTGGAATACGTTTTGCAGGAAACAAGAAGCTGTTTCACGTGAAACATCTCGTTTGCGGGAAATTTGGATTGGTCCAAAACATGGATCAGCAAATGCTGTTTCTGAACTTTTAGGCCAAGATTTGTCGCACGAGTGTAGCTTGGCCGACCTTTTAAGGCGCCCAGGCATTACATATGAGGCAGTTATGGGTTTGGCCGAGGGCCTTTGGTCGCCAGGGACCCTGGATGACGATTTAGGTCTGGCACAGCAAATCAGCGACCAGGTTGAAATTTCCATTAAATATCAGGGTTATATCGAGAGACAGGCTGTGGAGATTGCTCGGCAAGAGCATAACGAGACTTTTCCGCTGCCTGAGGCTTTGGATTACACCCAAGTGCTTGGCTTATCCAAAGAAGTGCAGCAAAAACTCAATCTGCATAAGCCAGGCACCTTGGGTCAGGCCGGCAGAATATCTGGCGTCACACCTGCAGCCCTCTCTTTATTGTTAGTACACCTTAAAAAGGGCTTAGGCCGCATCCAAGAAGAAGCCCATGAGTAATGATTTGGTTTCTTTGGGGATTGAGAGTTTGGGCCTCAATCTCACCTCTACCAACATTGCTGATTTAGAGCTTTTCTTGCAAGAAATGGGTCGCTGGAACCAGGTGCATAATTTGACTGCTATTGAGGGTGAAAAGAACTCGGTTCGACTGCATCTTATTGATTCTATTACAGTTTTACCAGTAATGCGCCGATTTTTGGGTTTGCCAAACCCCAAAATTGCTGACCTTGGGTCGGGCGGTGGCTTGCCTGCAATCCCGATTGCTATTTTGCAGCCTGAGTGGCATTTGACTTTGATTGAGGCTATTCGTAAAAAGACGGCATTTTTGCAGCATGTGCGCGGAAAGTTAGGATTAAAGAACATCCAAGTCTTAAGCGAGCGCGTTGAAGTTGTTGCCAAAGCTCAGCCGGGTCAGTTTGATGCGGTCATTTCTAGGGCATTTACCAATCTCGCCTATTTTTTAGAGCTGTCCTTACCCTTGCTCAATCCAAATGGCCTCGTATTTGCTATGAAGGCTAAGCGAGCGGATCAAGAGTTGCAGGATGTTTGTATGAATGATTGGCGCTTAGTGGCCGATGAGCCCCTAGAGATCCCAAATTTAGCGGTGGAGCGCCGACTTTTGGTCCTATCACCCGTGAGAAAATTACCCCTTTAAAGTGCGACAATTCTAAGAAAAATTATGGCCAAAATATTTTGCATTGCGAACCAAAAAGGCGGAGTGGGAAAAACCACTACCGCCGTTAATTTGGCTGCTGGTTTAGTTGGACATCAGCAACGTGTTTTATTAGTGGATTTAGATCCACAAGGCAACGCGACGATGGGCTCAGGAGTTGAAAAAGCAGACCTCAATAGCACCGTGTATCAAGTGTTAATTGGCCTCTCGACAGTAAAGGAAACTGCGGTACGTTGCGAGAGCTCGGGGTACGATGTGTTGCCGGCAAATCGTGATTTGGCCGGTGCAGAAATTGAGTTGGTAGATTTAGATTCGCGCGAACAAAGATTGAAAGATGCGCTTGCTCTTGTAGCGAATGACTATGACTTTATTTTGATTGACTGCCCCCCTGCACTATCTTTGTTAACGCTCAATGGATTGTGTGCAGCAAATGGTGTGATCGTACCGATGCAGTGTGAATATTTTGCATTGGAAGGCTTGTCAGATCTAGTAAATACAATCAAGCAAGTTCATGCAAACTTAAATCCTGATTTGGTGATCATCGGCTTATTGCGTGTGATGTTTGATCCCCGCATGACTTTGCAACAACAGGTTTCCGACCAACTGCTTGAGCACTTTGGCGATAAAGTATTTAAGAGCATTATTCCCCGCAACGTCCGCCTAGCCGAAGCTCCATCCTACGGGCTTCCTGGGGTGGCGTTTGATAGATCATCGCGTGGCTCAAAAGCTTATTTAGAGTTTGGCGCCGAGATGATTGAGCGCATTAAGCAAATGTAAATCCTAGGAACAATAAAAATATCATGGTTGCAATTAAGAAAAAAGGTTTGGGTCGTGGCTTAGAGGCACTCCTCGGCGATAAAGCACAAAAAGAAACCACGGGTGAAATTAATCGTTTGCCATTAAGCGCATTACAGGCAGGTAAATATCAACCGCGTCAAAAAATGGAAGCGGGTGCATTACAAGAGTTGGCTGAAAGCATTCGCGAGCAAGGCGTGATGCAACCCCTGTTAGTTCGCTTAGTTGCACCCGGAAAATACGAAATTATTGCCGGCGAGCGCCGCTTTCGTGCGGCAACTTTGGCTGGTCTACAGGAGGTGCCTGTATTAGTTTCTGGCGCCAATGACCAAGCTGCTGCTGCAATGGCTTTAGTTGAGAATATGCAGCGTGAAGATCTGAATCCGCTAGAGGAGTCTCAGGGCCTGGCTAGGCTGATTGAAGAGTTTGGTTTTACGCATGAGCAAGCGGCAAAAGCGGTAGGCAAGTCACGTAGTGCCGTTACTAATTTATTACGTTTAAATCAGCTGGCAAAACCAGTACAAGCCATGCTCTTGGCAGGCGATATTGATATGGGCCATGCCCGCGCCCTATTGCCTTTGCCTGGAGCAAGCCAAGTCGCTTTGGCACAAAAAATTGCGGCTCAAGGTCTTTCGGTGCGAGAGGCTGAGAGAATGGCTGCTGCCCTAGCGCTCGCCGGCGGTCAAATTGGGGACAAAAAAGCCAAAACCACGGTGGCAGGGCTTGCACCAAGTCGCGATCCTGACATGCGCCGCTTGACACAAGAAATCGCAGATTTGATAGGTTTAAGTGCGGAATTTAAGTTCAAGGGCAAGGGCGGTGAGTTAAAAATACGTTTTAGCCAATTTGATGAGCTAGATTCCCTGTTAAAAAAGTTGGGTATTCGGGCAGATTAAGAGGGTCCTAATCTGCTTCGAGAAATGAATTTTATGAATAAAGAACTGCCAATTTCCAAGCATCCGTGGGATGAAATCGACGATGACTCCTATAAAGCCCTGAGTAAAGAGGAAATGGAGTTATTGCGTAAGGCAAAGCCGCACAATTTTAAGTTGATCAATTCATGGTGGATCGTCTTAAGTCAGGTGGCACTAACATTAATTATTGCTTCTGCCTGCTTTGTTTTTTCTAAGCAGGCTGACAAAAGCGTTTATACTTATTCGGCTTTAGTAGGCGGTTTGATTGGGTTTTTACCCTCAGCATTATTTTTGGTGCGCTTAGAGGCGGCAAAAAAGAATGTAAAATCAGGCCCTGGCGGATATTTAGCAGCAGTGGTTTCTGGTGAATTTATAAAAATTCTAGTAACCTCACTCCTGTTTATTGGCTTTGCCTTAAAGCAACCTGATTTGAAATGGATTCCATTGCTTGTTACTTATTTGGCTACGCTCAAGTGTTATTTGCTAGTGTGGTTTTGGAAGTAACAGGTGGTTAACATAGATAAGGACAAGTTTAGAGATGTCTAGCGAAGTCAACGCAGCAGCAGGGGCGGCCCATCAAGCGGCAAGTGTACCGCTTACACCGACTGCTTATATTGCTGAGCACTTACAAAACCTCAACAATATCGGCGGGGCGCAAACTTCAGTTATTGATTTCAGCATCATTAATTTAGACACCATCTTTTGGGCCTCTTTAATGGGGTTGATCACAGTCTTTCTATTGATTCTCGCCGCACGTAGGGCATCCCCTGGTGTTCCTGGCCGCTTTCAATGTTTGATTGAGATGCTGGTAGAGATGGTGGATAACCAGACTAAAAGCATTGTTCATGGTGATAGAAGCTTTATTGCCCCTTTGGCTCTGTTCGTTTTTTGCTGGATTATTCTTTTAAATACCTTGGACTTAGTGCCGGTAGATTGGGTCTACGGGGTTAACCAATTTATTGGGGGTTTCGGAGTTCATGTTCCTCATCACAAGTTAGTCCCCACTACCGATTTGAACGCCACCTTCGGCATGTCATTTTCAGTTCTCTTGTTGGTGTTCTTCTACAGTTTCAAAGCAAAAGGTCTTGGGGGCTTTTTGCATGAGCTGGTTTCGGCACCCTTTGGAGCAAAGTGGTATCTGGCGCCTTTCAACCTGATTTTGAACATCATTGAATATATTGCTAAGGGTGTTTCCCTTGGTATGCGACTTTTCGGCAATATGTACGCAGGCGAGTTACTATTTTTGCTCATCGCCCTTTTGGGAAGTATGTGGACCTTTAACTTAGATTTGTACATGCTCGGTTTCGTCGGCAATGTGATTGCGGGCTCGGCCTGGGCAATCTTTCACATCTTAGTTATTTTGTTGCAAGCATTTATTTTCATGATGTTGACCTTGGTTTACATTGGGCAAGCCCACAGTCACCATTAATTTTTTATTTTTAACCTCACTTTCAATACTTAGGAGTAAACATGCAAGCATTCTTAGCCAACATCCAAGGACTAACCGCTATCGGTATTGGCCTCATCATCGGCCTCGGCGCATTGGGAGCCTGTTTGGGCATTGGCATAATGGGCGGTAAGTTCATTGAGGGCGCTGCCCGTCAACCAGAATTGATCAACGAGCTACAAACCAAAATGTTCCTTTTGGCTGGTTTGATCGATGCTGCGTTCTTGATCGGCGTTGGTGTTGCAATGCTGTTTGCTTTTGCAAACCCACTGCTCGCAGTTATTAAGTAATTGTTTTGGCGTGGATGACCATCGGGTCATCCCACTGTTCTCAACAATACTGAAAGGAATATCGTGAATCTGAACGCGACCCTATTCGCGCAAATGATCGTTTTCTTCGTCTTATGGTGGGTTGTTGCACGCTTCGTGTGGCCGCCACTAGTTAAGGCGCTAGATGAGCGTTCAAGCAAAATTGCTGATGGCTTGGCGTCTGCCGAGCGCGGTAAAGAAGCGCTCGCATTGGCAAGCAATGAAGCCGAGCAAGAATTAATTAAAGCACGCCAAGAGGGTGTGCAGCGTGTTGCAGAGGCAGAAAAACGTGCTCAAATATCTGCAGAAGAAATTCGCGCAAACGCACAAGCTGAGGCTGCTCGCATCATCACCCAAGCCAAGCAAGATGCCGATCAACAAGTAGCACGCGCTCGCGAAATATTGCGTGCTGAAGTAGCTATGTTGGCTGTCAAAGGCGCAGAGCAAATTTTGCGTCGTGAAGTAGATGCAAAAGCCCACGGTACATTGCTCGATCAACTAAAGGCAGAACTTTGATATGGCTGAATTAGCCACTATTGCGCGGCCTTATGCTGAGGCGCTTTTTCAAAGCACTAAGGCAGCTGAGCTTGCTACATGTTTAGAGCAGTTAAATGAATTGGCTCAGATAGCTGCCTTACCAGAAGTTGCCGCTTTATCAAATAATCCAAAAGTATCTGCGGATGATCTAAGCAAGCTACTTTCTGGCATGGTGAAGACAAAGCTTGACGGCAAAATCGCAAGCTTTTTAAGTCTTGTAAATCAAAACCACCGCTTATCAGCTATCCCTGAAATTGCTAAACAATTTGAGGCGATGAAGAATAAGAGCGAGGGCGCAGCAGAAGTAATGATTACTAGCGCATTCCCATTAGAGGGTTCTGCGTTAAATGATTTGTTGTCAAGTTTGAAGAAACGCTTTGGGGGCAAAGAATTGCGCCCAACTATCCAAGTAGATCCAGAATTGATTGGCGGAGTTCGCATTCAAGTTGGAGATGAGGTAATGGATAGTTCAGTTAAGGCACAGCTAGCTCAAATGCAAGCAAGTCTTGGCGCATAAGTTATCCCTATTAAGAACATACGAAATAAGACCCAGGAGTAAGTAATGCAACTCAACCCTTCCGAGATCAGTGAGCTGATCAAAAGCCGAATCAGCGAAATGGGTGTTGATTCCCAACTTCGCAACGAAGGTACTGTAATTTCAGTGACCGACGGTATTTGCCGTGTACATGGCTTGTCTGGTGTTATGCAGGGCGAAATGTTGGAATTCCCTAACAACACAATCGGCCTTGCCTTGAACCTTGAGCGTGATTCAGTTGGCGCTGTGGTGTTGGGTGAGTACATCCATATTAAAGAAGGCGACCCAGTTAAATGTACGGGCCGTATTTTAGAAGTTCCAGTTGGACCAGAGTTGCTCGGCCGCGTTGTAAACGCACTCGGTCAACCAATTGATGGTAAGGGCCCAATCAATACCAAGTTGACTGACTTTATTGAAAAAGTTGCTCCGGGCGTTATCGCACGGCAGTCCGTTAGCCAGCCAGTACAAACTGGGTTGAAGGCGATTGATGCGATGGTTCCAATCGGCCGCGGTCAGCGCGAGCTGATCATTGGTGACCGCCAAACAGGTAAAACAGCAGTTGCGGTTGACGCGATCATTAACCAAAAAGGTAAAGGTGTTTATTGCGTTTACGTAGCGATTGGTCAAAAAGCTTCCACGATTGCTAACGTTGTTCGCAAGCTCACAGAGCTAGGTGCAATGGAATACACGGTGGTAGTTGCTGCGAGTGCTTCTGAGTCTGCAGCAATGCAGTACCTTTCAGCATATGCTGGTTGCACAATGGGTGAATACTTCCGTGATCGTGGCGAAGACGCATTGATTGTTTATGACGATTTAACAAAACAAGCTGTTGCATACCGTCAGATTTCTTTGCTTTTGCGTCGCCCACCAGGCCGCGAAGCTTATCCTGGCGATGTTTTCTATCTTCACTCACGTTTGCTTGAGCGCGCTGCTCGTGTAAATGCTGAATATGTTGAGAAATTTACAAATGGTTCAGTAAAAGGTAAGACAGGTTCTTTGACTGCATTGCCAATTATTGAAACTCAAGCTGGCGACGTTTCTGCATTCGTTCCAACCAACGTGATTTCGATTACTGACGGCCAGATCTTCTTGGAAACTGACTTGTTTAACGCCGGTGTACGTCCTGCGATTAACGCCGGTATTTCTGTGTCACGTGTTGGTGGCGCAGCGCAAACTAAAGTGATTAAGAAATTGTCTGGCGGTATTCGTACCGACTTAGCGCAGTATCGTGAATTGGCAGCGTTTGCCCAATTTGCTTCTGATCTTGACGAAGCAACTCGTAAGCAGTTAGAGCGCGGTCGTCGTGTTACCGAATTGTGTAAGCAGGCTCAGTACAAGCCTTTGCAGGTTTGGGAAATGGCAGCTTCACTCTACGCTGTTAATAACGGCTTCTTTGATGACCTTGAAGTGAAGAACGTATTGCCATTCGAAAAAGGCTTGCAAGATCATTTGAAATCTAAATACGCTGATTTGGTTGGTCGTATTGAAGAGACTAAAGAAATGAGCAAGGATGACGAGGCCGCCTTACGTGCCGCAATTGAGGATTACAAGCGTTCAGCCTCTTTCTAAGAGAGCCCGCATAAATCATGGCAAGCACAAAAGAAATACGATCTAAGATCAAGAGCGTACAAAATACGCGCAAGATCACGAAGGCAATGGAAATGGTCGCAGCATCCAAGATGCGCCGCGCCCAAGAGCGGATGCGTAATGCGCGCCCATATGCTGAAAAAATTCGTGAAATTGTAGCCAATCTTTCCAAAGCAAATCCTGAGTTCCGCCCTGCTTACATGGCGATTCGTGAAGTGAAGAAAATTGGCACGATCTTGGTTACAACGGACAAAGGTTTGTGCGGTGGTTTAAATACCAACGTATTGCGTCTGATTGCAAACCAAGTGCGCAATATGGAGGGCAGCAATATTGGCATTGAATACACTGCCATTGGTTCAAAAGGCCTCCAGTTTTTAAATCGCTCTAAGGCAAAACTCATTTCTCAAACAATTCAGATTGGCGATACGCCACACATGGATGTTTTGATTGGCGCAATTACTGCCCAGTTGGAAGCGTTTGAGCGCGGCGAAATTGATGCTGTTTATTTGGCATATACCCGCTTTGTCAATGCAATGAAGCAAGAGCCTATTTTAGAAAAACTCTTACCTTTGGAATCGGCAGCATTAACTCCAGAAGAAAAGACGGGCAACTCTTGGGATTACATTTACGAGCCAGATGCTGAGTCTGTCTTAAATGGCCTACTAAAGCGCTACGTAGAAGCAATGATTTATCAAGCTGTTGCTGAAAACATGGCTTCAGAACAATCTGCACGGATGGTCTCAATGAAGGCTGCCTCAGATAATGCGAAGAATGTAATTGGCGAATTGCAATTGGAATACAACAAAACACGACAAGCTGCCATTACTAAAGAGTTGTCAGAGATTGTTGGCGGAGCGGCTGCGGTTTAAGCGGTTAGCGTTTAGGAATACGAAAGAATTCAGGAATTAAAAGCGGAGAAATGCGATGAGTAACGGAAATATCGTGCAGTGTATCGGTCCAGTGGTGGACATTCAGTTCCCACGCGACAAAATGCCAAATATTTATGATGCCTTGACATTAGTTGAGAGCGGAGAAAAATCATTTGCTGAAAAAGGCTTGACCTTTGAGGTGCAACAACAAATTGGCGACGGCGTAGTTCGTGCGATTGCCATGGGCGCAAGTGATGGTTTACGCCGCGGAATGGAAGTTGCCTCCACAGGTAAGCCAATTTCAGTCCCAGTTGGTCCAGCAACACTGGGTCGCATCATGGATGTTTTAGGGCGTCCAATTGATGATGCAGGTCCGATTGCTACTGAAGAGCGTCGCGCTATTCACCAGCCGGCACCGAGGTTTGACGAACTCTCCCCTTCTGTTGACTTGTTGGAAACTGGTATTAAGGTTATTGACTTGGTTTGCCCGTTTGCTAAAGGCGGTAAGGTTGGCTTGTTCGGTGGTGCGGGTGTTGGTAAGACCGTGAACATGATGGAATTGATTAATAACATTGCTAAGCAACACTCAGGTTTGTCTGTATTTGCCGGTGTTGGCGAGCGTACTCGTGAAGGGAATGACTTCTATCACGAGATGAAAGAATCTAACGTTATCGACAAAGTAGCAATGGTCTTTGGTCAGATGAACGAGCCCCCCGGCAACCGTTTGCGTGTTGCGTTGACTGGTTTGACAATGGCTGAAGCATTTCGCGACGAAGGCCGTGACATTTTGTTCTTCGTTGATAATATTTACCGTTTCACACTCGCAGGTACTGAAGTATCTGCGTTATTGGGTCGTATGCCTTCAGCTGTGGGTTACCAGCCAACATTGGCTGAAGAAATGGGTAAGCTACAAGAGCGTATTACTTCAACAAAGACTGGTTCCGTTACATCTATTCAGGCTGTTTACGTTCCTGCGGATGACTTGACCGATCCATCGCCAGCCACAACCTTCTTACACTTAGACTCCACTGTGGTGTTGTCACGTGATATTGCTGCTTTGGGCATTTACCCAGCCGTTGACCCATTAGACTCAACAAGTCGTCAGTTGGACCCACAAGTAGTTGGTCAAGAGCACTATGACGTAGCCCGTGAAGTTCAGATGACATTGCAGCGTTACAAAGAGTTGCGCGATATTATTGCTATTTTGGGTATGGATGAGTTGTCACCAGAAGACAAATTAGCTGTGTCACGTGCGCGTAAGATTCAGCGTTTCTTGTCCCAGCCTTTCCACGTTGCAGAAGTATTTACTGGTTCACCAGGCAAATACGTTCCATTGAAAGAAACCATCCGTGGTTTTAAAATGATTTGCAGTGGAGAATTGGATCACTTGCCAGAGCAAGCGTTCTACATGGTGGGTTCAATTGATGAAGCCATCGAGAAAGCTAAGAAGCTTTAATCGAACTCATCTAGGGAAATTATGTCAACCATACGCGTCGATGTAGTAAGTGCTGAGCAATCTATTTTTAGCGGAGAAGCCAAGTTTGTTGCGCTTCCTGGTGAGAATGGTGAGCTCGGTATTTTGCGTGGCCACACTCCTTTGATTACACGCATTCGTCCAGGTTCAGTTCGTATTGAAAAAGCTGATGGTGATGAAGAGTTTGTATTCGTTGCAGGTGGCTATTTAGAAGTGCAGCCAGACCATGTCACTGTATTGGCTGACACCGCCATTCGCGGACACGATCTTGATGAAGCCAAAGCTAACGAAGCTAAGAAACGCGCTGAAGAAGCTATGCAGAATCGTGGTACTGACTTTGATATGGCCTTAGCACAGTCAGAGTTTGCTATGGCAGCAGCACAATTAGCTGCAATTGCCCGTTTCCGTCGTAAAAAATAAGAATCGGACATTTCCTTGTTGTTAAATGATCGATTTTTAAAAGCCTGCCTAGGCGAAGCGGTTGATCAAACGCCGCTATGGCTCATGCGCCAGGCTGGTCGGTATCTCCCGGAATACAATGCAACCCGAGCTAAGGCCGGTAGCTTTCTTGGCCTTGCTAAAAATCCAGCTTACGCTACAGAAGTAACCCTCCAACCTTTGGATCGCTACCCATTAGACGCAGCGATTTTGTTCTCTGATATTTTGACCATTCCCGATGCTATGGGTTTAGGACTGAAATTTACTGCAGGTGAGGGGCCCAGTTTTGATCACCCACTTCGCACAGAGGAGGCGGTAAAAAAATTACGCGTTGCTGATATGGATCAGCTTAAATATGTTTTTGATGCTGTATCAGAAATTCGCAAGGCATTGATTCAGGACGGTAAACAGCGCGTGCCGCTGATTGGTTTTTCTGGAAGCCCATGGACACTAGCTTGCTACATGATTGACGGTTCAGGCTCAGATGATTTTCGTCATGCCAAGACTATGATGTTTAGTCGCCCTGATTTGCTTGAGCATATTCTTGAGATTAATGTCCAGTCAGTAGCCGCATATTTAATTGAGCAGGTAAAAGCTGGAGCACAAGCGCTCATGATATTTGACACCTGGGGAGGTTTACTTCCCGATGGTTGGTATCAGCGCATGTCCTTGGCTGCCATGCAAAAAGTGATCGAACTATTGCCGCGTGAACATGAGGGACGTAAGCTCCCAATCATTATGTTCACTAAAGGTGGCGGTATTTGGTTAAACGATATGGCGCAAATTGGAGCAGATGTTATTGCCATTGACTGGACGATGCCTTTAAGTCGTGCCCGTAAGCAGCTTGTAGATATTAACAAGCCGCTGGCTTTGCAAGGCAACCTAGATCCGCTAATTTTGTTTTCAGAACCGAAGCATATTGCAAGTGCTGCCGAGGGCCTTTTGGTGGACTTGGCTGGTGCTCCCACACTAAAGCCGGGCCTTCATCCGCTGGACGGACACATCTTCAATTTGGGTCACGGCATTAACCAATTTACCCCACCTGAAAGCGTAACAGCCCTCTCCGATGCGGTAATCTCCAAGTCAAAAGCCTTACGAGCAAAGCGGTAAACGCAAGTAATTGCTAACTTTAGCCAATATTTCGGCAAAAGTTATGCACAGAAATGTGCTAAATCATAAATACAGAGAGATTCAAGAGAATTGTGAACTTTCACCTTTAGTAATCATTCTAAAGTATTGATTTATATAATAAAAAAATAAAATGCTGATTTTCTGTGCAAGCTGTTGTTCCTATAAAATGACTAAATAGGAAGAAAAAAGTAAATGATATCCACAGACTTATCCACAGGTTTAAACAGAAAAATTAGTTAATGACGCTTAAACCCACTATCGTTCAGGTAGTAATAGATAAACCTTTGGCCCAGGGATTTGACTACCTATGGGATGCTGAAAAATTAGGCAAGTTACCAGAGATAGGTAATGTGGTTTCAGTACCATTTGCAAGATCAAAAGTAATCGCACTTGTAATAAAAGTGAGTAATCACTCTGATTATGAAATATCGAAACTAAAGTCTGTGGAAAGTCTCGCACCACTTCCAGTATTCGATCCAGCCCTATTAAGACTAATGAATTTTGCAAGTCAGTATTACGTCCATGCGCTAGGAGAAACCATCTTGCCAGTGATTCCACAAATGTGGAAAAAGGCAGATGACTGGGAAAAGATTTTAGAAAAACTGAAAGCAGCTGAAAAGCAAAGTAAAAAAAAGCTAGCTGATGTCACAGAAGGATTGATCACACTAGATCAATTAAATTCCGAACAGAAGATCGCCCTAGATCAATTACTGTCAGATGGTGAAAAAGAAAATCAATTTAGGGCAATTCTGCTGCAGGGTCAAACAGGAAGTGGCAAGACAGCTGTTTTTCTGAATTGGCTTGCAAGCACCCTTAAAGAAGAGGATGCACAAGTACTGTTACTGGTGCCAGAGATTAACTTAACGCCGCAATTAGAAAGACAGGTGAGTGCCTACTTCCCTGATAAAAAAATGGCGGTGTTGCATAGCGGTATCAGTGAAAAGAAAAGAGGTGTCGCCTGGTATGAAGCGATGACTGGTAAAGCACAAATTATTTTGGGAACTAGGTTGGCGGCATTAACGCCAATTCCAAATTTACGCGTCATAGTGGTAGATGAAGAGCACGACCCATCTTATAAACAACAAGATGGTACCCGCTACTCAGCAAGAGATTTGGCAATTTGGCGAGCCCATGATCAAAAAATACCCATCCTCTTATCTTCTGCAACACCGTCACTAGAAACCTGGTTAGCAGCTAAATCTGGTCGCTATGAAAATATTCGGCTTGATCAGCGTGCACAGGGTGCAAGCTTGCCTTGCGTGCACTTAATTAATACACGTGATCCACAAAATCAATTTAGCCCAGGCGATGTAGGCGCAAGCAAGCAAAAAAGTCTGATTACAAAAACATTGGCAAATGCCATTACAAAAACGCTTGCAGAGAAAAAACAAAGTTTGATTTTAATTAATAGGCGCGGCTATGCTCCGGTACTCAGTTGCACGGCATGTAATTGGTTATCAAAATGTACTCAATGCTCAACCTATACCGTCATGCATAAGGCCGGAGCATTAAGCAAAAGATCGGTGCTAAATTGTCACCATTGTGGTTTGGTAAAGTCCATTCCCCAGTTTTGCCCTGACTGTGGAAATGCAGATCTGAAAACACTTGGGCATGGAACTCAAAAATTAGAAGATGCCATTGAAGAAATGTGGCCACAAGCCAGAGTGCTGAGGGTCGACACAGACTCAAGCAGAAAGAGTAAAGGAGCAGAAGCACTCTTTAAGGAAATACACGATGGCAATGTTGATATTGTCGTTGGCACTCAAATGATTGCCAAAGGACATGACTATCAAAACATTGGACTAGTCGCCGTATTGGATGCTGATAGTCGACTGTATTCAGCAGACTTTAGGGCCGCTGAAAGATTATTTGCGCAGTTAGTTCAGGTTGCTGGACGTGCGGGTAGGTCAGGCACTCAAGGTGAAGCTGGGGGTGATATTTATATCGAGACACAATACCCAGAGTCACCTGTATTTCAGTATTTGTTAAGACATGATGTCGATGGATTTTTAGCATTTACTGCCAAAGAGCGAGAAGAGGCAAAATTACCACCCTACTCATATCAAGCGCTCATACATGCAGAAGGTAAAAGCTTGGATCAGGCGATTCAGTTTTTGAATGAACTAAAGACGCGTATAAAAACAAAGGGACTGATTACGAAAGAGCTTAAAGTGTACGACCCAGTACCTAAGCCGGTCATGCGGGTGGCGGGTGCAGAGCGTGCCCAATTATTAATTGAGTCAGGAAATCGTAAACTGCTACAAGAAACACTTGAAATAATTGATCAAGAGTTACGCCAAGATTCCACAGGAAGAATCAGTAAAACATCACGCATTCGATGGTTGGTAGAGCGCGATCCGATTGCTATCTAAGCGCCTGCACTCGATTCGTATTGTGTGAGCGACATCAGGTCGTTTAGATTGGTACTCAACATCTCCGGGGATGTTGGTTTAATTTTAAATAACCAAACTGTATACGGTTGAGTGTTTACTACCTCAGGGTTAGCGTCCATCTCTTCGTTGAGGGCAATAATCTCGCCGCTAATGGGCGCATGAATATCGCTTGCCGCTTTAACTGACTCTATTGCGGCAATGGCTTCGCCCTGCTTCACTTGCTGGCCAATTTTAGGCGCTTGGAAAAACATGACATCACCTAAAGCCTCTTGCGCATGATTGCTAATACCCACCCATACCAGTCCATCATCTTCGATACTGGCCCACTCATGTGTTTCTGCAAACTTAAATGTGTCTTGAGTTTTCATTATGTATCCTGTGGACTATGTCGGTGACGACATGGGTTTGTTCCGCGTCATGGATTTCTATCGACGTTTATTGAAAAGCATCGAAGCAATCCTTTTTTGGGGATTGATCAATGCTGAGCTGGTAAAACTAAATAAAAATTTAGGTTTTTGCTGAGCCAGTACGATGTGTACGGTTGTATAAGCAACTGGCACAAATCCAGCGCTGCTTGCGATTGCTGGTCGGAATCCAAGTGCCACCTTCCAGACGCTTTTCACGACTGCATGAGGAGCAAAACTTAAGGCTCTGTGAGGTTTCTTGGGTAGCAGCTGGAGTCGAGGTAGTCATGGGCAATCCGAGTAATCCAAATCTTGTACAGAAACTCTATTTTACCCGTTTTGTCCCGCTGGGGCTGGGCTTAGAACGACTCTGACTGAATCAGCCGTTTTATTGCCATCAAAATCGAGCCAAGCCTTGTTTTCAAAGTCATAGAGCTTGCACTTGCGAGCTGTCTCGAAATACCAGGCCCAGGAGAACTTTTGGACAAAAATACGCTCTGGAAGGATGGTTTCCAGGGTATTTTGGGCTTCTTTGAGGCGATACAGGGGGACGCTCATATCCACGTGGTGGGCGGTATGCTCCATGATATGGTGCATTAAAGAGCCCCAAATCCAATTAAAGGTCAAATGCACTGTGGTGGATACAAAAGGTTGGGCGCGCAACCACTCAGATTTCTTGTCATACCAAGAGACCGATGTATGGGTGTGATGAACATAGACCACAAAACCAATCATTCCATTCCAAAACAGGAAAGGAACAGCAAAACCAGTAATGAGGCCAAGCCAAACAGATTGACCAGTAGCTAGGGCACCAGCGATAAGACAAGCAATCCAGATAATGGCAAAACCGGTTACCAATAGATTGTCTTTTAAGAAAATTGGACGATCGCCAGGCTTGTTTTTGGCATTCGGGAAGTACTCACGTCTCCACCAGATCTCAATGAGATAGTAGAAAACAGGGCCCCAACCGCTACGGTAAAGACGCTCCAAAGCCTTGCGCCATGCAGGAAGGGCATCAAATTCTGCCTTTGATAACGGAGCCCAGACAAAGTCAAAACCCTTCAGGTTGGTCTGACCATGGTGTACCACGTTGTGGCCCACATCCCATAAGCTATAAGGGGTTAGTGATGGCAAGAACGCAATGCGACCCAACACTTTGTTTAGTTCGCGGTGCGGAGTGTAGCTTTGATGGCAGGCATCATGACCTAAGATGAAGATACGACCAGTAACAAAACCAGCAACTAAGCCCAAAACGATTTTGATCAGCACGCTTTCAATAAAAATAGTCCCAGCGATACAGCCAAGCCATAAAACAGCATCCATCACTAGCAACGCAATTGCTTTTGCTGTTTCTCCTTGAGCCATGGGGATCAGCCAGCTGCGAATAATTTTTCGGTGTGGCAACGGAAGATCTGGAGCCAAAGGATTGGCCATAGAAGGTTCGGATAGGGCAGAATTTAGATGATTTGACATGATAAGAATCAATAAGTTAGGGAGAAATGATAGCCTTTTTCACGAATTTGCGCATGATGTAGGTCAAAAACCCCCTGATTTGGTGCGCCCGGCAGGAATCGAACCTGCGACCCTTGGCTTCGGAGGCCAATACTCTATCCACTGAGCTACGGGCGCCAGTAGGAAATTCGCTAACTAGGCTATTGTAAGTGCCTATATCTTCACGGTCTCGTTATAATTGTGAAGTTACTCTAAAACCAGTCAAACTATAAAAGTCCTATGAGCGAAGCACACGGCAGCATTATTAAAACCCCCAAACAACTGATCATCACGGTATTTGCTACCTTTTTTGTGCCTTTGATCATTATCTTGTTGCTGTTGGTTTATGTTAATAACGGTAAGCGTACTGATGCCGCTGCCTCTGCTGAGCAGCTGATTAAGCCTGTTGCGCAGTTAAATTACCAAGATGCCAGCCCTCCAGCGGCGTCCAAATAGGCTGCCCCAGCTGCTAAATAGTCTTTCAGCACAATAAAAAAGCTGGCATCTGGCCAGCTTTTTACTTTCTGCCATTTTGATCTTTGGCATCTAATGCCACCTGGTAAGCCTCTTTTTTGCTTAGACCAAGTGTTTGAGCTAGTACGGCGGCAATTTCTTTGCTACCTAAGTAGGGACTTAAGGCATTTGCCCATAGCAAGAGCGCGGAATGTTCAGGTGCCTGATCTGTATTGGCTTGGCGGCCAGCTACTAAGATAATAAATTCACCTCTCAGGCTTTCGGCACCATCAAGCCACTCTGGAATTTTGATTGCGTCGAGCGTAACTAGTTGCTCAAACTTTTTGGTGAGCTCCCTGCCGATTAGTACCTGGCGGCCCGGCTCTAGTTCTTTACTGAGCGTTATCAGGGTGTCGCGTATTTGATGTGGTGATTCAAAAAAGATGCTCGTTTTTGAATTGTTACGAATATCTTGAATGAGTATGCCCCTCTCTTTAGCTTTGTTCGGCCAGAAGCCAAGAAACTGAAAGCGCCCTTCCGATGGCAACATGACTGAGCCGCTGGCAGAAATGGCGGACAATACCGCACTAGCCCCGGGGATAGGAATAACTCGAAAGCCTGCTTTCTGAACGGCGCTTACTAGTCTTGCGCCTGGATCAGAAACGCCCGGAGTGCCCGCGTCCGAAATGTAGGCCCAGCGTTCATTGTGAGCGAGGTGCTCAATAATGGTTTGCGAGCCAGTAATTTCATTGTGCTCATGCAGAGCAACACATTTCTTATGAATGCCAAAGTGTTGCAGCAGGGGCGCGCTATGTCTGGTGTCTTCACAGGCAATTCCATCCACTGAATTAAGCACATGTAGTGCTCGCAAAGTAATATCACCCAAATTACCGATGGGCGTTGCAACCATATATAGAGCCCCAGCTGGCAGATCCTGTTGTTTTAAAAAGTCAAAGGAGCTTAATTCCATGTAGGCAATCTTTTGTAAAAAGTATCAATAAACAAGAGAATACGTTGCTTTTGAAATCATGGGTAACGTAAGCAGGTTTCCTGAACTATGGCGCATAATAATGTGATGGATAAAGACACTCTCGAACGTTTGCGCGCTCGCGCATCCCAACATTTTTTAGATAGTATTGCTGTAAAGCAAGAGGCTGAAAAAATACTTCCTGATCAGGTTGCTCGCGGCATAGTCGCCATGACAGACTGTTTGCGTGCTGGCGGAAAAGTAATGGCTTGCGGCAATGGTGGATCTGCTGCTGATGCGCAACATTTTGCTGCCGAGCTCATTGGTCGCTTCGAGAGAGAACGACAAGAGTTGGCCGCGATTGCGCTAACTACAGACACCTCTATTTTGACCGCTGTAGGTAATGACTATAGCTATGACGAAATCTTTGCCAAGCAAGTTCGTGGCCTTGGAAAAAAAGGTGACATCTTGATTGGCATCTCCACCTCAGGCAATTCAAAAAACGTAGTGAGAGCAATTGAGGCTGCAAAAAAGATGGGGATTCAGATTATTGCTTTGACTGGTAACGGCGGCGGAAAAATTGCCACCTTATTAGGTGTAGATGATATTCATCTATGTGCGCCCTCCACTCGCACTGCCCGCATTCAAGAAACACATTTAGTTTTGCTTCATGCTTTGTGTGATGGCGTAGATCATTTATTGCTCGATTAATAGTTTCATTAATTAGAAGGTACGCATATGCGAAATACTCTCATCATCAAATTACTTGCTGCGATTTTGACTTTCTCATTCTTATCTGGTTGCGGAGTGTTGGCCGTTGGTGGTGTAGTGGCGGGTGCAAGTGTTTTAGCGGATCGCCGTTCGCCAGCTGTTCAAGCAATTGATAAAGGCCTTGAGTTGGAAGCTAGCAATGCTTTAGCTAAGCGTTATGGCGATGATGCGCATATCAACGTGACATCATTCAATCAAAAGGTATTGTTGACTGGTGAAGCAAAAAATGCCGACATTAAGAGTCAGGCTGGTGCTTTTGTAAAGTCAATGAAAAATGCTCGCTCTGTCTTTAATGAATTGGTCATTGGACCAAATAGCAGCTTTACTGCTCGTGCTAATGATTCCTACCTTGAATCTAAAATCAAAACCCAAATGATTTTCACAGACAAGCTGCCATCTAATTCAATGGCGATTGTTGCTGAAGGTAGCAGTATTTATTTGATGGGTATTCTGACGCAAAATGAGGCGGCGATTGCTAAAAAAGTCACCAGCAATATTGACGGTGTTAAAGATGTGTACGTCTACTTCGATATCATTTCTGAAGCAGAAAAAACGCGTCTAGAGAAACAAGGCAAGGCAGACGAAGCGCAACCAAACTCAATGCCAAAACAGTAAAGCTGTTTGATGAAAGGCGAGCAAAGAATTTATCTATGCAACATCTGAAATGTTTTTTACTTGCCAGCATCTTCTTGCTATGTTCTCTGAGCGTGAAGGCATCTAGTGATGATGCAAAGGCAGCGTTACTTGCGAAACAAAATGCTTGCCTGGGATGCCATGCGCTTGATAAAAAAATTGTGGGCCCAAGCTTTCAAGCCGTTGCAAAAAAATATGCGAACGATCCTAGCCCAGTAGCTTTTCTAAAAAACAAAATTATTAAAGGCGGCTCTGGATCTTGGGGCGTTGTACCCATGCCAGCAAATGCAAAGCTAAGCGATGCTGATGTATCTTTATTGGCTGCTTGGATTTTGCGCGGTGCGCCTAGCGCAAATTAAGTTGGACGAACGACTGGCTTTCCAAGAAACCAGGACCACGCATCATTTGAACGTTTAAAGTTTTCTTTAAGTGCATAGTCAAAGTCAGCCCACTGCTCATTGGCGGCTTCTTCGACAATCGTGCTTGAATTTGCAGGCGGTAACTTCAAGTAAGCATCTGCATCACCATAAGCGTACTCAACGAGCATTCCCGCCTTTTGTGCCAAATGCATCATCGCCCGGTTATTTGCCAAGCAATGTACATATAAGGTTTCGATGCGAGTATTGCGTGAGTGCACTGAAGCGCGTGCTAATAAGGCTGTACCTATGCCCTGCCCTCTGCCGTTAGGCAGCACGGATACGCCAAACTCTGCAGCTAATGGCTGACCTTTAGTTTTCGGTAAATACGCCAAATGAGCCATGCCAATTAGTTTTAGCTGAGAATCAAAACTTCCAAAGATGGTATCCCTATTGAAGTCAAGGTTCTCCACATAGTTATGAATGACCTCATCAGACGTTTGAGTGCCAAAGCGAAGGCGACGATCCTCTTCATTTAGAAGCAAAAGATGTTGAAGAATTCGCTCTCTATGACCAGCATGTAATTCGCGCACGGGTACTGCTAGGCCAGCTGTATAGGGCTTACCAGGTAAGTGACTATTCGCTAATTTGTTGTGCATAGCAACATACTATCAGAAACTAGATCAAATTTCAGGGTTTTCCCTAATATTAAAAATGCAGGCAAAAAAAGACGATAAACAGAGCAAAAAAATGAGTACTTTTTCTAAATTTACTGCCTTATCTATAAACACCGGCATATTTTCAAAAATAATAAAAATATTTTTCGCTCCCCATCCCCTTGTTTTAAATGGGTTTATTTAAAAAGTAGGAAAAAACATCGCTTTTTTATAGAAAAAGACTACGAAAGGTGTTGACGGACCCTCAAAAGGGGTATAAAGTCTCATCTCTCTGCTGCAACGTTTTATGAAACACAAAACGCGCAGCCCTCTTTAAAAATTAGTCAACCGATAATTGTGGGTACTAAGTGAAAGCATCAAGTCCTTCGGGACAGATGTAAATAAATAGTACTCATAGACAGTAAAAAGATTTGGTTTTATTACCAAGTCAATTTCTTTTGAATGAGTGCGACGATCCGCAAGGATCACAGGAATTAAACTGAAGAGTTTGATCCTGGCTCAGATTGAACGCTGGCGGCATGCCTTACACATGCAAGTCGAACGGCAGCACGGGTACTTGTACCTGGTGGCGAGTGGCGAACGGGTGAGTAATACATCGGAACGTACCTTATCGTGGGGGATAACGCAGCGAAAGCTGTGCTAATACCGCATACGCCCTGAGGGGGAAAGCGGGGGATCGAAAGACCTCGCGCGATTAGAGCGGCCGATGCCTGATTAGCTTGTTGGTGGGGTAAAAGCCCACCAAGGCGACGATCAGTAGCTGGTCTGAGAGGACGATCAGCCACACTGGGACTGAGACACGGCCCAGACTCCTACGGGAGGCAGCAGTGGGGAATTTTGGACAATGGGGGAAACCCTGATCCAGCAATGCCGCGTGAGTGAAGAAGGCCTTCGGGTTGTAAAGCTCTTTTGTCAGGGAAGAAACACCGGCTCTAACACAGTCCGGGAATGACGGTACCTGAAGAATAAGCACCGGCTAACTACGTGCCAGCAGCCGCGGTAATACGTAGGGTGCAAGCGTTAATCGGAATTACTGGGCGTAAAGCGTGCGCAGGCGGTTATACAAGACAGGCGTGAAATCCCCGGGCTTAACCTGGGAATGGCGCCTGTGACTGTATAGCTAGAGTGTGTCAGAGGGGGGTAGAATTCCACGTGTAGCAGTGAAATGCGTAGATATGTGGAGGAATACCAATGGCGAAGGCAGCCCCCTGGGATAACACTGACGCTCATGCACGAAAGCGTGGGGAGCAAACAGGATTAGATACCCTGGTAGTCCACGCCCTAAACGATGCTGACTAGTTGTTCGGGATTTACATCCTGAGTAACGTAGCTAACGCGTGAAGTCAGCCGCCTGGGGAGTACGGTCGCAAGATTAAAACTCAAAGGAATTGACGGGGACCCGCACAAGCGGTGGATGATGTGGATTAATTCGATGCAACGCGAAAAACCTTACCTACCCTTGACATGTCACTAACGAAGTAGAGATACATTAGGTGCCCGTAAGGGAAAGTGAACACAGGTGCTGCATGGCTGTCGTCAGCTCGTGTCGTGAGATGTTGGGTTAAGTCCCGCAACGAGCGCAACCCTTGTCTTTAGTTGCTACGCAAGAGCACTCTAAAGAGACTGCCGGTGACAAACCGGAGGAAGGTGGGGATGACGTCAAGTCCTCATGGCCCTTATGGGTAGGGCTTCACACGTCATACAATGGTGCATACAGAGGGTTGCCAACCCGCGAGGGGGAGCTAATCTCAGAAAATGCATCGTAGTCCGGATCGTAGTCTGCAACTCGACTACGTGAAGCTGGAATCGCTAGTAATCGCGGATCAGAATGTCGCGGTGAATACGTTCCCGGGTCTTGTACACACCGCCCGTCATACCATGGGAGTGGGTTTTGCCAGAAGCCGTTAGCCTAACCGCAAGGAGGGCGACTGCCACGGCAGGGTTCATGACTGGGGTAAAGTCGTAACAAGGTAGCCGTATCGGAAGGTGCGGCTGGATCACCTCCTTTCTAGAGAAAGATGCTGGAGCTTTAGTGCCCACACTTATCGGTTGACAATAAAAGCCACGGGTCTGTAGCTCAGCTGGTTAGAGCACTGTGTTGATAACGCAGGGGTCGTAGGTTCAAGTCCTACCAGACCCACCACCAGCCAGAAACAAGACTTAGTGGGACGTTGGGGGATTAGCTCAGCTGGGAGAGCACCTGCTTTGCAAGCAGGGGGTCGTCGGTTCGATCCCGTCATCCTCCACCATCATCTAAATGTCAAAACTAAGCGAAGACTTAATCGTTTAGTTTTGCCATTTATGGCTGTTCTTTAAAAATTTGAGTAAGCAAAGTGTCAAATGTTTCTTTGAGAGGACATTTGACAATGTAATAAGGGTAAAGATTGAATCATCAATCAGTAATACAAACGAGTTTTACCAAGTTCTTTAACAAGTACTTACAGTTTGGATTACGGCAAACATGTCAGAAGTAGAAATAAACCTGTAACAGGTACTAGCAATGGTGCTCGTTATAGGATCAAGTGAATAAGTGCACATGATGGATGCCTTGGCGATTACAGGCGACGAAAGACGTTATAACCTGCGATAAGCCCCGGGGAGCTGGTAAATAAGCTTTGATCCGGGGATTTCTGAATGGGGAAACCCACCACTTTTGTGGTATCCATACCTGAATACATAGGGTATGAGAAGCGAACCTTGTGAACTGAAACATCTAAGTAGCAAGAGGAAAAGACATCAACCGAGATTCCCAGAGTAGTGGCGAGCGAAATGGGAACAGCCTTCTAGTGATATCTCAGTAATTAACAGAACGGAATGGAAAGTCCGACAATAAAGGGTGATAGTCCCGTATGTGAAAATTATTGGGTGGTACTAGGCTAGAGACAAGTAGGGCGGGACACGTGAAATCCTGTCTGAATATGGGGGGACCATCCTCCAAGGCTAAATACTCGTAATCGACCGATAGTGAACAAGTACCGTGAGGGAAAGGCGAAAAGAACCCCGGGAGGGGAGTGAAATAGATCCTGAAATTGTGTGCATACAAACAGTAGGAGCCTCGTAAGGGGTGACTGCGTACCTTTTGTATAATGGGTCAGCGACTTACATTCAGTAGCAAGCTTAACCGAATAGGGAAGGCGTAGCGAAAGCGAGTCCGAATAGGGCGCTAGTTGCTGGGTGTAGACCCGAAACCAGTTGATCTATCCATGGCCAGGTTGAAGGTGCGGTAACACGTACTGGAGGACCGAACCCACTAACGTTGAAAAGTTAGGGGATGAGCTGTGGATAGGGGTGAAAGGCTAAACAAAACTGGAAATAGCTGGTTCTCTCCGAAAACTATTTAGGTAGTGCCTCGTGTATCACTGTAGGGGGTAGAGCACTGTCATGGTAGTGGGGTCCATTGCGGATTACTGCGCCATAGCAAACTCCGAATACCTACAAGTGCAATCACGGGAGACAGACATCGGGTGCTAACGTCCGGTGTCAAGAGGGAAACAACCCAGACCGCCAGCTAAGGTCCCTAATATATGCTAAGTGGGAAACGAAGTGGGAAGGCTAAAACAGTCAGGAGGTTGGCTTAGAAGCAGCCATCCTTTAAAGAAAGCGTAATAGCTCACTGATCGAGTCGTCCTGCGCGGAAGATGTAACGGGGCTAAGCATATAACCGAAGCTGCGGATCACAGCAATGTGATGGTAGGAGAGCGTTCTGTAAGCCTGTGAAGGTGTCTTGTAAAGGATGCTGGAGGTATCAGAAGTGCGAATGCTGACATGAGTAGCGATAAAGGGGGTGAAAAGCCCCCTCGCCGTAAGCCCAAGGTTTCCTGTTCAACGTTCATCGGAACAGGGTGAGTCGGCCCCTAAGGCGAGGCAGAGATGCGTAGCTGATGGGAACAAGGTTAATATTCCTTGACCATTGTTAGATGCGATGGGGGGACGGATCGCGGAAAGTTGTCCGGGTGTTGGAAGTCCCGGTTCTTGCGTTGGAGATGGCTATTAGGTAAATCCGGTAGCGTAATTCAAGGGCGTGAGACGAGCGAATTTATTCGCGAAGCAATTGGAAGTGGTTCCAAGAAAAGCCTCTAAGCTTCAGTCTAACAAGACCGTACCGCAAACCGACACAGGTGGGCGAGATGAGTATTCTAAGGCGCTTGAGAGAACTCAGGAGAAGGAACTCGGCAAATTTGCACCGTAACTTCGGGATAAGGTGCGCCCTGGTAGTTTGACCCTGTACAAGGGGAGGACGAAAGGGTTGCAATAAAAAGGTGGCTGCGACTGTTTAATAAAAACACAGCACTCTGCAAACACGAAAGTGGACGTATAGGGTGTGACGCCTGCCCGGTGCTGGAAGATTAAATGATGGGGTGCAAGCTCTTGATTGAAGTCCCAGTAAACGGCGGCCGTAACTATAACGGTCCTAAGGTAGCGAAATTCCTTGTCGGGTAAGTTCCGACCTGCACGAATGGCGTAACGATGGCCACACTGTCTCCTCCTGAGACTCAGCGAAGTTGAAATGTTTGTGATGATGCAATCTACCCGTGGCTAGACGGAAAGACCCCATGAACCTTTACTGTAGCTTTGCATTGGACTTTGAACCGGTCTGTGTAGGATAGGTGGGAGGCGTTGAAAGCGGGATGCTAGTTCCGCTGGAGCCAACCTTGAAATACCACCCTGGTTTGTTTGAGGTTCTAACCTTGGCCCATTATCTGGGTCGGGAACAGTGCATGGTAGGCAGTTTGACTGGGGCGGTCTCCTCCCAAAGTGTAACGGAGGAGTACGAAGGTACGCTTGGTACGGTCGGACATCGTACCTAAAGTGCAATGGCAAAAGCGTGCTTAACTGCGAGACCGACAAGTCGAGCAGGTGCGAAAGCAGGTCATAGTGATCCGGTGGTTCTGTATGGAAGGGCCATCGCTCAACGGATAAAAGGTACTCTGGGGATAACAGGCTGATACCGCCCAAGAGTTCATATCGACGGCGGTGTTTGGCACCTCGATGTCGGCTCATCTCATCCTGGGGCTGTAGCCGGTCCCAAGGGTATGGCTGTTCGCCATTTAAAGAGGTACGTGAGCTGGGTTTAAAACGTCGTGAGACAGTTTGGTCCCTATCTGCCATGGGCGTTGGAGATTTGACGGGGGCTGCTCCTAGTACGAGAGGACCGGAGTGGACGTACCGCTGGTGTACCTGTTGTTTCGCCAGAAGCATCGCAGGGTAGCTATGTACGGAAGAGATAACCGCTGAAAGCATCTAAGCGGGAAACTTGCCTGAAGATGAGATCTCCCGTAGGTTTAACCTACATAAAGGGTCGTTGAAGACCACAACGTTGATAGGTCAGGTGTGGAAGCGCAGTAATGCGTTAAGCTAACTGATACTAATTGCCCGTTAGGCTTGATCCTATAACCAGCACTATTGTGTTGGATGTTTGCCAGATTTAATCTGCATCCTTAATTACATGCTTACTCAAATAAGAGTTGTTGATTTATCAACAACTCGACCCTCTACGCCCGGTGACCATAGCAAGTTGGAACCACTCCTTCCCATCCCGAACAGGACAGTGAAACGACTTTACGCCGATGATAGTGCGGATTACCCGTGTGAAAGTAGGTAACTGCCGGGCACCAATGCGACGCCCAGACCCTCTTAGGTCTGGGCGTTTTTACTTGTGCAAAGCGTATTGAGGTTTAAGAGATTGACAATAACTCCATTAGGAGTCAGAATATTGGGTTCGCGGAGGGGTGTCCGAGCGGCTAAAGGAGGCAGACTGTAAATCTGTTGGCTATGCCTACGTAGGTTCGAATCCTACCCCCTCCACCAGAGATGTGCGGGATTAGTTTAATGGTAAAACAGCAGATTTCCAATCTTCGGTCAAGAGTTCGATTCTCTTATCCCGCTCCAGTTTTAATAGTATTTGTATTTGCCCATGTGGCTCAGTGGTAGAGCACTCCCTTGGTAAGGGAGAGGTCGGCAGTTCGATCCTGCCCATGGGCACCATGGCTTATGTAGTAAATATATTTAATTTCGTGTGTTGGTTTAAGAGTTAACTAAAGGCAGACAAAAAAATGGCAAAAGAAAAGTTTGAGCGGACTAAACCGCACGTAAACGTTGGCACCATTGGTCACGTTGACCACGGTAAAACCACATTGACAGCAGCAATTGCAACCGTGCTTTCTAAGCAATTTGGTGGCGAAGCAAAAGCATATGATCAGATCGATGCTGCTCCAGAAGAAAAAGCACGCGGTATTACGATTAATACAGCACACGTGGAGTATGAGACAGCAAATCGTCACTACGCACACGTGGATTGCCCAGGACATGCTGACTACGTAAAGAACATGATTACTGGTGCTGCTCAGATGGACGGCGCTATTTTGGTTTGCTCTGCAGCTGACGGCCCAATGCCACAAACTCGTGAGCATATCCTCTTGGCACGCCAAGTTGGTGTTCCCTACATCATCGTATTTTTGAACAAGTGCGACATGGTTGATGATGCTGAGTTGCTCGAGTTAGTTGAAATGGAAGTTCGTGAGCTTCTGTCTAAGTACGACTTCCCAGGCGATGACACACCAATCGTTCAAGGTTCTGCTAAGTTAGCTTTAGAAGGCGACGAAGGCCCATTGGGTAAAGAAGCCATCATGAAGTTAGCTGATGCATTAGATACCTACATCCCAACTCCAGAGCGTGCTGTTGACGGTGCGTTCTTGATGCCGGTAGAGGACGTGTTCTCTATCTCCGGTCGCGGTACTGTTGTTACAGGCCGTATCGAGCGCGGTATCGTTAAGGTTGGTGAAGAGATTGAAATCATTGGTATCAAGCCAACACTCAAGACAACTTGTACTGGTGTTGAAATGTTCCGTAAATTGCTCGACCAAGGTCAAGCAGGCGATAACGTTGGTATCTTGTTACGCGGTACAAAACGTGAAGAAGTTGAGCGCGGCCAAGTATTGGCTAAGCCAGGTTCAATCACTCCACATACTCACTTTACAGCCGAGGTTTACATCTTGGGTAAAGATGAAGGTGGCCGTCATACACCATTCTTTAACAACTATCGTCCTCAGTTTTACTTCCGTACTACGGACGTAACTGGTTCAATCGAGTTGCCAAAAGACAAAGAAATGGTGATGCCTGGTGATAACGTCACGATTACCGTCAAACTCATCGCGCCAATCGCGATGGAAGAAGGTTTACGTTTTGCGATCCGTGAAGGTGGCCGTACTGTTGGCGCCGGTGTGGTTGCGAAGATTTTGGCTTAATAGTTTTAATAAAGGGGTGTAGCTCAATTGGCAGAGCGTTGGTCTCCAAAACCAAAGGTTGGGGGTTCGATGCCCTCCGCCCCTGCCACGATTTGAACTGAAAGTAATATGTCTCAACATACAGCAAGTAATACTGAAGAAAAAAGCAGCTGGGTCTCTGGACTCGCTGCTTTAATCGTCGTTGCAGCGTTAGTTCTTTACTACACGTTGTCGGACCAATCTTTATTGATCCGTTTAGCTGTTTTGTTTGGCGGCATAGCAGCTGCAGTTTTAATTGTGGCTATGTCAGCAGATGGGCGTCGTTTTATAGCCTACGCTAAAGATTCTTGGTATGAAGTAAAAAAGGTTGTTTGGCCGACTCGCAAAGAGACGACCCAAATGACTCTAGTCGTATTTGGCTTTGTCGTGATCATGTCCTTGTTTTTGTGGCTTGCAGACAAATTAATTGAATGGCTAGTTTTTTCAGTCTTTTTGGGCTGGAAGTGAGTAAATAATGATTGATGCTGAATTAGTCTCAAACCCACAAGCTACTGGCAATATGCGCTGGTATGTTATTCATGCTTATTCTGGCATGGAAAAAAGCGTTAAAAGAGGCCTAGAAGAGCGTATTGCTCGCTCAGGCATGCCTGAAAAATTTGGCCGTATCTTGGTTCCATCCGAAGAGGTTGTAGAAATCAAGTCAGGCGCAAAATCAGTGTCAGAGCGTCGTTTCTTCCCAGGATATGTCCTGATTGAGATGGAAATGACTGACGAGAGCTGGCATTTGGTGAAAAATACGCCAAAAGTAACTGGTTTCGTAGGTGGTGTTCGTAATCGTCCAAGTCCTATTTCTACAGCAGAAGTAGCCAAGATCATGGATCAAATGCAGGCCGGTGTAGATAAGCCGAAGCCTAAAACGCTATTTGAAGTTGGTGAGATTGTGCGCGTTAAAGAAGGCCCATTTGTTGACTTCAACGGAAATATTGAAGAAGTGAACTATGAAAAGTCAAGATTGCGTGTTTCTGTTACAATTTTTGGCCGCGGTACCCCAGTTGAGTTGGAGTTCGGCCAAGTAGAAAAGATGTAAAAAATAACCAATTTAGGGGTATCTGTATCAAAGAGTAGTGGTGTTAAGTGGTTAGTAATAACCGAGGAGCGGATCTAGAAAGCCAAAAACTAGTGAAGCGTTTACTCAACAGCGGTCTTTCCTAATGAGGTTAGGCGCGCTTTTAGGAGCAATCAATGGCAAAGAAGATCATTGGCTTTATCAAGCTGCAGATCCCTGCAGGTAAAGCAAATCCATCACCTCCCGTAGGTCCAGCATTGGGTCAACGTGGCCTCAATATTATGGAATTCTGTAAGGCGTTTAATGCTCAAACTCAGAGCATGGAACCTGGCCTTCCAATTCCAGTCGTGATTACAGCTTTTGCTGATAAGAGCTTCACTTTCATCATGAAGACGCCTCCAGCGACCATCATGATTAAGAAGGCTGCGAAGATCGAAAAAGGATCACCACGGCCCCATACCGATAAGGTAGGAAAAATTACCCGTGCTCAAGCAGAAGAAATTGCTAAAGCAAAGATGCCAGATTTGACAGCTGCTGATATGGATGCCGCTGTAAGAACAATCGCTGGTAGCGCCCGTTCAATGGGCATCACAGTGGAAGGTCTCTAATCATGACTAAGTTATCTAAGCGTTTAAAAGCGATCGAATCTAAAGTAGATCGCAATAAGTTTTATGCATTGGAAGATGCATTGAACCTCGTTAAAGAGTGTGCAACTGCGAAGTTTGATGAGTCAATCGACGTTGCAGTTCAGTTGGGTATTGATGCTAAGAAATCTGACCAAGTTGTGCGTGGCGCAGTTGTGCTGCCAGCCGGCACTGGTAAGCATGTTCGTGTAGCGGTATTTGCACAAGGCGAAAAGGCTGAACAAGCTAAAGCTGCTGGTGCAGAAATCGTTGGCATGGAAGACCTTGCTGATCAAATTAAAGGCGGCAAAATTGATTTCGATATTTTGATCGCATCTCCAGACACAATGAAAATCGTTGGTACTTTAGGACAAGTATTGGGCCCACGTGGTTTGATGCCGAACCCAAAAGTGGGAACTGTTACTCCTGACGTCGCTACTGCAGTGAAGAATGCAAAGGCTGGTCAAGTGCAATTCCGTGTGGACAAAGCCGGTATCGTGCACGCAAGCATTGGCCGTCGTTCATTTGAGCCAGCTGCATTGAAATCCAACTTGCTCGCATTGCTTGAGGCTTTGAACAAAGCTAAGCCACCTGCATCTAAGGGCATTTACTTAAAGAAGGTTGCCGTAAGCAGCACTATGGGTGCAGGCGTACGTGTAGACCAAGCATCGATACAGGCGGCGCAGTAATCCGTTTGTAATAAAAGAACTTTGGGTCGACTCCCGCTCATTGAGTGGGAGTCGAACATCAAAGACCGTTGGTGAATTATTAGCTTGCTTAGAAATAATTCTTAATCGTTACGAAAGTAATAGCCAGCGCAGATGGCGACCCTGAAAAGATTTCACAAGATTTTCTTGTGACAAATGATCAGACGCTGGTGTGTAACCCCAACTGGAAACAGTTGGTTTTTTAGGAGTTAAACCGTGCCTTTGAATGTACAAGACAAAAAAGCGATTGTTGCTGATGTCGGCGCTCAATTGGCTGGAGCTCAAACAGTCGTGCTTGCTGAATACCGTGGTATTCCAGTTGAGCAGTTGACAAAGCTGCGTGCTAGCGCACGTGACCAAGGTGTATATCTTCGTGTTTTGAAGAACACATTGGCACGCCGTGCTGCACAAGGCACACAGTTTGAGCCTCTTGCTGATTCGATGGTTGGCCCCTTGATCTATGGCATTTCTGCTGATCCGATTGCTTCGGCAAAAGTATTGCAGAACTTTGCTAAGACTCAAGACAAGCTAGTCATTACTGCTGGCTTATATAACGGCAAGTTGTTGGACGTTGCGGGCGTTAAATCCCTTGCGTCTATTCCAAGCCGCGAAGAGTTGTTATCTCAGTTGTTGGGCGTCATGTTGGCCCCAGTTTCTGCAATGGCTCGAGTATTGGGCGCAGTAGCAGCACAAAAAGCAGAAGGAGCACCCGCTCCAGTTGCAGCACCTGTTCTTGAAGCAGCAGCCCCAGCAGTAGTTGCAGAGGCAAGTGTAGAGCCTGCAGCCGCAGCCCCAGAAGCTGGAACAGAAACAAAAGAAACCCCTGCCGCTGAATAAGCGACAGATTAACTATTTAAGTATTAGGAGCTAAAAATGGCGATTACTAAAGAAGAAATCATTGATGCAGTAGGTAGCATGTCCGTAATGGATTTGAACGACTTAGTTAAAGCGTTCGAAGAGAAGTTTGGTGTTTCAGCTGCAGCGATGGCTGTTGCTGGTCCTGCTGGCGCTGCCGGTGGCGCTGCTGCTGAAGAGCAAACAGAATTTACTGTGAACTTGCTCGAAGCTGGTGCAAATAAAGTTTCAGTAATTAAGGCTGTTCGCGAAATCACTGGTCTTGGCTTGAAAGAAGCTAAAGACTTAGTTGATGGCGCACCAAAGCCAATCAAAGAAGCTGTTGATAAGAAGACAGCTGAAGAAGCTAAGAAGAAGCTTGAAGAAGCTGGCGCTAAAGCAGAACTCAAGTAATACAAACAAAGTTAGTGCCCCTCAAAAAGGGGCGCTAGCCCTGTTGGGTTTGACCATTAGTGGTCAAACCCGATTTCATTTCTGATTGAAATCGGGTTTGCCTTCTGATACGACTGCAGAATGCAAGTTTGGTCGGACACTGAATCTTTCGATTTAGTGTTGTCCGCCAGTGATTGGTAGTGGCCAATCGCCAAATCTTTGTACAGTCGCTGAATTCGGAGATGAAATGAACTACAGCTTCACCGAACGCAAGCGAGTCCGTAAAAGCTTTGCTAAGCGAGTAAATAATCATCAGGTTCCATACCTGATCGCAACGCAGCTGGAATCCTACGCTAAATTTTTACAGGCTGAAAAGCCAGCAATGTCCCGTCTAACAGAGGGGCTTCAAGCTGCCTTTACATCAGCATTCCCAATTGTGTCTAACAATGGCTACGCACGTATGGAATACGTGTCATACCAGTTGTCACAACCACCGTTTGACGTTAAAGAATGTCAGCAGCGGGGTTACACATATCACTCAGCCTTACGTGCAAAAGTTCGCTTGATTATTTATGATCGCGAAGCACCCACTAAGGTTAAAGAGGTAAAAGAGAGCGAAGTCTACATGGGTGAAATTCCACTCATGACAGATAATGGCTCTTTTGTAATCAACGGTACTGAGCGCGTTATTGTTTCTCAGTTACATCGTTCCCCAGGCGTGTTCTTCGAACACGATAAGGGTAAGACACATAGCTCAGGTAAGTTGCTGTTCTCAGCACGCATCATTCCTTACCGTGGTTCATGGCTCGATTTCGAGTTTGATCCAAAAGATATTCTGTATTTCCGCGTTGACCGTCGTCGTAAGATGCCCGTCACCATTTTGCTCAAAGCAATTGGTTTAAACAACGAGCAGATTCTTGCAAACTTCTTTAACTTTGATCATTTTTCATTGAGCGCAAATGGCGCATCAATGGAATTTGTACCAGAGCGTTTGCGCGGCCAGATGGCCAACTTTGATGTGCTTGATAAGAATGGCGTAGTTGTCATTCAAAAAGACAAGCGTATCAACGCAAAACATATTCGTGAACTCGAAGCTGCTAAGACTAAAAACATCGTTGTTCCAGATGACTACTTAGTTGGTCGCGTAATTGCGCGCAACATCATTGATCCAGACTCTGGTGAAATCTTGGCTTACGCTAATGATGAAATTACTGAAGAGCTGTTGGCTACATTGCGCGATGCAGGCATCAAGCAATTAGAAACCATCTATACCAATGATTTAGATTCTGGTGCGTACATTTCACAGACATTGCGTACTGATGAAACTGCAGATCAAATGGCTGCTCGTATTGCCATCTATCGCATGATGCGTCCTGGTGAGCCTCCAACAGAAGATGCTGTTGAGGCCTTGTTCCAGCGCCTGTTCTACAACGAAGATAGCTACGATTTATCCCGCGTTGGTCGTATGAAAGTTAACAGTCGTCTCGGACGCTCTGAGATGGAAGGCAAAATGGTCTTGTCGGATGAAGATATCCTCGATACCATCAAGTCTTTGGTTGACTTGCGTAACGGCAAAGGCGAGGTTGATGACATCGATCACTTGGGTAATCGTCGTGTACGTTGCGTAGGTGAGTTGGCAGAGAATCAATTCCGCGCAGGTTTGTCACGTGTTGAGCGTGCGGTTAAAGAGCGTCTCGGCCAAGCCGAAACTGAAAACCTCATGCCGCATGATTTGATTAACAGCAAGCCAATCTCTTCAGCAATTCGTGAGTTCTTTGGTTCTTCACAGTTGTCCCAGTTTATGGACCAAACAAACCCATTGTCAGAGATCACGCACAAGCGTCGTATTTCTGCATTGGGACCTGGTGGTTTGACACGCGAGCGCGCAGGCTTTGAAGTGCGCGACGTGCATCCTACTCACTATGGACGTGTTTGCCCAATTGAAACTCCAGAAGGACCAAACATTGGCCTGATCAACTCACTCGCATTGTTTGCGCGTTTGAATGAGCATGGTTTCTTGGAAACACCATATCGTAAAGTTGCTAATAGCAAGGTAAGCGATGAAGTGGTCTACCTGTCAGCGATTGAAGAAGCGAAGTACGTGATTGCTCAGGCAAACGCAACGATTGATAAGAACGGTAAGTTAGCTGACGAATTGGTTTCAGCGCGTCAAGCTGGTGAGACCATGATGGTTAGCCCAGAGCGCATTGATTTCATCGACGTTGCTCCTAGTCAGATTGTTTCCGCTGCTGCTTCATTGGTTCCATTCTTGGAGCATGATGATGCGAACCGTGCGTTGATGGGTGCGAATATGCAACGTCAAGCAGTTCCTTGCTTGCGTCCAGATAAGCCATTGGTTGGTACTGGCTTAGAGCGTATTGTTGCGGTTGACTCAGGTACAGTTATTTTGGCTTCTCGCGGCGGTATCGTTGACTATGTTGACGCAAACCGTGTCGTGATTCGTGTAAACGATGACGAGACAGCGGCTGGTGAAGTTGGTGTGGATATTTATAACCTCATCAAGTACACCCGTTCAAACCAAAACACGAACATCAACCAACGTCCAATCGTTCAGGCTGGTGATCGTGTAGCCCGTGGCGACGTAGTTGCTGACGGCGCGTCTACTGATTTGGGTGAATTGGCTTTGGGTCAAAACATGACTGTGGCATTTATGCCATGGAACGGTTACAACTTCGAAGACTCAATCTTGATCTCTGAAAAAGTAGTTGCTGACGACCGTTACACCTCAATTCATATTGAAGAGTTGTCGGTTGTTGCTCGTGATACCAAGTTGGGTTCAGAAGAAATTACACGCGATATCTCCAACTTGGCTGAGTCACAACTCTCCCGTTTGGACGAGAGCGGTATCGTTTACATCGGTGCTGAAGTTGAAGCCGGCGACGTATTGGTTGGTAAGGTCACTCCAAAGGGTGAGACTACTCTCACTCCGGAAGAGAAGTTACTGCGTGCGATCTTTGGTGAAAAAGCATCTGACGTTAAAGATACTTCTTTGCGCGTTCCATCTGGAATGATCGGTACAGTTATTGATGTTCAAGTCTTCACCCGTGAAGGTATTGAGCGCGATGCACGTGCACAAGCCATTATTCAAGAAGAATTACAACGCTATCGTTTGGACTTAAACGACCAGTTGCGTATTGTTGAAGGCGATGCCTTCATGCGTTTAGAAAAGCTGTTGATTGGCAAAGTTGCTAACGGCGGCCCTAAGAAATTAGCTAAAGGCACTAAGATTGACAAGGAATACCTTGCTGACTTAGATAAATACCATTGGTTTGATGTTCGTCCGGCGGATGATGAAGTTGCCTCACAAGTTGAAGCAATCAAATCTTCCATCGAAGCGAAGCGTAAGCAGTTTGATGAGGCCTTCGAAGAGAAGCGCACTAAGCTTACCCAGGGCGATGATTTGCAGCCTGGCGTAACGAAGATGGTTAAGGTGTACTTGGCTGTTAAGCGTCGCTTACAGCCTGGTGACAAGATGGCTGGTCGTCACGGTAACAAAGGTGTGGTTTCTAAAATCGCTCCAGCAGAAGACATGCCATTTATGGCTGACGGACGCCCTGTTGACATCGTCTTGAACCCATTAGGTGTTCCTTCCCGTATGAACGTAGGTCAGATCTTGGAAACCCACTTAGGTTGGGCAGCTCAAGGTATTGGTAAGCGTATTGATGAGATGGTTCGTCAACAGGCTAAACAAGCTGAACTCCGTAAGTTCATGAAGCAGCTTTACAACGAAACCGGTCGTATCGAAGATATCGATAACTTCACTGATGAGCAGATCAATGTTTTGGCTGAGAATTTACGCCAAGGCTTGCCATTCGCTACTCCAGTGTTTGACGGTGCAACTGAAGCAGAGATCGGACGCATGCTCGAGTTGGCTTATCCAGAAGAAGTGGCTACTTCTTTGAAGATGACGCCTTCACGTCAGCAAATGATTTTGTGCGACGGCCGTACTGGCGATCAGTTTGAGCGTCCTGTAACTGTTGGTGTAATGCACGTCTTGAAACTCCACCATTTGGTCGATGACAAGATGCATGCACGTTCAACCGGACCTTACTCGTTAGTAACGCAACAGCCACTGGGCGGTAAAGCCCAGTTTGGTGGTCAGCGCTTTGGTGAGATGGAAGTTTGGGCTCTCGAAGCATACGGTGCTTCATATGTCTTGCAGGAAATGCTGACAGTGAAGTCCGATGACGTCGCAGGCCGTACCAAGGTTTACGAAAACATCGTCAAGGGCGAGCACACAATTGATGCTGGCATGCCCGAATCCTTCAACGTGTTGGTAAAAGAAATCCGCTCGTTGGGTATTGACATTGACATGGAGCGCAACTGATATGAAAGCATTGCTCGATTTATTTAAGCAAACGCAGGGTGATGAGCAGTTTGATGTCATCAAGATTGGTCTTGCATCCCCTGAGAAAATTCGCTCATGGTCTTTTGGTGAAGTACGCAAACCAGAAACCATCAACTACCGGACTTTTAAGCCCGAGCGTGATGGTTTGTTCTGCGCCAAGATTTTTGGACCAACTAAAGACTACGAGTGCTTATGCGGTAAGTACAAGCGTTTAAAGTTCCGTGGCGTTATCTGCGAGAAGTGCGGCGTTGAAGTTACGCTTGCTAAGGTACGTCGTGAGCGCATGGGCCACATTGAGTTGGCAGCCCCTGTAGCGCACATTTGGTTCTTGAAGTCCTTGCCATCCCGTTTGGGCATGGTTCTTGATATGACATTGCGTGATATCGAGCGCGTCCTTTACTTTGAAGCATATGTAATTGTTGATCCTGGTATGACACCTGAAGGCGCGATGAAACGCGGTCAGATCATGTCTGAGGACGAGTACATTACCAAGACTGAAGAGTATGGTGACGGTGCGTTTACCGCCATTATGGGCGCCGAAGGCATTCGTGATCTCTTGCGTTCGATTGATATCGATCGTGAAGTCGAGACCATTCGTGCTGACTTAAAAGCTACTGGTAGCGATGCTAAGATCAAGAAATACGCTAAGCGCTTAAAAGTGCTCGAGGCGTTCCAGACTTCAGGTATTAAGCCTGACTGGATGATCATGGAAGTATTGCCAGTATTGCCACCAGAGTTGCGCCCATTGGTGCCATTGGATGGCGGTCGCTTTGCTACCTCCGATTTGAACGACCTCTATCGTCGCGTGATTAACCGTAACAATCGTCTCAAGCGTTTGTTAGAGTTGCGCGCTCCAGAGATCATCGTTCGTAACGAAAAACGGATGTTGCAAGAAGCGGTTGACTCATTGCTCGACAACGGTCGTCGCGGCAAGGCTATGACTGGCGCTAATAAGCGTCCTCTCAAGTCCTTGGCTGAGATGATTAAAGGTAAGAGCGGTCGTTTCCGTCAAAACTTGTTGGGTAAACGCGTTGACTACTCTGGTCGTTCAGTCATCGTGGTTGGCCCTACATTGAAATTGCATCAGTGTGGCTTACCAAAATTAATGGCCTTAGAATTATTCAAGCCATTTATTTTCAACAAGCTTGAGACTTTAGGAATTGCAACCACGATTAAGGCTGCGAAGAAAGAAGTTGAAAGTCAGACTCCAATCGTCTGGGACATCCTCGAAGAAGTGATTCGTGAACATCCAATCATGTTGAACCGTGCGCCTACATTGCATCGTCTTGGTATTCAGGCTTTCGAGCCAATGCTAATTGAAGGTAAGGCGATCCAATTGCACCCATTAGTCTGCGCAGCGTTTAACGCCGACTTTGACGGTGACCAAATGGCGGTTCACGTTCCTTTGTCGCTCGAAGCGCAAATGGAAGCTCGTACATTGATGTTGGCTTCGAACAACGTATTGTTCCCGGCTAACGGCGAACCATCTATCGTTCCTTCACAGGACGTGGTGTTGGGCCTGTACTACGCTACACGTGACAAGATTAATGGCAAGGGCGAAGGCATGGTCTTCGCAAACATTGCTGAAGTTGTACGCGCCTATGATGCTGGTCAGGTTGAATTAGCCTCCCGCGTTGCTGTGCGTATTACTGAGTTTGAGATTGTAGATAAGAAGGCAGAGGGCGATGCCCGTTTTGCTGAAAAAACCAAGATCTATCAAACCTCGGTTGGCCGTGCAATCCTGTCAGAAATCTTGCCTAAAGGTATGTCTTTCGAGGAAATCAATAAGCCTCTGAAGAAAAAAGAAATCTCACGTTTGATCAACACTTCATTCCGTAAGTGCGGTCTTCGTGAAACAGTGATTTTTGCTGACCGCCTCTTGCAGTCTGGTTTCCGCTTGGCTACTAACGCCGGTATCTCGGTTGCGATCGACGATATGCTGATTCCAAGCTCTAAAGAGCGCATCATCAGTGAGGCCTCTACCAAGGTTAAGGAGTATGACAAGCAGTTCATGTCGGGTCTCGTAACTAATCAAGAGCGTTACAACAACGTGGTTGATATTTGGGGTGCTGCTGGTGACCAAGTCGGTAAAGCCATGATGGATGAGTTGTCACACGTTGACGTGCTCGACCGTAACGGTAAAACTGTGCGTCAAGAATCCTTTAACTCCATCTACATGATGGCGGATTCTGGTGCGCGTGGGTCTGCAGCGCAGATTCGTCAGTTAGCTGGTATGCGTGGTTTGATGGCCAAGCCTGATGGCTCGATTATTGAAACTCCAATTACTGCGAACTTCCGCGAAGGCTTGAACGTGTTGCAGTACTTCATCTCAACTCACGGTGCTCGTAAAGGTCTGGCTGATACGGCGTTGAAGACAGCGAACTCAGGTTACTTGACACGTCGTTTGTGTGATGTAACTCAAGATCTAGTGGTGATCGAAGATGATTGCGGCGCAATTTCCGGTGTAACAATGAAGGCTCTTGTAGAGGGTGGCGAAATTATCGAAGCATTGCGCGATCGTATTTTGGGTCGTGTATGTATTGGTGACATCGTTCATCCGGACACACAAGAAGTTATCGTTTCCAATGACACATTGCTCGATGAAGATCACGTAGATCAAATCGTTGCCTTGGGTATTGACGAAGTTAAAGTTCGCACAGTGTTGTCATGCTTAACGCGCTTTGGCTTATGTGCTAAATGCTATGGCCGTGATCTAGGTCGCGGTGGTTTGGTGAACGTTGGTGAGGCGGTTGGTGTTATTGCCGCCCAGTCCATCGGTGAGCCAGGCACACAGTTGACTATGCGTACATTCCACATTGGTGGCGCAGCGTCACGTGCATTGGTTGCAAGCAATATTGAAGCCAAGTCTAATGGCGCCTTGAAGTTCTCCGGCACGATGCGTGTTGTGAAGAATGCGAAGGGCGAGCAGATCGTGATTTCACGTTCAGGCGAAGCCGTGATCGTTGATGAGAATGGTCGTGAGCGCGAGCGTCATAAGGTGCCTTACGGTGCAACTCTCTTGTTTAAAGAAGATGCTGCAGTTAAGGCTGGTGCAAGCTTAGCCACATGGGATCCGTTAACACGTCCAATTATTTCTGAGTACGCTGGTATTGCTCGCTTTGACAACGTTGAAGAAGGCGTTACTGTAGCTAAGCAGGTTGACGAAGTTACTGGCCTCTCCACTTTGGTGGTGATTGACGGTAAGCGTCGTAGTGCTGCCAGCAAAGGCGTTCGTCCAATGATCAACTTAGTTGATGCCAAAGGCGGCGAAGTGATGATTGCGGGTACAGATCACCCAGTAAACATTGGTTTGCAAGTGGGCGCTTTGATCACGGTTAAAGATGGTCAAAAAGTCGAAGTTGGTGAAGTATTGGCGCGTATTCCGATCGAATCACAGAAGACTCGTGATATCACCGGTGGTTTGCCACGTGTTGCTGAATTGTTCGAAGCACGTTCACCAAAAGATGCAGCTGTCTTGGCGAAAGTTACTGGAACTGTTTCCTTTGGTAAAGAAACCAAAGGTAAGCAACGTTTGGTAATTACCGATATGGATGGTGAAGCTAACGAATTCTTGATTCCTAAAGAGAAGCAAGTTCTCGTTCATGACGGTCAAGTTGTGAACAAGGGTGAGATGATTGTGGAAGGCCCTGCCGATCCACACGATATCTTGACTCTCAGAGGTATTGAAGAGTTGGCGATCTACATCGTGGATGAAGTGCAAGATGTTTACCGTTTGCAAGGCGTAAAGATTAATGACAAGCACATTGAAGTGATCGTGCGTCAAATGTTGCGTCGTGTGCAAATTACTGATGGCGGCGATACTGCCTACATCACTGGTGAGCAAGTTGAGCGCTCTAAGTTGTATGACGCAAATGATGCCGTGATTGCACAAGGTAAGCGCCCAGCTCAGTTCGAGAACGTGTTGCTGGGTATTACTAAGGCATCCTTGTCGACAGACAGCTTCATTTCAGCAGCTTCTTTCCAAGAAACCACCCGTGTATTGACTGAAGCCGCAATTATGGGCAAGACCGATACACTCCGTGGCCTCAAGGAAAACGTCATTATTGGTCGCCTGATCCCTGCTGGTACCGGCTTGTCTTACCGCCGTGCACGCAAGGTCAGAGAGCAATTCGAGCGTGATCGCGCTCAAATGATTGCCGCCGAAGAGGAAGCAATGGCTGATATGCCTGTAGAAATAGAGGCTGAAGTGATTGCTCCTGCTGGAGAGGTTGATCCAAGCTAATTTGGTATTCCTGGCCAGAAATGGCCAGTTCTTTCCCTCGAGGTTGACGGAATGGGCTGGCCAGGCTAGAATACTGAGTTTTACTGATTCAGAAGAGGGTCTTTTTGACCTAGAATTTATCTAAGTCATTGATTTTCTTGAAGAAAGCAACAAAGAAGTACTAACCGAGCTATTTTATGCCAACAATTAATCAATTATTACGTAAGCCAAGAACCCGGCTGACCGTTAAAAGCAAGAGCCCTGCGCTGCAAAACAGCCCGCAGCGCCGTGGCGTATGTACACGTGTGTACACAACCACTCCTAAAAAGCCTAACTCTGCGCTACGTAAAGTAGCTAAAGTTCGCTTAACCAATGGTTTTGAAGTGATTTCATACATTGGTGGTGAAGGCCATAACCTCCAGGAACACTCAGTAGTGTTGATCCGCGGTGGTCGTGTAAAGGATTTGCCAGGTGTTCGTTACCACATCGTTCGTGGCTCACTTGACTTGCAAGGTGTTAAAGACCGTAAGCAATCACGTTCCAAGTACGGTGCTAAGCGCGCCAAGAAAGCTGCTTAATAGCAACTTAAAGTATTTGCAGTAAGTCTTCGTTTGTCAGACTTTAAAGACAAGTAAGTGGCCGTTCCGTCTAGAGATTGATTTATTTCAGTTGCTAGATAGTAGGACGACCGGAGCGGGTGATCTGTTTGGGCCACCCCTAACTGAACTGAAGGAGTTGTTATGCCACGTCGTCGTGAAGTTCCCAAACGGGAAATCTTGCCTGATCCAAAATTCGGTAATGTAGAAGTAGCAAAATTCATGAACGTCCTCATGTTGGACGGCAAGAAATCGGTTGCAGAGCGTATTGTTTACGGTGCCTTTGATCACATCGAGAAAAAAGCAAATAAAGAGCCACTCGAAATTTTCTCAACAGCTATGGGCAACGTTAAGCCAATGGTTGAGGTGAAGAGCCGTCGTGTTGGTGGTGCTAACTACCAGGTTCCTGTTGAAGTTCGCCCATCACGCCGTTCAGCTTTGGCAATGCGCTGGGTGCGCGAAGCCGCTAAAAAGCGTGGTGAAAAATCCATGGCTCAACGTTTGGCCAACGAATTATTAGAAGCTGCAGAAGGTCGCGGCGGAGCAATGAAGAAGCGTGAAGAAGTTCACCGTATGGCAGAAGCTAATAAAGCTTTCTCACATTTCCGCTTCTAATCGCACAGTAAAGAAAAGGTACCAACAGTGGCACGTAAAACCCCTATCGAAAGATACCGCAACATCGGTATTTCTGCGCATATTGACGCAGGTAAGACAACAACAACAGAACGCGTTTTGTTCTACACCGGTGTTAATCACAAAATTGGTGAAGTACATGATGGCGCTGCAACCATGGACTGGATGGAGCAAGAGCAAGAGCGTGGTATCACGATTACTTCTGCGGCTACTACAACGTTCTGGAAGGGCATGGCTGGTAATTTCCCAGAGCACCGCATCAATATTATTGATACCCCAGGACACGTAGACTTCACGATTGAAGTTGAGCGCTCAATGCGCGTTTTGGATGGTGCTTGCATGGTTTACTGTGCGGTGGGTGGTGTACAGCCACAATCTGAAACTGTTTGGCGTCAAGCTAACAAGTATCAGGTTCCACGTTTAGCGTTCGTAAACAAGATGGACCGTACTGGTGCAAATTTCTTTAAGGTCTATGACCAGATGAAATTGCGCTTGAAGGCCAACCCTATCTTGATCCAGATTCCGATTGGTGCTGAAGAAAACTTTAAAGGCGTTGTGGACTTGGTCAAAATGAAGGCCATCTACTGGGATGAGGAATCACAAGGTACTAAATTTAACTACGAAGAAATTCCTGCTGAGTTACAAGCCTCTGCTGAAGAGTGGCGCGAGAAGTTGCTTGAAGCCGCTGCTGAAAGCTCAGAAGAATTAATGGAAAAATACCTCGGCGGTGAAGCATTGACCGAAGAAGAAATTAAATCAGCATTGCGTCAACGCACTATCGCTAATGAAATCATTCCAATGATGTGTGGAACAGCCTTTAAAAATAAAGGTGTACAGGCTATGTTGGATGCAGTGGTTGAATTGCTGCCATCACCATTAGACGTTCCACCGGTTCCTTGTGAATTGGAAGACGGTACACCTACGACACGTAGAGCTGCTGATGATGAGAAATTCTCAGCGTTGGCATTTAAGATCATGACTGACCCATTTGTTGGTCAGCTCATCTTCTTCCGTGTTTACTCTGGTGTGATGAAATCTGGCGATACGATCTACAACCCAATCAAGGGTAAGAAGGAGCGTGTTGGTCGTTTATTGCAGATGCACGCAAACGAACGTGAAGAAATTAAAGAAGTATTTGCGGGCGATATCGCAGCTGCGGTTGGTCTAAAAGACGCAACTACTGGCGAAACATTGTGTGATCCAGATGGCATTGTGATCTTGGAGCGCATGGTATTCCCAGAGCCGGTGATCTCACAGGCAGTTGAGCCAAAGACAAAACCAGACCAAGAAAAAATGGGTCTTGCTTTGAATCGCTTGGCACAAGAAGATCCATCATTCCGCGTAAAGACAGACGAAGAATCTGGCCAAACAATTATTTCTGGTATGGGCGAGCTCCATTTGGAAATTTTGGTTGACCGTATGCGTCGTGAGTTTGGTGTTGAGGCAACCGTTGGTAAGCCACAAGTTGCTTATCGCGAAACGATTCGCAAGGTTTGCGAAGAAGTTGAAGGTAAATTTGTTAAGCAGTCTGGTGGTCGTGGTCAGTACGGACACGTTGTGCTGAAGCTTGAGCCACAAGAACCAGGCAAAGGCTTCCAATTCGTTGATGCTATTAAGGGCGGTGTGGTTCCTCGTGAATACATCCCTGCAGTAGAAAAAGGAATTATCGAAACATTGAACTCCGGTATTTTGGCTGGCTATCCAGTGGTAGATATCAAAGCAACATTATTCTTCGGTTCATACCATGACGTTGACTCCAACGAAAACGCATTTAAGATGGCGGGCTCGATGGCATTCAAAGATGGTATGCGCAAAGCATCACCTGTGTTGCTTGAACCAATGATGGCTGTTGAAGTTGAAACACCAGAAGATTTCATGGGTAACGTAATGGGTGACCTCTCATCACGTCGCGGTATTTTGCAAGGTATGGATGACATTCCAGGGGGCGGCAAGATCGTTCGCGCTGAAGTGCCATTGGCAGAGATGTTTGGTTACTCAACTGGCTTGCGCTCGTTGACCCAAGGTCGCGCTACCTACACCATGGAATTTAAGCATTATTCCGAAGCACCTAAGAACGTTGCTGAAGCAGTGATGGCTGCTAAAGCGAAGTAATTTATCCACATTATTTTGAATATTGACTAGCTAAGAAGGCAGACAAAAAAATGGCAAAAGAAAAGTTTGAGCGGACTAAACCGCACGTAAACGTTGGCACCATTGGTCACGTTGACCACGGTAAAACCACATTGACAGCAGCAATTGCAACCGTGCTTTCTAAGCAATTTGGTGGCGAAGCAAAAGCATATGATCAGATCGATGCTGCTCCAGAAGAAAAAGCACGCGGTATTACGATTAATACAGCACACGTGGAGTATGAGACAGCAAATCGTCACTACGCACACGTGGATTGCCCAGGACATGCTGACTACGTAAAGAACATGATTACTGGTGCTGCTCAGATGGACGGCGCTATTTTGGTTTGCTCTGCAGCTGACGGCCCAATGCCACAAACTCGTGAGCATATCCTCTTGGCACGCCAAGTTGGTGTTCCCTACATCATCGTATTTTTGAACAAGTGCGACATGGTTGATGATGCTGAGTTGCTCGAGTTAGTTGAAATGGAAGTTCGTGAGCTTCTGTCTAAGTACGACTTCCCAGGCGATGACACACCAATCGTTCAAGGTTCTGCTAAGTTAGCTTTAGAAGGCGACGAAGGCCCATTGGGTAAAGAAGCCATCATGAAGTTAGCTGATGCATTAGATACCTACATCCCAACTCCAGAGCGTGCTGTTGACGGTGCGTTCTTGATGCCGGTAGAGGACGTGTTCTCTATCTCCGGTCGCGGTACTGTTGTTACAGGCCGTATCGAGCGCGGTATCGTTAAGGTTGGTGAAGAGATTGAAATCATTGGTATCAAGCCAACACTCAAGACAACTTGTACTGGTGTTGAAATGTTCCGTAAATTGCTCGACCAAGGTCAAGCAGGCGATAACGTTGGTATCTTGTTACGCGGTACAAAACGTGAAGAAGTTGAGCGCGGCCAAGTATTGGCTAAGCCAGGTTCAATCACTCCACATACTCACTTTACAGCCGAGGTTTACATCTTGGGTAAAGATGAAGGTGGCCGTCATACACCATTCTTTAACAACTATCGTCCTCAGTTTTACTTCCGTACTACGGACGTAACTGGTTCAATCGAGTTGCCAAAAGACAAAGAAATGGTGATGCCTGGTGATAACGTCACGATTACCGTCAAACTCATCGCGCCAATCGCGATGGAAGAAGGTTTACGTTTTGCGATCCGTGAAGGTGGCCGTACTGTTGGCGCCGGTGTGGTTGCGAAGATTTTGGCTTAATAGTTTTAATTAGTAAAAATATTTAGCGGTTTGCTAACCGGTGACGTCCGTGCTGCGGATGTCACCGAGCTCTTTAGAAATATAACGTGGCAGCACCACACCGCTCTTTGGAATTAATATGCAAAACCAAAAAATTCGTATTCGTCTTAAAGCATTTGATTACCGCTTGATCGACCAGTCAGCAGCTGAAATCGTTGATACAGCTAAGCGTACTGGTGCAGTTGTTAAGGGTCCAGTACCTTTGCCAACACGTATCGAGCGCTTTGACATTCTGCGTTCACCGCACGTAAATAAGACTTCACGTGACCAGTTAGAGATTCGTACCCATCTGCGTTTGATGGATATCGTAGATCCTACAGAGAAAACTGTAGACGCTTTGATGAAATTAGACCTTCCAGCAGGTGTGGACGTCGAAATTAAGTTGCAGTAATTTAGTATTTTCAGTCTTTTGGCTTGCCAAGACTAGACTTTCGGGATAGAATCTAAGGCTTCGTTCATTTATTTGGGCGAAAATCTAAGTTTCATTAGCATTAAAAACGTTGTAAGTTATTGATTTAGAAGTACTTTTACTTGTAAATCACTTAAATTAATTTTGCCGACCAATCGAAGTCGGCGTGGAGCATGAATATGAGCTTAGGCTTAATCGGTCGCAAGATCGGCATGACCCGTCTATTTACGGACGAAGGGGAAGCAATTCCTGTCACCGTAATTGACGTGAGCGACAACAGAATCGCTCAAATCAAGACCCAGGCAACTGATGGCTATGATGCTATCCAGTTAGCACATGGCACACGTAGAGCTACTCGCGTTACCAAAGCAATGGCTGGTCACTTCGCCAAAGCGGGTGTGATGGCTGGTAACGGTCTCAACGAATTTCATTTAGATGCAGCAAAAATCGCAGAAATGACACCAGGACAAGTAATTCCTGCTGACACTGCATTTGCTGCTGGCCAAAAAGTGGACGTACAAGGCGTAACAATTGGTAAAGGCTATGCCGGTACTATCAAGCGCCATCACTTCGCTTCAGGTCGCGCGTCGCACGGTAACTCACGTTCACATAACGTGCCAGGTTCTATCGGTATGGCGCAAGATCCAGGCCGTGTTTTCCCAGGTAAGCGCATGACAGGCCACCTTGGTGACGAAACACGCACTGTACAAAATTTAGTCATCGCACGCATTGATGCAGAACGCAATCTCATCATGGTTAAAGGCGCTATTCCAGGTGCCCCAGGCGGTAAAGTTATTGTTACTCCAGCGGTGAAGACACCGTTGAAGAAGAAATAAGGAGAGCGAATATGGAACTTAAGCTTCTCCAAGATAACGGAACTTTAGGCGCTGGCATTCAAGCCTCACCAGAAGTATTCGAACGCGAATATAACGAAGCATTGGTACACCAAGTTGTTGTGGCTTACCAAGCAAATGCACGTAGCGGTAACCGTGCACAAAAAGACCGTGAGCAAGTTAAGCACACAACCAAAAAACCTTGGCGTCAAAAAGGTACTGGTCGTGCACGTGCTGGTATGAGCTCTTCCCCGCTGTGGCGTGGAGGTGGTCGTATATTTCCGAATTCACCTGAAGAAAATTTCAGCCAAAAAGTAAACAAGAAAATGTACCGCGCTGGTATGAGATCGATTTTGTCTCAGTTGGCTCGCGAAGGTCGTTTGAACGTTGTTGACCAATTTACTCTTGATGCTCCAAAGACCAAAGTTTTAGCTGACAAAGTTAAAGCAATGGGCTTGGATTCAGTCTTGATCATCGTTGATCAGGTTAGCGAGAATTTGTACTTGGCATCACGCAACTTGCATAAGGTTGCTGTATGTGAGCCACAGCACGCTGATCCATTAGCTTTAGTTCAATACAAAAAAGTATTGGTAAGCAAAGCAGCGATCGCAAAAATTGAGGAGTTGCTGAAATGAGCCAAGTCCGTAAAAACGATCACAACTTGATGAAGGTTCTGCTTGGACCGGTTATCTCTGAAAAAGCCACTATGGTTGCAGAGAAAAACGAACAAGTGGTATTCCAAGTTACACGCGACGCTAATAAGAGCGATGTAAAACAAGCAGTTGAGTTGCTCTTTAAAGTGCAAGTTGACTCAGTTCAAATCGTGAATCAAAAAGGTAAGCCAAAGCGCTATGGCCGTTTTGAAGGTCGTCGTGACCACACTAAGAAGGCCTACGTTAGCTTGAAGCCAGGTCAAGAAATCAACTTTGAAGCGGAGGCGAATTAATCATGCCTTTGATGAAGACAAAACCGACCTCACCAGGTCGTCGCTCAATGGTCAAGGTGGTCAATCCTGACCTGCATAAAGGTAAACCTTTTGCAGCGTTAGTAGAGCCACAGTTCCAAAAAGCAGGTCGTAATAACAATGGTCACATCACTACCCGTCACAAGGGTGGTGGTCATAAGCATCACTATCGTGTTGTTGATTTCAAACGCAATGACAAAGATGGTATTCCAGCAAAAGTAGAACGCTTGGAATACGATCCAAACCGCAGTGCAAATATTGCATTGATCGTGTTTGCTGATGGTGAGCGTCGTTATATTCTTGCTGCAAAAGGTATGACAGTTGGTCAGGCGTTGATGAGTGGTTCAGAAGCCCCAATCAAGTCTGGTAACAACTTGCCAATTCGTAACATTCCAGTTGGTAGCACAATTCACTGCGTAGAAATGTTGCCAGGTAAAGGTGCTCAAATCGCACGTTCCGCTGGTGGCTCTGCAGTGTTATTGGCTCGTGAAGGTGTATACGCTCAGGTGCGCTTGCGCTCTGGTGAAGTACGCCGTATTTTGATCGATTGCCGGGCCACTATTGGTGAAGTTGGTAATGAAGAGCACAGCTTGCGCGTTATCGGTAAAGCTGGTGCAAATCGCTGGCGTGGTATTCGTCCAACCGTTCGCGGTGTGGCAATGAACCCAGTAGATCATCCACACGGTGGTGGTGAAGGTAGAACTGGCGAAGGCCGTGTACCTGTCTCCCCATGGGGCACACCAACCAAAGGTTATCGTACACGTCGCAATAAGCGTACAACTTCGATGATCGTTCAACGTCGTCAAAAACGTTAAGCGATAAGGATAAATAGATATGACACGTTCAGCTAAAAAAGGCCCATTTTGCGAAGCCAGCTTAGTAAATAAAGTTGAAGTCGCACAAGCCAACAAAGACAAAAAGCCGATCAAAACTTGGTCACGCCGTTCAACAATCCTCCCAGACTTTATTGGTCTGACGATTGCTGTACATAACGGTCGTCAGCACGTTCCGGTATATGTATCAGAAAACATGGTGGGTCATAAGTTAGGCGAATTTGCCTTGACCCGTACTTTCAAAGGTCACGCTGCTGACAAGAAAGTAACGAAGAAGTAAGGGGATGATGATGGAAGTTAAAGCTATTCACAAAGGCGCCCGCATTTCTGCGCAAAAGACACGTTTGGTCGCTGACCAGATCCGTGGTTTGCCAATTGCACGCGCATTGAACATTTTGAATTTCAGCCCCAAGAAAGCTGCCTTCATTGTGAAGAAAGTTGTTGAGTCCGCAATGGCCAACGCTGAACACAATAAGGGTGCTGATATTGATGAGCTCAAGGTTTCAACAATTATTGTTGATAAGGGTACTTCCTTGAAGCGCTTCACAGCACGCGCTAAGGGTCGTGGTAATCAAATCGAAAAACAAACATGTCACATCACCGTGACCTTGAGTAACTAAGGGAAGATATGGGACAAAAGATAAACCCAACCGGATTCCGACTCTCGGTAACGAAGAACTGGACATCAAAGTGGTATGCAAACAATACTGACTTTGCAAAGATGCTTAAAGAGGACGTAGATGTCCGCATCTATTTGAAAAAGAAATTAAAGAATGCATCTGTTAGCAAGGTAATCATCGAGCGTCCTGCGAAGAATGCACGTATTACTATTTATAGCTCACGTCCAGGTGTTGTGATCGGTAAAAAAGGCGAAGATATTGAAGTTCTCCGCCGCGAACTTCAGAAGCGTATGGGCGTTCCAGTCCATGTGAATATCGAAGAAATTCGTAAGCCTGAAGTGGATGCTCAACTGATTGCTGACTCTATTACTCAGCAGCTTGAGAAGCGCATCATGTTCCGTCGTGCAATGAAGCGTGCAATGCAAAATGCAATGCGCCTTGGTGCACAAGGAATCAAGATCATGTCCTCTGGTCGTTTGAACGGTGCAGAAATTGCACGTCGCGAATGGTACCGTGAAGGCCGCGTTCCACTTCATACCTTGAAGGCTGATATTGATTACGCTACATCAGAGGCGGAAACAACATACGGCATCATCGGTGTAAAAGTTTGGGTATACAAGGGCGATACATTAGGTCGCGGTGCTGATGCTCCAGCTGTCACAGCAGAGCCAGCGGCTGACGATAAAAAACCACGTCGCGCACCAGCTAAAACAACCACACGCAAACCAGCAGCTGACAGCAAGCCATTGGTTGCTGCTAAGCCAACTGTAAAGCGTGTACCGAAAGCCGTTGAAGCCGCAAGTGCTGAAGCGCAGAAGTCAGGAGAGTAAGCATGCTACAACCAAAGCGTCGTAAGTATCGCAAAGAACAAAAGGGACGTAACACTGGCGTGGCAACACGGGGTAGTTCAGTAGCCTTTGGTGACTTTGGATTGAAAGCTATTGGCCGTGGTCGTTTGACTGCACGTCAGATTGAATCTGCACGTCGCGCAATGACACGTCACATTAAGCGTGGTGGTCGTATCTGGATCCGTATTTTCCCAGATAAGCCAATTTCACAAAAGCCAGCTGAAGTACGTATGGGTAACGGTAAAGGTAATCCAGAGTACTACGTAGCAGAAATTCAACCAGGCAAGATTTTGTACGAGATGGATGGCGTGGATGAAGGTTTGGCACGCGAGGCTTTCAAGCTTGCTGCTGCTAAGTTGCCATTGCAAACCACTTTCGTGATTCGCCACTTAGGTTGATCGGGACAGAGATTATGAAAAAGACAGAATTAGCATCTAAAGATCTGGTTGCCTTGAACGCAGAATTAACAGAGCTCTTGAAGACAAGCTTCAAGCTCCGTATGCAAAAAGGTACTCAGCAACTCACCAATACCAGCCAATTGGGTAAGACTAAGCGTGAAATTGCTCGCGTAAAGACTTTTATTACCCAAAAAACTGCACAGAAATAAGGAAAAAGGGATATGACAGAATTATCTAAACCCTTGCGCCGCACCCTAGTGGGCCGCGTTGTTAGCGATAAAATGCAAAAAACTGTGACTGTGCTAGTTGAGCGCCAAGTAAAACATGCGCTTTATGGCAAATATGTTGGACAGTCCAAAAAATACCACGCTCATGACGAAGCTGGTCAATACAAGATGGGTGATACCGTTGAAATTGCTGAATCTAGACCAATTTCACGTACTAAGTCTTGGGTTGTAACCCGTTTAGTTCAGGAATCAAAGGGTATTTAAAGAAATATTGGGGATTTTGGCGAAATACATTGCCATATCCCTGTTTTACGTAGTATGATAGTTGGCTTCTCTGGTTTTATTGGGAGAAGCAGTGTTTTTTCATTAATTCCGGGTTTTAACTTTCGTTAGAGCCCATAGACGGAACCAAGACTGTTTGCCTTTGGCTCACAAGTTGGGGATTAAAAAATGATTCAGACCGAAAGTAGATTACAGGTCGCCGATAACACAGGCGCCAGTGAAGTTTTGTGCATCAAGGTATTGGGCGGCTCTAAGCGTCGTTACGCCAGTATCGGTGATGTCATTAAAGTGACTGTAAAGTCCGCTGCTCCACGTGGCCGTGTAAAAAAAGGTGATATTTATAACGCCGTAGTAGTGAGAACTGCTAAAGGTGTACGCCGTCCAGATGGTTCATTGATTAAGTTCGATGGTAACGCTGCGGTATTGCTCAACGCTAAGTTAGAGCCAATTGGCACACGTATCTTTGGACCAGTAACGCGTGAGTTGCGTACTGAGAAGTTCATGAAGATCGTTTCTCTCGCCCCCGAAGTTATTTAAGAGGCTGATATGAAAAAGATTCGTAAAGGTGATTCAGTAGTTCTGTTGACAGGCCGCGATAAGGGCAAGCAAGGAACTGTTACTGCAGTTCTCGAGAACAAGTTAGTGATCGAAGGCGTCAATATGTACAAAAAGAGCGTTAAGCCAAATCCAGCAGCCGGTGTTACTGGCGGCATGATTGACAAGACGATGCCTGTTCACATTTCTAATGTGGCTTTGGTTGACGGTAACGGCAAACCATCACGTGTTGGTATCAAACTCGTGGATGGTAAAAAGCAGCGTTTCCTCAAAACCACTGGCGCAACTTTAAGCGCATAAGGGGCACGGAGAAATTATGAGCACACGTTTTCAAGAACACTATCAAGCTAAAGTAGTTGCTGATTTAATTGCCAAATTTGGTTACAAGTCAGTAATGGAAGTTCCACGTATCACCAAGGTAACCCTAAATATGGGCTTGGGCGATGCTGTGAACGACAAGAAAATTATCGAAAATGCAGTTGGTGATTTGACTAAAGTAGCAGGTCAAAAGCCAGTTGTAACAAAAGCGAAAAAAGCGATTGCAGGATTCAAAATTCGTCAAGGCTACCCAATCGGTGCCATGGTGACATTGCGTGGTGCACGCATGTACGAATTTTTGGATCGTTTCGTGACTGTTGCTTTGCCACGCGTACGTGACTTCCGCGGAATTTCAGGCAAGGCATTTGATGGCCGTGGTAACTACAACATCGGCGTTAAAGAGCAAATCATTTTCCCAGAAATCGAATACGACAAGATTGATGCCCTCCGTGGTCTCAATATCAGTATTACGACGACCGCTAAGACTGACGAAGAAGCAAAAGCTTTGTTAGCAGCGTTCAAATTCCCTTTCCGCAATTAAGAGGCTAACGTGGCAAAACTATCCCTAATTGAGCGCGAGAATAAGCGCACAAAAACTGTAGAGAAGTACGCTGTAAAGCGTGCTGAACTCAAGGCAATCATTGCTGATCAATCACGCAGCGATGAAGAGCGCTATGAGGCTCGCTTGAAGCTACAGGCACTTCCACGTAACGCAAGCCCGATTCGTCAAAGAAATCGTTGTTCATTAACCGGTCGTCCGCGCGGTGTATTCAGCAAGTTTGGTTTAGCGCGTAGCAAAATTCGTGAAATCGCCTTTCGTGGCGAAATCCCCGGTTTAACCAAGGCCAGCTGGTAAGCTGCGAAAGAATTAGGAGAACTCATGAGTATCAGCGATCCAATCGCCGACATGTTGACAAGGATCCGCAATGCGCAAGCAGTGCAGAAACCCGTAGTCTTGATGCCGTCGTCAAAAGTTAAAGTAGCTATTGCAAAAGTCTTGCAGGATGAAGGTTATATCGATAGTTTTGAAATCAAAGGTGAGGCAGCTAAGCCAGTGCTACACATTGAACTCAAATACTACGCAGGCCGCCCTGTTATTGAGCGTATTGACCGTGTTTCTACACCAAGTCTACGTATCTACAAAGGCCGCCACGACATTCCTGAAGTGATGAATGGCTTAGGCATTGCAATTATTTCAACCCCACAAGGCGTAATGACAGACCGCAAAGCACGTGCGAACGGCGTTGGTGGCGAAGTTATTTGCTACGTCGCGTAAGGAGAGAAATATGTCCCGCGTTGGTAAATCACCTATTCCAGTTCCTAAGGGCGCTGAAATCAGCATCAATGGTGCAAACATTACTGTTAAAGGCCCATTGGGTACCTTGACACATAACTTGCATCCTTCTGTTGGTTTGAAGCAAGAAGATGGCGTATTGACAGTTGTTTTAAATAACGACACACCAGAAGCTGGTGCACAGTCAGGTACAGCCCGCGCTTTGGTAAACAACATGGTTGTTGGCGTAACTGCTGGCTTTGAGCGCAAGCTCAGCTTGGTAGGCGTTGGTTACCGTGCTGCCGCCCAGGGCGATTCATTAAAGTTGCAGCTCGGTTTCTCACACGACATTATTTACAACCTACCAAAGGGCGTAAAAGCTGAGACTCCAACTCAAACTGAAATCATCATCAAAGGTTCCAACAAGCAGCAAGTTGGCCAGGTTGCCGCTGAAGTTCGCGCATACCGTTCACCAGAGCCATACAAAGGTAAAGGCGTTCGCTACGTGGATGAGGTTGTACACCTGAAAGAAACTAAGAAGAAGTAAGCGAGATTAAAAAATGAATAAAGACGAATCCAGACAAAGACGCGCTAGGCAGACTCGTATTCGCATTGCCGAAGCATTGGCAAATCGCTTAACAGTTATCCGTAGCAATACACATATTTCTGCACAGGTTTATAGCCCGTGTGGAACCAAAGTTGTAGCAGCTGCTTCAACAATGGAAAAAGATTTACGCCAAGCGATCAAAAACGGCGGTAACGCTGAAGCGGCTAAACAAATCGGCAAGTTAGTTGCTGAGCGTGCTGTTAAGGCAGGCATCGTTGATGTTGCTTTTGATCGTTCCGGTCATCGTTACCACGGCCGTATTAAGGCCTTAGCCGAAGCTGCGCGTGAAGCCGGCCTGAAGTTCTAAAAAGGTTTAGGAAAAAGACATGGCAAAAATGCAAACCAAGATGCAAAACGAAGAGCGTGATGATGGTCTTCGCGAGAAGATGATTGCTGTTAATCGCGTAACTAAAGTAGTTAAGGGTGGTCGTATTCTCGGCTTCGCTGCACTTACTGTAGTTGGCGATGGCGATGGTCGTATCGGCATGGGCAAAGGCAAATCAAAAGAAGTTCCAGTTGCTGTTCAAAAGGCAATGGACGAAGCACGTCGCAAGATGATCAAAGTTTCCTTACGTAAAGGTACTTTGCAACACACTGTGATTGGTAAACATGGCGCATCACGCGTGATGATTTCTCCAGCTAAAGACGGTACTGGCGTTATCGCCGGTGGCCCAATGCGCGCAATTTTCGATGTAATGGGCGTAACTAACGTTGTTGCTAAGTCACTTGGCTCAACAAACCCTTACAACATGGTTCGTGCAACGATTGATGGCTTGAGCAAGATGAGCACTCCTTCTGAAATTGCTGCTAAGCGCGGTAAGTCAGTTGAAGAGATTCTCGGCTAAGACCAAAAGATTAGGAATCTATAAATGACAACAACTAACTCTAAAGTCAAACTGCAACTAGTACGCAGCTTGATCGGCACACGCGAAAGCCATCGTGCAACTGTTCGCGGCTTAGGCCTGCGTCGTATCAATTCAGTTTCAGAATTGGAAGACACACCAGCTGTTCGCGGAATGATTAATAAAGTTTCTTATCTAGTTAAAGTCGTTGGCTAATAACTAGCAAGTAAATAGGCGAAGAATATGCAACTCAATACACTCAAACCCGCAGCGGGCTCCAATAAAAATCGTCGTCGCGTAGGTCGCGGTATCGGTTCAGGTCTTGGTAAAACTGCAGGCCGCGGTCACAAAGGTCAAAAGTCGCGTTCAGGCGGATTCCATAAAGTTGGATTCGAAGGTGGACAGATGCCGATGTATCGTCGTTTACCAAAACGTGGTTTCGTGTCATTGACGCGTCGTCACGTTGGTCAGATCACTTTGAATGACTTAGCAAAAATCAACTTACCAGAAGTGGACTTGTTGGTTTTGAGAGCCCACGGTTTTGCTGGTGAGCAGATTAATTCAGTAAAAGTGATTAAGACTGGTGAACTGTCTATTGCAGTAACCCTCAAGGGTATTACAGCAACTGCAGGTGCAAAAGCGGCTATTGAAGCAGCTGGCGGCAAATTGGTTGACTTGGTTTAATTAGTTCAGTAAACGATGGCACTCGCACCTACTAACGCAGCAAATATTGCTCAATCAGGAAGCAAGTTTGGCGAATTACGCCAACGCTTGATATTCCTTGTCTTGGCATTGCTCGTGTTCCGCTTGGGTGCGCATATTCCTGTTCCAGGTATTGATCCAGACCAATTAGCACAATTGTTTGCAGGTCAAAAAGATGGCATCTTGGGTATGTTTAACCTGTTCTCAGGTGGTGCCCTATCCCGCTTTACAGTGTTTGCTTTAGGAATCATGCCGTACATCTCTGCATCCATCATCATGCAGTTGATGACGATTGTTGTGCCTACATTGGAGTCTTTGAAAAAAGAAGGGCAAGCAGGACAACGAAAGATCACTCAATACACACGTTACGGCACTGTGCTCTTGGCAACATTCCAAGCTCTAGGTATCTCAGTTGCGTTGCAAGCTCAACCAGGGTTAGTTATTAATCCAGGCTTAATGTTTGAACTCAACACAGTAGTCACTTTGGTTACTGGCACGATGTTTCTAATGTGGCTCGGCGAGCAGATTACTGAGCGCGGTCTTGGTAATGGTATTTCGATTATTATTTTTGGCGGTATTGTTTCTGGATTGCCATCTGCAATTGGTAGCTTGCTAGAACTAGTACGCACTGGCTCAATGAATATTTTGTCTGCATTGCTGATCGTGGTGATTTGCGTTGCAGTAACTTATTTTGTTGTGTTTGTAGAACGTGGTCAGCGTCGTATTTTGGTGAACTATGCAAAGCGTCAAGTTGGCAACAAGATTTACGGCGGACAGTCTTCATACTTCCCATTGAAGTTAAACATGGCTGGTGTTATCCCCCCAATTTTTGCTTCATCTATTATTTTGTTCCCTGCAACTATTGCTGGCTGGTTCACATCAGGCGAGACAACGAATATGTTCAGCAAAGTCATTAAAGACTTGGCAGCAACATTGGCCCCAGGTCAGCCTGTCTACACAATCATGTACGCTGCAGCGATTATCTTCTTCTGCTTTTTCTATACAGCTTTGGTTTTCAATAGCCGTGACACTGCAGATAACTTGAAGAAGAGCGGTGCCTTTGTTCCAGGTATTCGTCCTGGCGATCAAACCGGTCGTTACATCGACAAGATCTTAGTTCGTTTGACATTGGCTGGTGCGATTTATATGGTTTTGGTTTGCTTGTTACCAGAATTTCTAGTCTTGAAATACAACGTACCATTCTATTTCGGCGGTACTTCATTGTTGATTATTGTCGTTGTTGCAATGGATTTTATGGCTCAAGTTCAGTCATTCGCAATGCAACAACAGTATGGTTCTTTGATGAAAAAAGCTAACTTTAAGATGGGCGCTTAACTGAATGTCTAAAGACGATGTAATTCAGATGGCGGGAGAAATTATTGAGAATTTGCCGAACGCAATGTTTCGCGTGAAGCTAGAGAACGGACATGTGGTTTTAGGGCACATTTCTGGAAAGATGAGGATGCATTACATCCGCATTCTGCCAGGAGATAAGGTAACAGTGGAGATGACTCCTTACGACCTGACACGAGCCAGAATCATTTTCCGAGCGAAGTAAAGATTAAGTAGTACATATTTTTTTAGAGGTGAGTTATGAAAGTTTTAGCATCCGTTAAGTGTATTTGCAGAAATTGCAAGATCATTAAGCGCAAACGCGTTGTTCGCGTGATCTGTTCTTCAGACGCACGTCATAAGCAGCGTCAAGGCTGATCTGGTTAATTAAGAGGAAATCTCATGGCACGTATCGCTGGGGTAAATATCCCAAATCATCAACATACTGTTATCGGTTTAACAGCAATTTTTGGCATTGGCACAACGCGTGCTCGCAAAATTTGTGAAACTACAGGTGTTGCTATCGACAAAAAAGTTAAAGATCTTACTGACGGTGACCTGGAAAAGTTACGTGACGAGGTAGGTAAGTTCATCACTGAAGGCGACCTTCGTCGTGAAGTAACGATGAGCATCAAGCGTTTGATGGACTTAGGCTGCTATCGCGGCGTTCGTCATCGTAAGGGCTTGCCTGTACGTGGTCAACGTACTAAGACTAACGCCCGTACCCGCAAGGGCCCACGTAAGTCTGGCGTGCAACTCAAGAAATAATCAAGAAAGTTTATTGACATGGCAAAACAACAATCCGCTTCTGCAGCTTCACAGCGCGCACGTAAGAAGGTTAAAAAGAACGTTGCTGACGGTATTGCACACGTTCACGCTTCTTTTAACAACACCATCATTACAATCACTGATCGTCAAGGTAATGCGCTTTCATGGGCAACATCTGGTGGTCAGGGCTTCAAAGGTTCACGTAAATCAACCCCTTTTGCTGCTCAGGTAGCGGCAGAAGTGGCAGGCAAAGCTGCTGTTGAATGTGGTATCAAGAATTTAGAAGTTCAGATCAAGGGTCCAGGCCCAGGTCGTGAATCAGCAGTTCGTGCGTTGAATTCTTTGGGGATCAAGATCACCGAGATTCAAGACGTAACTCCAGTTCCACATAATGGTTGCCGTCCTCCAAAGCGTCGTCGTATCTAAGCTAGGAAATTGGCAGTACAAGTTTTAGTAGTTTTTTATTAAAGCCCACTGTTCATCTGAATTAAAGGGTGAACTCACCGTTAGTCGTAAGACTGCGGCAAAGAAAGGAAAGCATCGTGGCACGTTACTTAGGGCCTAAGGCCAAATTAGCTCGTCGGGAAGGAACCGACTTATTTTTAAAGAGCGCACGTCGCGCCCTGTCAGACAAGTGCAAGTTAGATACTAAGCCTGGTCAACATGGCCGTACATCTGGCTCAAGAACTTCTGATTACGGTAATCAATTGCGTGAAAAGCAAAAGGTTAAGCGTATGTACGGAATTCTAGAGCGTCAGTTCCGTCGTTATTTCGCAGAAGCTGAGCGTCGTAAGGGTAATACTGGCTCAACATTACTTCAGTTGTTGGAATCACGCCTTGATAACGTTGTTTATCGTATGGGCTTTGGTTCTACTCGTGCTGAAGCGCGTCAATTGGTTTCCCATTGTGCAATTTTGCTCAATGGTAGCCCAGTAAATATTCCATCTATTCAGGTCAAACCTGGTGATGTAATTGCTATTCGTGAAAAAGCGAAGAAACAAGCACGTATTACAGAGTCACTCAATTTGGTTCAGCAGATGGCGGCAGTTGGCTGGGTATCAGTCGACGCAGCGAAGCTGGAGGGAACATTTAAGCAGGTGCCTGACCGTGAAGACATTAGCGGCGAAATTAATGAAAGTTTGATCGTCGAATTGTATTCACGCTAATTAGGCACTCTCAAGGAAAAAATATGCAAACAAATTTGCTCAAGCCAAAAATTATTTCTGTTGAAGCGCTTACTGCCAACCAAGCTAAGGTTGTTATGGAGCCGTTCGAGCGTGGTTATGGCCACACACTCGGTAATGCATTACGTCGTGTTTTGTTGTCCTCAATGGTTGGTTATGCACCAACTGAAGTAGCAATCGCTGGTGTTGTTCATGAATACTCCACATTAGATGGCGTTCAAGAGGATGTAGTTAACCTTTTGTTGAACCTCAAAGGTATCGTATTCAAATTGCAGTCACGTGATGAAGTGACCATCAATTTGCGTAAAGAAGGCCCAGGCGTTGTTACAGCAAAAGATATCGACTTGCCACATGATGTAGAAATCATTAATCCTGATCATGTTATTGCTCACTTGTCAGCTGGTGGCAAGTTGGATATGCAGATCAAGGTTGAAAAAGGCCGTGGCTATGTACCAGGCAATATGCGTCAATACCATGACGAAACTACCAAGATTATTGGTCGCATCGTATTGGATGCCTCATTTAGCCCAGTAAGCCGTGTTAGCTATGCAGTTGAATCTGCTCGTGTTGAACAACGTACCGACCTTGATCGTCTCGTAATGACAATCGAAACAAACGGTGTGTTGTCTCCTGAAGAGGCAATTCGTCAAGCTGCTACCATTTTGGTTGATCAGTTAGTTGTTTTCGCAGCCCTCGAAAGCAGCGAAGTTTCTGGTGATCTTGCCCCAAGCCGCTCTTCAATGGTTGATCCAATGTTGATGCGTCCGGTTGATGATCTCGAACTCACAGTGCGCTCTGCAAACTGCTTGAAGGCTGAGAACATTTACTACATCGGTGACTTGATTCAACGTACAGAGAATGAATTGTTGAAGACGCCTAATTTAGGTCGTAAGTCTTTGAACGAAATCAAAGATGTATTGGCGGCTCGTGGCTTAAGTCTTGGCATGAAACTCGAAAGCTGGCCTCCAGCTAACCTCGAGAAATAATTAGAAAGGAAGCATCATGCGTCACGGAAACGGCTTACGCAAACTAAACAGAACATCATCACATCGCTTGGCGATGCTGCGCAACATGTCCAATTCTCTTCTGGAGCACGAAGTGATTAAAACCACTTTGCCAAAAGCTAAAGAATTGCGCATGGTTGTTGAGCCTTTGATTACCTTAGGTAAAAAAGATAACTTAGCAAACCGTCGCTTAGCATTCAATCGCACGCGCGATCGCGATATCGTGACTAAACTCTTCACAGAGCTCGGCCCACGTTACGCAACTCGTCCAGGTGGCTACCTTCGTATTTTGAAGTTTGGCTTCCGCCATGGTGATAATGCACCTATGGCTTTGGTTGAGTTGGTGGATCGTCCGGAAGTTGAAGAAACAGCAGTAGCTGAAGAGGCTTAAGCCCTTAAGCAAGATTAAAAGCCAGGCTTCGGTCTGGCTTTTTTCATTTATACAGTTATAAATATGTCATGACCCCTGATAAATCTACTGAGTTATTAATTGTTGTCACCACTTTTGCATCACTAGAGGATGCAAAGAAAATGGCGCTTCAACTGATTGAGGGTCGATTAGCTGCCTGCGTACAAATTCAAGAAGGTGTGCATTCAATCTATCGGTGGGATGGCAAGATTTGCGAAGGAAAGGAAGTTCTGCTGACAGCAAAAACAATTGTAGATAAATGGATAGATATTTCTAATTTCATAAAAGGTCATCACCCCTATGATTTGCCCGAGGTGATTGCATATGCTCCTGAAAAATACGAAGCGCATTATGGCAAATGGGTAGAGTCCGAGGTAAAGTAGTTCAATGAGATTCCTTAGTAAATTTATTCCTCTAGTAACTGTATTACTTATAGTGATCAGCAATGCATTTGCTGCGCCAGAATTCCTTCCGCCTGAGAAAGCATTTCAGGCTGAAGCAACGTGGGTGACAAATACGAATGATGTTGAGTTAGAAATTTTTCCAGCTAAGGGTTATTACATCTATCAAGAGTCTCTGCATTTCAAGATGGGCTCAGAGCCCAATAAATTAGAGCTTGTAAAGGTTTCGCTCCCTGCTGGGATTGAAAAGTTTGATGAAACTTTTCAAAAGAAAATGCAGGTTTATAAGCAGGTATTTCTATTAACTCTAGATAAAAAGGCTGAAATTGGTAAGCCACTCTATCTGGAGATGGAGTTACAGGGCTGTGCTGAGGCGGGAATCTGTTATCCACCTATGACCCTGAAGTTTTTGCTTGCGGGGCCAGGTGTAAAGGCCGGCCCAATACCAGAAATATTGGATGAGGCAGGAGCGAGCAACACCACCAAAAAAGAATTTAGCTTGATGGATGTTTGGCGTGAGCGTGATGACGTCAATGCCATTAGCCGCTTCTTAGACAACACGCCAACGGGATATCTTTTCATAGCCTTCTTCATTCTGGGCTTGGCTTTGGCATTTACCCCCTGTGTTCTTCCGATGCTGCCTATCCTATCGAGCATCGTGTTTGGAGCGCAAGGTAAGCAGTCCATTAGTAAGGGTCGTGCAAGCCTCTTGGCGGCGGCCTATGTACTTGGAATGGCTTGTGTCTATGCACTAGCGGGGGTCTTGATGGCTGCGCTTGGCGGGAGCGTTCAAAGAGCTCTACAAAGCCCCATAGCGCTGATTGGGTTTGCATTGCTGCTACTGGCCTTGTCAGGAAGTCTATTCGGTCTATACGAGCTCAGAATGCCTCACTCATGGCAGCAAAAGGTGGATCGATTGGCAGGACGTCATCAAGGTGGCAGCTTTGCGGGCGCCTTTGCCTTAGGTGGAATTTCCACATTAGTTGCCAGCCCATGTATTACAGCGCCCTTAGCTGGAGTGCTCGCTTTTATTGCTCAAACAGGCTCTATGAGCCTGGGTGCAGGGCTCCTTTTTGTAATGGCTTTAGGTATGGGATTGCCACTCCTGTTTATTGCCATTGAGGCTCGTATCTTAATTCCATCCACTGGTATTTGGATGGTCTGGCTACAAAGAACATTAGGCGTTTTATTAGTAGCAACCGCAGCCTGGATCGCATCCCCCTTGTTGCAAAATGGTAGTGATGAGGTGGGCAAGACAACGGCTAATGGTCAGCGCCAACATCAGATTGGAAAAGCGAGTTTTGCTGTGATTGACTCCAGTGCGCAGTTGGATCAATTCTTAGCCCAAGCAAAAGAACAAAAGAAGCTAGTGCTCTTGGATTTTTATGCAGACTGGTGCATCTCTTGCAAGGAGATGGAGGTAAATACGTTTGCTAATCCCGAAGTAAATCAAGAGTTGCAGAAATTTATTTTGATACAAGCAGATGTGACAAAGAACAGTCCTGAGCATCAGGCTTTACTGAAACGTTTTGGATTATTCGGACCACCAGGAATTTTGATCTTTGATCTCAACTCACAAGAGTTGAAAGATCAACGTGTGATTGGCTATATGCCACCACAACGTTTTCTTGAGCGCTTGAAAAGAGCCTTCGGAAATTAATCTTCTGAAAAGTTAAATGGGTACAACCCATTTAACTTTTTGGATTACTAATTACTTAGATGCTTTTAAAAGACGTGCAGCTTCAAGAGCAAAATAGGTCAAGATACCATCAGCACCAGCACGCTTAAATGCAAGCAATGATTCCATCATCACAGCATCATGATCAAGCCAGCCATTTTGAGCGGCAGCTTTGAGCATGGCGTACTCACCACTCACTTGATAGGCATAAGTTGGGTAGTTAAATTCATCACGTACTCTACGAACGATATCTAGGTAGGGCATACCAGGTTTAACCATCACCATATCAGCACCTTCGTTAATATCAAGTGCAACCTCCCGCAAAGCCTCGTCAGTATTAGCGCAATCCATTTGGTAGGTTTTTTTATCGGCTTTGCCTAGATTTTTTGCTGAACCTACTGCATCACGAAATGGGCCGTAAAAAGCCGACGCATATTTCGCCGAGTAAGCCATGATGCGGGTATGAATCAGATTTTTTTGCTCTAAGGCTTCGCGAATTTTTCCGATACGACCATCCATCATGTCCGATGGCGCAACAATATCAACACCAGCCTCTGCCTGAGTAACAGCTTGCTGTACCAAGATAACTGTTGTCTCATCATTTAGGATGCGACCTTCATCATCTAGGACGCCATCTTGACCATGGCTTGTGTAAGGATCAAGTGCTACATCGGTCATGATGCCTAAATTAGGAAAGCGTTTCTTGAGCTCACGCACTGCATTTGGAACTAAACCATTCGGATTAAACGCTTCTTTACCGTCAGGTGTTTTGAGAGTTGCATCAATCACTGGAAAGAGTGCTAAGACGGGAATACCCAATGCAACACATTCCTCGGCAACGTTAAAAAGTAAATCGAGTGATACGCGATTAACCCCAGGCATGGAACTAACGGCTTGAGATTGATTGCTTCCCTCAAGTAAAAATACTGGGTAGATTAGATCGCTTGTACTGAGTTGATTTTCTTGTATCAGGCGACGCGACCAATCATCGCGCCGCATACGACGAGGACGATGAGCCGGAAAGCTCAATATAGAGTTAGCTTTTGATTTCATCTTCTTGAGTCTCCGCTGCAAATAACCATTTAATAACAATATTGTCGGCCTCTTCAAGACCAATGCGCTTGGTGCTGGAGAATAATTGTGCCGTAAGTTTCTTGGAATCACCATGGCCATCAGGTAGCGCTGGATCGTATTGTTGTAACTGTTTGCGTACGGCTTCTAAGGCATGCTTACATTCACTCTTATTGAGCTTGTCGCACTTGCTGAGCAAAATATGGATGGGCTTGCCGGTTGGGACAAACCACTGAATCATTTGCTCATCCAGTTCGGTAATACCGCGCCTAGAGTCCACAATCAGCACCATGCCTACTAGTTGCTCCCGTTCCTGCAAATAATCGCTGAGAAGGGCATTCCAGTGGTACTTGGTCTCATGATTGACGGCAGCATAGCCATATCCAGGCAAATCCACTAAATAGGCTAAGAGATCATCTTTTGCAAAAAGGCCAAAATAGTTAATGTGCTGGGTGCGCCCAGGCGTTTTACTAGCAAAAGCAAGACGTTTTTGGTTGCAAAGCACATTAATTGCGCTGGATTTACCCGCATTTGAGCGCCCAGCAAAGGCTACCTCTCGGAGTGGAGTGGCAGGCAGGCAATGGGTGTCATTGACTGTGGTTGCAAATCGGGCTTGAAAGAGTTTAGACATGTCCAGAAGCTATTGTAAAATCACGCAAAATCAATAAATATCTCATAATGTTGGGTGAAAGTTGTAGAAGTAAGGGCCCAAACATTTTTAAGAATTTTTGCCAAGGTAAACATAATGCGTCAAACCCCTCAAATCTCCAAATTAACTAGCTTACGTGCTGGCTTTGCAGCTCTGTCTATTTTTGCTCTAAGCGGCCTTGCGGCACAAGCTTATGCCGCTGATCCAGCACCCATGGCCCCAGCTGCAGAGGCAAAGGCTGCTGCTCCAACTAAGCCAAAAGTTGATGTCGCTGCTGGTGAGACACTCTATAACTCTGGAGATGCCACTCGCGGTGTTGTAGCTTGTATTACATGTCATGGTCCTAAGGGCCAAAGTGCTGTAGCAACTTGGCCCAAGTTGTCTGCCCAGCATGCTGCATACACAGCAAAACAGTTGAAGAATTTCAAGGAAGGCACTAGAGCGAATGCCATCATGATGGGCATGTCTATGCCTTTAACTGAGCAAGATATGATCAATATTGGTACTTTCCTATCTCAGCAGGCTCCATCCCAAGGTGTGGCTCAAACTAAAGAAGCTCTTGATTTGGGTAAGAGTATTTATGGTGGCGGTATTGCATCGAAGGGTGTTCCAGCCTGCGCTGGTTGCCATAGCCCAAATGGTGCAGGCATTCCTGCGCAATACCCACGTCAAGGTGGACAGTGGGCTGAGTATTCCTACAATCAGTTAGTAGGTTTCCGTGAAGGTACTCGCAAAAATAGTACTCAGATGACAACAATTGCTACGAAGCTTTCTGATCAAGAGATGAAGGCTGTTTCTGATTACATGGCAGGCTTGCATTAATAGTTATCTAAGTACAAAACAAAAACCCCGCTGATGTAGCGGGGTTTTTTTATTGCCTGGAATTTACCAAGAGAAGTTAATTTAATCTGGCAATGTGGTTTCGCTACTAAAGAGATCAGCAATATTTTCACGAGCACGAATGACATATGCATTCTTGCCATCAACCATGATCTCTGCAGGTTTTGGCCTGGTGTTGTAATTGGAAGCCATCACAAAGCCATAAGCACCAGCAGACAGAATAGCTAGTAGATCACCCTCTTCAACCGCAAGTTGACGATCTCTTCCAAGCCAGTCACCAGATTCACATACGGGTCCGACGACGTCATAAGTGGAGCTTGTAATTTGCTTAGTTTGAATTGGAACGATCCCGTGATAAGCCTCGTAGAGCGCTGGGCGCATCAACTCTGTCATTGCTGCATCCACAATACAAAAGTTTTTTTCAGCACCAGGCTTAAGATATTCCACTTGGGTCAAAAGTACGCCAGCATTGCCCACTAAGGATCTGCCAGGCTCTAAGACAATATCGAGATGCCCAAAGCCACGTTCAGCAACGCGATTGAGCAAGGTATTGGTGAACTCAGTAATATCAGGCGGGTTGTCATCGCCATAGGAAATGCCAAGACCTCCACCTAAATCCAGATGGTGGATCTCAATACCCTCTTTTTTCAATTGAGTAACTAACTCGAGCACTTTATCAAGCGCATCAAGATAGGGTGCAGTGTTGGTGATTTGTGAACCAATATGACAATCAATACCAACTACATCAATCTGCGACAGCAATGCAGCTTCACGATATGTCTTTAAAACCTCGTGATAAGCGATACCAAACTTATTACCCTTTAATCCAGTAGAAATATAAGGATGCGTTTGTGCATCGACATCGGGATTCACGCGCAAGGAAATTGGGGCGCGACAATTGAGATTAGTAGCAACCCGATTAATTTGGTGGAGCTCTGCAATTGACTCTACATTGATACACTTAACGCCAGCTTTTAATGCTTGCGCAATTTCGTGAGCAGATTTACCAACACCGGCAAACACTAAACTTTTTGGATCTGCGCCAATAGCAAGAGCGCGCGCTAATTCACCGCCGCTGACTAAGTCAAAGCCAGAGCCTAATTTTTTAAAGCAATCAATCACTGCTAAGTTGCTATTCGCCTTCATCGCATAGTGAACGCGAGCTCGTCTTTTTCCAGAGGAATCTACGCAAGCTTTGTCGTAGGCCCGATAAGCTTCAGTCAACACTTTTTTACTATAGACATACAGGGGTGTGCCAAATTCCTTTGCCAAATCTGACAAAGGAATTTCCTCTGCATACCAAGTACCATTTCGCTCTGTAAATCCAGCTAAGTCGGGGAGTGGGATCGCTTTACTTGTCATTGCTTGGCCGATGTAGAGTTGGGAGCTGTAGGGCTTTGGGGTGGATAGAGCTTGCCTTTAGGCTCTGGCTCAGCAGGAGGACTAGGTGCTGGCGGCACATTTGGCAAATATAAGGGACCTCTAACCCCACATCCAACAAGGGATATTAGAAGGCCAATACCAAGAGTTCTTTTAAGAATCGCTATCATGAATGTCTCTAAAACGAATGATTGAATATAGCATGCAGGACTCTAATATGACGCCAGGCAATTTAACTGTAGAAACGATTGACGATAAGCAATTTTATCAATTGGGTAGTAATTTATTGGAGTCGATAGAGGTAGCCCTAGAAGCCGCAGACGATGCACTAGACCTCGATCTGGATGTGGAGCGCCAAGGTGGAAACGTAATCAACATTCGGTTTAGAGATCGCAGTGTGATTGTGGTCAACACCCAGCCCCCTCTACACGAGATTTGGGTAGCGGCTAAATCGGGCGGCTATCACTATCGTTGGGCAGGTACTTTATCTTCTCCGATGTGGTTGGATACTAAAACTGGGCGCGAACTGCTGGGCGACCTATCCGAATTTGCCAGTGCTCAAGCTGGTCAGATGATCACTATTGGCCTACTTCAGAAATAAGTAAGCTAGAAACTTAAACTGCCCCGGTCGCTGTTAAGGTCTCTATGACCTGAGCATCGGGAACGCTCTTAATTTGGGCTTTGCCAATCTTCTCTAAAACGACGTAGCGGATTTGTCCGCCCTCAGTCTTTTTATCTACTTGCATTAATTCCATATAACGTTGTGCGCCAAACTTGGGCGGTGTTATCGGCAGATTCATGGATTGAATGATGTGAGTGAGGCGGTTAACTTCATCTTGAGTGATGAAGTTTAGGCGTTTTGAGAGGTCTGCACCCATGACCATGCCGCAGCCAACAGCTTCACCATGCAACCACTCGCCATAGCCCATGCCCGCTTCGATCGCATGACCAAAGGTATGCCCGAAATTCAATGTGGCTCGAATGCCACCTTCTCTCTCATCGGCTGATACTACAGCTGATTTAATTTCGCAAGAGCGTAAGACTGCATGCGCCATTGCGGCGGTGTCGCAAGCTAGTAAAGCTTTTGCATTTACTTCAATCCAACTTAAGAACTCAGCATCTGCAATCGCACCATGTTTAACCACTTCAGCTAGACCTGCAGAGAGTTCGCGAGCAGGCAACGTCTTCAAGGTATTGAGGTCAGCAATAACCGCTACTGGCTGATGAAACGCTCCGATCATATTTTTTCCGAGCGGATGGTTGATACCGGTCTTGCCACCAACAGAAGAGTCCACTTGAGACAATAAGGTTGTTGGGACTTGAATGAAGCGAATACCGCGCATAAAGCTAGCAGCAGCAAAGCCGGTCATATCTCCAATAACGCCACCACCTAAAGCCACCAACATTGTTTGACGATCGGCTCCATATTTGAGGAGGTCATCAAAAATCAACTGAAGATTTTTCCAGTCCTTATAAGACTCTCCGTCAGGCAAGACAATCGTCCTGACTGGTTTACCTAGTTTCTCTAAAGTCTTGGTGAGGCGCTCTGCATACAAAGGGGCAACAGTCGTATTGCTAACAATATAAATTGATGTTGCTTTTTCACAGGCGCTAAATAATTGTGCTTGATCTATTAAATCTGTACCAATATGAATGGGGTAGCTACGATCACCTAGATCAACTTCTAATGTTTTCATGGATAAGTTTATGCGGAGAGTTCGAGTTGCATTATGAGGGTGTTGACTAGCTGATTGACGCTGGGCTTTCCAGTCTCAATAATATAGTCAGCGATTTCGCGATATAAAGGGTCACGAACAGCGTATAGGTTTTCTAAAATCTTTTTTGCATCACCATTTTTCAGGAGTGGCCGACCTTCACCACCTTTAGTGCGATGCCATAACTCTATGGGATTGGCGTGGAGATAAATTACCAATCCTCTTTCACTAAGAAATTGTCGATTCTCAGGCAGAAGCACGGCACCGCCACCGGTTGCCAAAATGACATCATGTTCGGCTGTGATGTCATTAATAGCCTGAGCCTCACGCTTGCGAAATCCATCTTCACCTTCCATTTCGAAGATAACAGGAATCTTGACTCCACAGCGATCTTCAATCACATGGTCAGCATCTAAAAAGCGACGCCCTAATTTCTTAGCTAGCAATTTACCAACGGTCGACTTCCCAGCGCCCATGAGGCCAATGAGAAAGATATTGTTGGATGAAGATTTCACCCTATGATTTTATTAGTGTTTGTCTAGTACGGTGGGGGTTAAGAAGACTAATAGTTCAGTTTTATCTGCCAATTTGGATTTATGGCGAAATAAATGCCCTATCAATGGAATATCGCCTAGGAGTGGAACTTTGATCTCGTCATCACGTTCGGTAGTCTGAAAGATACCCCCAATGATGGCAGTACCTCCATTTTCAACGGTGACTTCAGAGCTGAGATTTTTGGTGTCAATTGCATAGCCCTGTTCAGTTTTCATGCCAATGGTGTCTTTATTGATCCCTACTAACATGGAGATCTTTCCATCGGGATGAATTTTGGGCAAGACCTCCAGACGTAAATTGGCTTTACGAAATTGCAATTTACTCCCGCTTTGAGAGCTCACTTGATACGGCAGTTCAGTTCCCTGCTCAATTGTGGCTTTAACCTGATCTCCGGTCATGATGCGGGGGTTCGAGAGAATTTTGCCCTGGCCATCAGACTCGAGTGCTGAGAGCTCCATTTGCAAGAGTTGGGCCGCATTCTTAGATACCAGGGTGGCAGCCAAGGTGGCTGGGTTGAATCCAGCCAAGCCAGTGCCTGAGAGATCAAGGTTTGCGCTTGCGTTTTGGTCCGAGCTGCTACCAATGCCATTGGCTTGATATCCCAACTTCACGCCGAGTTCACGGGCAAAGCGCTGATCAGCTTCGACGATGCGGGCTTCTATCAGGATCTGGCGGGGGCTATTAATATGATCACCCCCAAAAGGTAGGGCAGCATCCTCCCGACGATATTTCTGAAAACTTTGAATTTCTGCATGAGGGCCAATCCAGTAAATATCGCCATTTCTGACTTGGCGCAAGCCTCTGCTAGCAAGTATGGAATGGAGGGCAGTTTGCCAAGGGGTGTCCTTCAGGTCGATCGAGATTTTGCCCTGAATAGATTCACTGAGGAGAAAATTGGTATTTCCCATTTGGGCTAAGACCTGCAAAAGTTCAGTTATTTCAATCTGGCTAAATTGAAGGCTAATACGACTCTCTGTAAGGGTGCTTTTAGGGCTGGTTGCAGGGAGATTTCCTTCGGCTGAATTGAATAAAAAAACCAGTATCAAGGGGAGTAAGGTGGCGCGAGATTTCTGTAAGATCTTCAATAGAGTCAATCGGAGTTCGTAGATTTAAAGGTAATGGATTTGCCTTTGGGGTGGGTCAAGATGGCCAATTCTTTTTGAGCTTGGGCCAGGCGCCATTCCCCTAAAGCCAGATCGCCCTTACCTACCATCCTCGTAGATTGGCCGGTATGAAAAAAAGCCTGCTCCAAAGTCCCCATGCGAGTGATGCCTAAATACCTCCAGCGACGAAGCTCTACTTCATGCGGGATAGATGTAGGCTTGCTTTGAGCCGCCTGTTTTGGTGGTTTTGTCTCAATTGAGTGAATACTCACTTCTATTTCATCTATTACCTCATATAGATCCTCTAGCTCAGAATGCCATTCGTTTTGAGAGGATTCCAGTTCTTCTTTAAGGGCTAATAATTGACTTTGAAGTGTATTTATTTCATTTTCAGCCAGAGACTGATTGGATTCAAAGAAAAAAAAGAGGCTAGCTCCGCAGATTAATAAGGTGCAAGCAAAGATCCAAACCGGGCTGAAATTAAGCCCTTTCAGCTCGAAAGATTTATTCAAAACAGAGGGCTTTGAAGTCTTAGTTTGGGGCGATGGATCCATCCTGGGTGGGGAGGAGGTTTTACGAATTCCATGTGGATCTGGAATAGCGGGGTCATCTCCCAGCTCACTCAAAATGTCATCAAAAGACTGGGAGGAGATGTGGCGTGGTGGCATGCCATATTGTTCTTGTCAGAGATGGGAAAGGCGATCAGGGAAGGCAGAATTGAGCGTCAGAAAAATACTAAATAGGCATTTAAATGAGAGGTTTTAGGCCTGGAGGGTGAATTACGTAAGCACCCTATAATTTGAACTATGGCTCTACCCCCAAAAGACAAGCCGCCATTAAACGGGCGGTTTAACCGACAACCTGATAGACGCCCCGGTCAGCCAAGAGGAGGGTCATTCTCGCCCAATAAATCTGGAAGTAATCCGCTCATCAAAGCGCTTCTGATTATTAGTATGGTTTTTGCGGTGGTGGTTACCTTGTTGCTGGGATATGCTTTCTTAGTAGCAAAGCCGAATCTGCCAAAGATTTCAGCCTTGATTGATTACAACCCCAAAACACCATTGCGTATCTATACGGCTGATAAAGTTCTCATAGGTGAGTTTGGGGAGGAGCGCCGTAAGGTAATACCTTTAAATGAAATCCCAATGAGTATGCGTAATGCAGTTTTAGCCATTGAGGATGATCGCTTTTACTCTCATGGTGGAGTGGATTACGTGGGTATCCTGAGGGCTACGCTTACGAATTTACGGGGCAATCTTTCCCAGGGTGCCTCAACCATCACAATGCAAGTGGCGCGGAACTTTTTCCTCAGTAATGAGAAAACTTTCAGTCGTAAGATTTATGAGGTTCTCTTAGCTTGGGAAATTGAGTCTCAATTAAGTAAAGATAAGATTCTTGAGATTTATATGAATCAGATCTTTTTGGGGCAAAGAGCTTATGGATTTTCTAGTGCAGCCCAAATCTACTTTGGTAAAGATCTAAAAGACATTACGATCGCTGAATCAGCAATGCTGGCTGGCTTACCAAAAGCACCATCGGCATATAACCCTGTAAGCAATTTTCGGCGCGCCAAAATTCGACAGGAATACATTTTGCAGCGCATGCGTGATTTGTCGTACATCACTCCCGAGCAATATCAAATTGCAATGGCTGAAGAGTTACATATCCGTGGACTCGGTAATGAATTTAGTACTCGCGCAGATTTTCCTGCTGAGATGGTTCGTCAACTCCTGATTACACAATATGGCGAGGCAATCTATTCGCAGGGAATAGATGTATACACCACGATCTTGAAGGCAGACCAAGACGCCGCATATAAAGCAGTGCGTCGCGGCATTTTTGAGTACGACTTACGTCACGCATATCGTGGTCCCGAGGGATTCATTGATTTGCCAGAAGATACAGTGAAGCGCCAACGTGCAATTGATGAAGCTTTGTTGGCTTATCCGCAATTGGACGATTTGCAGTCAGGCGTAGTGCTCGATATTAAGCCAAAAGAAATGCAGGTCATGATTGCTACTGGAGATACGATCACCATAAAAGGTGAGAGTATGAAGCTTGCTGCTGCTGCTTTAACGGATAGCACTCAACCAAAAAAACGTTTGCGTCCTGGTGCGATCGTTAGGCTACTCTCAGACGGTGGCGTTTGGAAGTTGGCGCAGTTACCTCAAGTTGAAGCTGCTTTTGTTTCAATGAATACCGAGACGGGGGCGATCCTTTCTTTGGTGGGCGGCTTTGATTTTCGTCGAAATAAGTTTAATCATGTCACCCAGGCTCAACGCCAACCGGGTTCTTCTTTCAAGCCATTTATTTATGCCGCCGCGATCGAGAAAGGTTTTTCTCCAAGCACAATGGTGAATGATGCCCCGCTATCGATTGGTGGCCTGGAAACAGGGAGTCAAGCTTGGGAGCCAAAGAACTACGATGGCAAGTATGAGGGTTTAATGCGCTTACGCACTGCCTTAGCAAAATCAAAAAACTTGGTTTCAGTGAGATTAATTCGCTCTATTGGACCATCTTATGCTCAAGACTATATTCAACGTTTTGGATTTGAGGCGGAGAAGCACCCACCTTATTTGACAATGGCTTTGGGCGCAGGTTCTGTTACACCTTTGCAAATGGCATCCGCTTATAGCGTTTTTGCTAATGGGGGATATCGTGTAGACCCCTATTTAATTAATAAGATGACGGACTCAAAAGGCACGGTGCTGTTTGAGGCCAAGCCTACTCATGCGCGTGAAGATGCCCCCCGTGTGTTGGATGCGCGAACTTCTTTTGTGTTGGACAGTATGTTGCAAGAAGTTACGAAAACCGGCACTGCGGCCAGTGCAAGAGCGAAATTAGGCCGGAATGACATTGCCGGCAAAACAGGTACTACGAATGAGTCTCACGATGCTTGGTTTGCGGGATATAACCCGAAGGTAGTTGCAATTGCTTGGATAGGCTTTGATAAACCCGCAAGTTTGGGCGATCGTGAAACTGGTGGAGGCCTCGCTTTACCAATGTGGATCTCTTATATGAGTACTGCCTTGAGGGATGAGCCACAACAATCACGCGAAGTGCCTGCGGGCGTAACCCAAGTGGATGGTGATTGGTTTATTCCTGAGTTTTCTAATAACGGCGGTGTACGCGAACTGCAGTAGTTCGCTTAAGCAATGGCAAGGCAAGCGCGTACCATCATTCCTGGTCAAGCAATGCATGTGATGGTTCGTGGCAATAATCGAGAAACACTTTTTTTTGGTGATGCGGACCGCCGCATCTACTTAGATTGGTTACGAGAGGCCGCCAAACAATTTGGTAGCGCGGTACATGCATTTGCCTTAATGCCAAACCATGTGCATCTTTTAATGACCCCCCACAATGACGATTCGCTTGCAAAAACAATGCAATCCCTAGGTAGGCGATATGCCCAGTATTTCAATCAACAGCAGCAACGTTCGGGAACGATTTGGGAGGGACGCTACCGCTCCTCCTTAATAGATCCAGATTATTTTTTACGCTGCCAACGCTTCATTGAACTCAATCCCGTGAGGTCTGGTTTTGAGTTGAGCCCACAGGCTTCCACTTGGACTAGTTTTGCTTCCCACATTGGCGGCAATGCAGAGCCTTGGTTGGTTGACCATCAGCACTTTTGGAGGCTGGGCAATACTCCTTTTGAGAGGCAAATGAACTGGGCAACATTTGTGAAAGAGGGGGCGCCTCACTGGGAAGATCGCCAAATTAATGAGGCTCTGGTGAGATCTAAGCCGTGGATAAGCGATGTTTATGCAAAAAAGCTGTTTAAAGATAATCCTGAACAGGCATTAATCAGACGCCGTGGACGACCCAAAAAATTAATATTAGCTAATTCAATAGCTTAGAGCTTCTTCAGGACGTTAAGTAGCGAGCGCTGCAGTCATCATCTTATGACTCTGTCCCTTTTATAAAGATCTTTTATAGCTCAGTCCTAATTTAAATGGGACAGAGTTATTTTATTTCTATTGCTTCAATATGGGTATTCCCCTATATTAGATCCTCCAAAAGTAATCAAGCCCAAAGGGTGCGCAGAAATACTATGACTACACACACAAACACAGACCTTCGTCCAATCGCGCAGGGTCTCTATGATCCACAAAATGAGCATGACGCATGTGGCGTAGGATTCGTCGCCCACATCAAGGGCAAGAAGTCACATGAGATTGTTGCTCAGGGATTGCAAATTCTTGAGAACTTAGACCACCGGGGCGCTGTCGGCGCTGATCCACTGATGGGCGACGGCGCTGGAATTTTGATCCAAGTACCGGATACCTTGTACCGCGAAGAAATGGCAAAGCAAGGTATTGAGTTACCTCCATTTGGTGAATATGGCGTTGGTATGATTTTTCTGCCAAAAGAGCAAGCATCGCGTTTAGCTTGCGAACAAGAGTTAGAGCGCACAGTTCGCCTTGAAGGCCAAGTTGTTTTGGGTTGGAGGGATGTTCCGGTTGATGTCAAGCTGCCAATGTCACCAACAGTGCAAATGACAGAACCATTTATTCGTCAGATATTCATTGGTCGCGGACGCGACATCATGACAACTGACGCACTTGAGCGTAAGTTGTATGTCATTCGTAAAACTGCAAGCCATGCAATTCAAGACTTGCATTTAAAGCATGGCAAAGAATATTTTGTAGCGTCGATGTCAGCTCGCACCATTGTTTATAAGGGTTTGCTATTGGCGAACCAGGTAGGAGCGTACTACAAAGACTTACAAGATTCACGTACAGTTTCTGCGTTGGCATTAGTGCATCAGCGTTTCTCCACAAACACTTTCCCGGCCTGGGAGTTGGCTCACCCATATCGCATGATTGCGCACAACGGTGAGATCAACACTGTTAAAGGGAATGTCAATTGGGTCAATGCGCGAGAGGGAGCAATCAGCTCACCAGTACTTGGCGATGACCTTAAAAAATTGTGGCCACTCATCTATCCAGGTCAATCCGATACAGCCTGTTTTGATAACTGTTTAGAGTTATTAGTGATGTCAGGTTATCCATTGGCACAAGCAATGATGATGATGATCCCGGAAGCCTGGGAACAGCACACATTGATGGATGAAAACCGTCGCGCATTCTATGAGTACCACGCTGCAATGATGGAGCCATGGGATGGACCAGCAGCGATAGCTTTTACGGATGGCCGTCAGATTGGCGCTACCTTAGACCGTAATGGTTTGCGCCCAGCGCGTTATTACGTAACAGATGATGACCTAGTCATCATGGGCTCTGAGGCTGGTGTTCTGCCAATTCCAGAGAATAAGATCGTTCAAAAGTGGCGCTTGCAACCAGGCAAGATGTTTATGATTGATATGGAGCAGGGCCGCATTATTGATGATGTGGAATTGAAGGATGCAGTCTCTAAAGCAAAGCCATATAAGAGCTGGATCGATGCGGTACGGGTGAAGCTCGATGAAGTTGATGCCAGCAAGGCAGATTTAGTAGATGAAAAAAATACTATTCGTCCCGCTGCAAAATTATTAGATCGTCAACAGGCTTTCGGTTATACCCAAGAGGATATTAAGTACCTCATGGCACCAATGGCGATGAATGGTGAAGAAGCAATTGGATCGATGGGTAACGATAGCCCACTAGCCGTTCTCTCTAATAAGAACAAGCCACTCTATAACTATTTCAAGCAATTGTTTGCGCAGGTAACCAATCCGCCGATTGACTCTATCCGTGAAAACATGGTGATGTCTTTAGTGTCTTTCATTGGACCTAAGCCGAATTTGTTAGATACCAACAATATCAATCCGCCAATGCGTTTGGAAGTGAACCAGCCGATTTTAGATTTCAACGATATGACCAAGATTCGTCATATTGGTCACTACACCAACGGTAAGTTCCGCTCGTATGAGTTGGATATTTGCTATCCAGCATCCTGGGGCAAGGATGGTATTGAGGCTCGCTTGGCATCCTTGTGTGCTGAAGCTGCTGATGCCGTACGCTCTGGTTACAACATCTTGATCGTGAGCGATCGTCAGGTTGACGAGCAGCATGTGGCCATTCCGGCATTGTTAGCAACTTCAGCAATTCATCAGCACTTGGTTGAAAAAGGGTTGCGTACTAGCGTCGGACTTGTTGTTGAAACCGGTAGCGCGCGTGAGACACATCATTTCGCACTCTTAGCTGGTTATGGTGCTGAAGCAGTTCATCCGTACTTGGCAATGGAAACTTTGGCTGAGATGGCTAAAGGTTTATCGGGCGATTTGTCAGCAGAAAAAGCAGTCAAGAATTTTGTAAAAGCGGTTGGTAAGGGCTTACAAAAAGTAATGTCCAAAATGGGTATCTCTACTTACATGTCTTATACCGGCTCACAGATTTTTGAGGCAATTGGTTTGAACCGAGATGTAATTGATCACTACTTTAAGGGCACTCCATCCAATGTAGGTGGTATCGGTGTATTTGAAGTGGCTGAAGAAGCTTTACGCATGCATCAATCTGCGTTTGGTAATGATCCTGTTTTGACCAACATGCTCGAAGCTGGTGGTGAGTATGCCTTCCGTATTCGTGGCGAAGACCATATGTGGACTCCGGATACGATTGCGAAGTTGCAGCACTCTACCCGTGCTGGTATCGATAAGGGCTATCAAACTTATAAAGAGTATGCCAATCTGATTAATGACCAAACCAAGCGTCAGATGACCTTGCGCGGTTTGTTTGAGTTCAAGATTGATCCAGTTAAAGCAATTCCATTGGATGAAGTCGAGCCTGCAAAAGAAATCGTTAAGCGTTTTGCAACGGGCGCGATGTCTTTAGGTTCTATCTCTACTGAAGCGCACGCTACTTTAGCAATTGCTATGAACAGGATTGGCGGTAAGTCTAATACTGGTGAGGGCGGTGAAGACCCCAATCGCTACGTGAATGAACTTAAAGGCATTCCAATTAAGAAGGGTGAAACCTTAGCCAGCATTTTGGGTGACAATGTCGTTGAGGCAAATATTCCTTTGCTCGATGGTGATTCATTACGCTCCAGAATTAAGCAGGTTGCTTCCGGTCGTTTCGGAGTTACCACTGAATATCTGCGCTCTGCTGATCAGATTCAGATCAAGATGGCTCAAGGTGCTAAGCCTGGTGAAGGCGGCCAATTGCCGGGCGGTAAGGTTTCTGACTACATCGGTAAGTTGCGCTTCTCCGTGCCAGGAGTTGGCTTAATCTCTCCTCCTCCACACCATGATATTTACTCTATTGAAGATATCGCTCAGTTGATTCACGATCTCAAGAATGTGAACCCTGCTGCTGATGTCTCTGTGAAGTTGGTTTCTGAGGTCGGTGTTGGTACGATTGCTGCAGGTGTTGCTAAAGCGAAAGCGGATCACGTAGTGATCGCTGGACATGATGGCGGTACTGGCGCATCACCACTCTCTTCTATTAAGCATGCTGGTTCCCCATGGGAGTTAGGTTTAGCTGAAACTCAGCAAACATTAGTGCTCAATGGTTTGCGTAGCCGTATTCGTGTGCAAGCTGATGGTCAAATGAAAACTGGTCGCGACGTGGTGATCGGCGCATTATTGGGTGCAGATGAGTTTGGTTTTGCAACCGCTCCATTAGTTGTTGAAGGTTGCATCATGATGCGTAAGTGTCATTTGAATACCTGCCCAGTTGGTGTTGCTACACAAGATCCTGAATTGCGTAAAAAGTTCTCTGGTAAGCCAGAGCACGTTGTAAATTTCTTCTTCTTTATTGCTGAAGAAGTGCGCGAGATCATGGCTCAACTCGGTATTCGTAAGTTTGATGATTTGATTGGGCGCGTTGATCTCTTAGATACACGCAAAGGTATTGAGAACTGGAAAGTTCACGGCTTGGATTTCAGTAAGATTTTTGCTGAGCCAGCGGTGGCTAAAGACGTGCCACGTTATCAGATCCTGACTCAAGACCATGGTTTGGATAGCGCGTTGGATAACATTCTGATTGAGAAGAGTCAGCCTGCATTGCAAGGTGGTGAGAAAGTCTCCTTCATTGTTCCTGTGAAGAACGTGAACCGTACTGTTGGCGCAATGCTCTCTGGAGAAATCGCTCAGCGTTATGGCCATGCTGGTTTGCCGGATGACACTATTCATATTCAATTGAATGGCACTGCTGGTCAAAGTTTCGCCGCCTTCTTAGCGCGCGGCATTACCCTAGATTTAGTTGGTGACGGTAACGACTACGTTGGTAAAGGTTTATCTGGCGGACGCGTCATTGTGCGTGCGCCACATGAGTTCCGTGGTGATACAGCCAAGAACATCATTGTTGGTAATACCGTTCTCTATGGTGCAATCGGTGGCGAAGCATTCTTTAACGGTGTAGCTGGTGAACGTTTTGCAGTGCGTAACTCTGGTGCTACAACGGTGGTTGAAGGTACTGGCGATCACGGTTGTGAATACATGACTGGTGGCACTGTGGTGGTGTTAGGCGCAACTGGCCGTAACTTTGCAGCAGGTATGAGCGGTGGTATTGCTTATGTTTATGACGAAGATGGTCTCTTTGAAAAGCGCTGTAATACCAGCATGGCGACCTTGGAAAAAGTATTGCCTTCCGCTGAGCAGATTGCCCAAATGCCTCAGTCACAGTGGCATGCCCCTGTTGACGTGAAGGATGGTGGCGAGCGCATGACTGATGAGCAAATTCTGAAGGGCTTGATCGAGCGTCATTTCCGTCACACTGGTTCTGAGCGTGCTAAAGCACTCTTAGCCGATTGGGAAAATGCGCGCGGTCGTTTTGTGAAGGTGCTACCTACTGAGTACAAACGTGCCCTAGGTGAGTTGTGGGAAAAAGCGCAAAACAAAACTGTTGCAGCTTAATCAAAAAAGAAATTAAGAAAAGATACTAAGGAATCGATATGGGTAAGGTCACTGGATTTATGGAATTTGAGCGCGTAGATGAAACCTACGAAGCTCCCGTTAAACGCCTCCATCATTACAAAGAGTTTGTTGCGGCGCTGACAGATGACGAAGCTAAAGTGCAAGGCGCACGTTGCATGGATTGCGGCATTCCATTTTGCAATAACGGCTGTCCAGTCAATAACATTATTCCTGACTTTAATGATTTGGTATTTCATGATGACTGGAAGAATGCATTAGATGTTTTGCAATCCACCAATAACTTCCCTGAGTTCACTGGCCGTATCTGTCCTGCACCTTGTGAGGCCGCCTGTACCTTAGGAATTAATAGTGATGCAGTTGGTATTAAGTCAATTGAACACGCCATTATTGATAAGGGTTGGGAAAATGGTTGGGTTAAGCCGCAGCTGCCTAAAACCAAAACAGGTAAAAAAGTTGCCGTTGTTGGCGGTGGACCAGCTGGTATGGCGACTGCACAGCAATTAGCGCGCGTGGGTCATGACGTCACTGTATTTGAAAAGAATGATCGTGTTGGTGGGTTATTGCGCTACGGCATTCCTGATTTCAAAATGGAAAAATGGTTGATCGATCGTCGTGTGGAACAAATGCAAGCTGAAGGTGTGAAGTTTGAGACTGGTGTATTTGTAGGCAAAGAAGCAATTGGTGCTGAAGTAAAAAATTACTCCACAAAAACTGTTTCACCGGATCAGTTGATGAAAGATTTTGATGCGGTAGTCATTAGTGGTGGATCAGAGCAGCCGCGTGACTTACCAGTCCCTGGCCGTGAGTTGAAGGGTGTTCACTATGCCTTGGATTTCTTGATTCCCCAGAACAAAGAAAACGCTGGCGATTTCAAAAATGAGATTTCTGCAGCTGGTAAGCATGTCATCGTCATTGGCGGTGGCGATACTGGATCTGATTGTGTGGGAACATCCAATCGTCACGGTGCTGCCAAAATTACTCAGTTTGAATTATTGCCGCAGCCACCAGAGACTGAAAACAAGCCTTTGGTATGGCCATATTGGCCAACTAAATTGCGTACATCTTCTTCGCACGAAGAGGGTTGTGAGCGCGATTGGTCTGTTGCGACTAAGCGTTTTGAAGGCAAAGACGGCAAACTGGAGAAGTTGATCTGTGTGCGTTTGGAGTGGAAAGACGGCAAGATGACAGAAATGCCAAACTCTGAATTTGAAATCAAGGCAGATTTGGTGTTCTTGGCAATGGGCTTTGTGTCCCCGGCAGCGCAGGTGCTCAATGCCTTCGGTGTTGAAAAAGATGCCCGTGGGAATGCAAAAGCTACTGTTGATGGCCAAAATGCTTACCAAACCAATGTTCCAAAGGTATTTGCTGCTGGCGATATGCGCCGTGGACAGTCTTTGGTGGTTTGGGCAATTCGTGAAGGCCGTCAAGCAGCCCATGCAGTAGACGAGTATTTAATGGGGTCATCTGTTCTGCCGCGATAATATCGAGAATATGAACAGTGGCCACGCCAATTCGGTGGAAGTGAAGCAAAAAACCTCTAGTGGTGGCCATGGCGAAGTTGTCGTTTCAATCAAGGACGTCAACTTCTCTTACGCCCCCGGTGAGCGGCAAATTCTATCGGGACTCAATATGGAGTTCCGTCGCGGCCAAGTGGTTGCGGTGATGGGTGGCTCTGGTTGCGGTAAGACCACTATTCTCAGACTCATTGGCGGTCAGTTCACTGCGCAGTCGGGTCAAGTTTTATTCGAAGGCCGAGATATTGGAAAAATGAACGGCACTGAATTGATGGCAGCCCGTCGTCGGATGGGAATGCTCTTTCAGTTTGGCGCACTCTTTACGGACCTCAGTGTTTTTGAAAACGTCGCCTTTCCTTTACGTGAGCATACCGATTTAAGTGAAGAGCTATTGCGCTCTTTAGTGCTCATGAAACTCAATGCAGTTGGCCTGCGTGGCGCACGTGATTTAATGCCGGCGCAAATTTCTGGTGGTATGGCACGCCGTGTTGCTTTGGCTAGAGCTATTGCACTGGATCCTCCTTTGATCATGTTTGACGAGCCCTTCGCTGGTTTAGATCCAATTTCATTGGGGATTACGGCGCGCTTGATTCGGGATTTGAATCAAGCTCTGGGTGCAACCAGTCTTTTGGTTACGCATGATGTGGAAGAAACTTTTGAAATTGCCGATTACGTATATTTCATTGCCAATGGTCGCATTGGTGCTGAGGGAACTCCGGAAGAGTTAAGTCGCTCAACAGATCCTTTTGTGCGTCAATTCTTAGATGCCTCCCCGGATGGGCCAGTGCCATTCCACTATCCAGGGCAAAGTCTTGAGGAAGACTTTGGGGTGAGCCTTAAGTGAGCATGCTTCGTAAAATTATCGATCTCTTGGGTGACCTTGGATTCTTTATTCGTCGCAACTTAACGAGCCTTGGCCTTGCTGCACGTATGTTTGTAGCGGTTATTTGGCGCTCTGGTTTTTTATTAAAAAGACCTCGCTTAGTTTCTGATCAGATTCTGTTTGTCGGCAATCACTCATTTGTGATCATTGCAGTATCTGGTTTGTTTGTTGGTTTTGTTTTGGGTTTACAGGGTTATTACACCTTGAATCGTTATGGTTCGGAGCAGGCTTTGGGTTTGTTGGTGGCTTTATCGCTCACCCGGGAATTGGGCCCTGTGATAACTGCCCTCTTATTTGCTGGTCGGGCCGGTACATCACTTACCGCTGAGATTGGCTTAATGAAAGCTGGTGAACAGCTCAGTGCTATGGAAATGATGGCGGTGGATCCATTAAGTCGCGTGATCGCACCGCGCTTGTGGGCAGGCATTATTGCCATGCCGATTTTGGCGACGATCTTTACGGCGGTTGGTGTGATGGGTGGCTACTTTGTCGGCGTGCCCCTGATTGGGGTCGACTCTGGCGCCTTCTGGTCGCAGATGCAGGGTGGGGTGGATCTCTTCTCCGACATTGGCAATGGCCTAATTAAAAGCTTGGTGTTTGGTGTGGCAGTAACTTTTATTGCCCTATATCAGGGTTATGAGGCGAAGCCTACGCCAGAGGGGGTATCACAGGCAACCACTAGAACTGTGGTGATCTCTTCCTTATCGGTTTTAGCATTAGATTTCTTGCTCACCGCAATGATGTTCTCGAATTAGAAAGAATAAACTGGGACTCTTATGAGAAAAAGTGCAATTGATGTTTGGGTCGGAATCTTTGTAGCCATTGGTTTGTTGGCCGCTCTGTTTCTGGCATTGAAGGTTGGCAATATGAATGCCGTTTCTTTTGCGCCAACTTACAAAATTTCTGCGCGTTTTGACAACATTGGCGGACTTAAGCCACGCGCACCGGTCAAAAGTGCGGGTGTAGTTGTTGGACGTATTGCGAATATCTCTTTTGATGACAAAACATACCAAGCAACTGTCACCATGACCATTGAGGATACGTATAAGTTCCCTAAAGATTCGTCTGCCAAGATTTTGACTTCAGGCTTATTGGGTGAGCAATACATTGGTCTTGAGGCCGGCGGCTCTGATGATATGTTGGCTGCTGGAGATAAGATTACTCAGACTCAGTCGGCCATTGTTCTGGAAAATTTGATTAGTCAGTTTTTGTATAACAAAGCTGCCGATAGTGGTCAAGACAAGGGCTCAGCAAAATAATGTCCTTGCTAGCAAATATCAAGCGCATAGTGTTACTGGGTTTGGTTGGGACCATGGTAGGTTGTGCATCCATTCCAGCTGGGGTTGCACCCTCTCCGCATGATCCATGGGAGCCATTTAACCGCTCCGTTTTTGAGTTCAATGAAGGCTTAGACGCCTATCTACTCAAGCCAGTAGTGGCTGGCTACCGCTTTGTCTTGCCAGAGTTTGTGCGCGACGGTATCTACAACTTCTTTAGTAACTACAGTGATATTTACACCGCATTGCAGAATCTTCTGCAGGGTAAGCCCGACTATGCCTTTAGCGATCTGATGAGGGTTGTAGTCAACACCACCTTTGGTTTAGGTGGCTTAATTGATATGGCAACTCCTGGAGGTCTTCCAAAGCATAAGGAAGATTGGGGTCAGACCTTTGGTGTTTGGGGTATTCCTTCTGGCCCTTATGTGGTTCTACCGTTCTTTGGGCCAAGCAATGTGCGAGATACCTTTGGTACTGCAGCTGATTTAGAGTCTGATTACCTATTTAGATTGCTCCCAGATGTTGCTTTGCGAAACAGCTTGACTGGTTTACGTGTGGTTAACGCACGTAATACCTATTACGAGGCAGGTGACTTATTGGATGGGGCTGCAATCGATAAATACAGTTTTGTGCGGGATGCCTATATTCAGAGGCGGCAATACCAAATTAATGAGGGTCGTGAAGACGAGGAGGTATTAATGCCTCCATACCAGAACCCCTACGAATAAAGGCGCCTAAGCCTGCCTTGATTTCCTGATGGGGCTAAAATGAGCCTCAATGACTAGCACCGATCGAGGACACATGAAAAGCTACACCACTCTTCAGCAATACTGTGCAGTATTGATATCAAGCTTTTTTTTAGCTGTTAGTGGCGCGAGCGCCCAAGCAGTGGATCAGTCCACGCCAGATGCTTTGATTAAGACCGTTGTTTCTGATGTGATGGCTTCTGTAAAGTCTGATCCGGAAATTCAAAAAGGGAATATCCCACGTATTGTTGATTTAGTGGAAAAGAAAATTGTTCCCTATACCGATATGCGGCGCACTACTGAAATGGCGATGGGCCCAAACTGGAAAAAAGCGACTCCAGAGCAACAGGCTCAATTAGTTTCTGAATTTAAGAATTTGCTGATTCGTACATACTCTGGTGCTCTAAGCCAACTGCGTGATCAAACAATCCAATTTAAGCCTTTGCGTGCAGCTCCCGACGACAAGGAAGTGGTTGTAAAAACTGTAGTCATTGGTCGCGGTGATCCGGTGCCACTTGACTACCGCCTTGAAAAAACAGCCAATGGCTGGAGAGTCTACGACATGAACATCATGGGCGTCTGGCTAGTCGAAGCTTATCGCAATCAGTTTGCTAATCAAATTAGCCAGAATGGTGTTGAAGGTTTGGTGAAGTTCTTGCAGGATCGCAATAAACAGCTTGCTGCTGCAAAGCCAGCAAACTAAAGACCGTACAAGATCAATAAACGATAAATATTAGATGCCATTTTTATTACCCAGTTCAGTGACGCAAGACAATGTTTTGCAGTTAGAAAAAGATGGCCTCCTAAATCTTGCGACATTAAGAGTAATAGATTGCCGCAATCTCAAGGATTTTGACTCTACCGTGCTCACAGTCTTGTTGGCATGGCAGAAGAAATTACAAGCTGATGGACAGCAGATTGCCGTGCAAAATGCACCTGAAAAATTAATCGTATTAGCCGGTGTATATGGTGTTGCCCAGTTGCTAGGTTTGTCATAGCATGCACGCCGCAATATCAATTAAAAACGTATCTAAAAATTATGGCGCACTTCAAGCGCTAGATAATATTTCTTTATCCATCGAGCCAGGTGAATTCTTTGGCCTGCTGGGCCCGAATGGTGCGGGCAAGACAACACTCATATCCATATTGGCGGGTTTAGTTACTACAGATGGCGGACACGCTGCAATCATGGGTGCGGATGTTCAAAGTCAATTCCGTGATGCTCGCCGGATGCTAGGTGTTGTGCCGCAGGAGTTGGTATTCGACCCATTCTTTACGGTTAGAGAAACGCTGCAATTTCAGTCTGGCTATTTTGGAATTCGTCATAACGATGCTTGGATTGACGAGATCATGGCCAATTTGGATCTCACCAATAAAGCGGATAGCAATATGCGTTCCTTATCTGGTGGTATGAAGCGCCGAGTATTGGTAGCGCAGGCCTTAGTGCATAGACCGCCAGTCATTATTTTGGATGAGCCTACAGCTGGAGTTGACGTGGAGTTGCGTCAATCGCTTTGGCAATTTATTAGTCGCCTCAACCAAGATGGTCACACTATTGTTTTAACCACCCATTACCTTGAAGAGGCTGAAGCATTGTGTCAGCGCATTGCCATGCTTAAGCAAGGAAAGATTGTGGCCCTGGATACCACTGCCAATTTATTGAGCCAATACGGTTCAGTGAAAAAAGATGGTGATGGTAAAACAGATCTCGAAGATGTGTTTGTCAACATCATGTCGGGAGGTGCGCGTTGAAGCCTATTTTAAATAAGCTACCAATCTCCTATGGGAGTGGTTTCCCAACGCTCTTGCGAAAAGAAATCAAACGTTTTTATAAGGTAGCGTTTCAGACCGTTGCTGCGCCAGTTCTTACTGCTGTTCTGTATTTAATGATCTTTGGACATGTGCTCGAAGGCAAAGAGGTTTACGGCCGCTTAAATTACACGGCCTTTTTGATTCCTGGCTTAGTCATGATGAGCGTGTTGCAGAATGCATTCGCCAATACTTCCTCATCGCTCATCCAGTCAAAGGTGACTGGTAATCTCGTATTTGTCTTGCTAGCCCCTTTTAGTCACCTAGAGTTTTATGCTGCCTATGTCTTGGCCGCAGTATTTCGTGGAATTGTTGTTGGCGCTGGCGTATTGCTGATTACCGCTTGGTTTACCATGCCATCTTTTGAATATCCCCTGTGGATCATGGCTTTCGCTTTGCTGGGCGCTGCAATTTTAGGAAGCATGGGTTTAATTGCTGGCATCTGGGCAGATAAATACGATCAATTAGCAGCTTTTCAGAATTTCATCATCATGCCAGCAACAATGCTGTCAGGCGTGTTTTACTCCATTCATTCTTTGCCAGCAGCATGGCAAGTGGTATCGCACTTCAATCCATTTTTCTACATGATCGATGGTTTCCGTTACGGCTTCTTTGGAGTGTCAGATATATCTCCTTGGAATAGTTTGGCGATTGTTGCATGCTTCTTTGTTGTGGTGTCAGCGATTGCTTTGCGTTTATTGCAAAAAGGTTACAAGCTTAGGAACTAAGTGCGTAAAGCTTGCTTCAAAATTAGTATTTAAGAATATTTAGAAATTAGAAATCAGGAGATTGTGATGTTGCCAACCCCAGAACAAATTGAAGGCTATATTCAGCAAGGCCTCTCGTGTACCCACATTAAAGTTGAGGGTGATGGCCAACATTTTTTTGCGACGATTGTGAGTCCGGAGTTTGAAGGTAAACGTTTGATTCAGCGTCATCAATTGGTATATGGCGCTATGGGTGACCGTATGAAGGCGGAGGTGCACGCTTTATCAATTAAAGCATTTACTCCTGAAGAGTTTGCACAAAATACCCCAACTTAAAATACGGCATTAGCTTTTTACTGGAATAGATTCATGGATAAATTACGAATGGTCGGCGGCACCCCCCTGAAGGGTGAAGTGCTGATTGCTGGCGCCAAGAATGCGGCTCTGCCAATTTTGTGCGCTTGCTTGCTTACTGATCAGCCTATCACTTTGAGTAATGTTCCTGACTTACAAGATGTACGGACTATGCTCAAGCTCCTTCAGGAAATTGGTGTGACTGTCACCTTTCCAGATGAGGATGATCGCAATTGCGTAGTGCTTAACGCGGCCAATATTAAGAGTTCTGAAGCAACTTATGAGATGGTCAAAACCATGCGTGCTTCTATTTTGGTTTTGGGTCCATTACTTGCCAGAATGCACAGCGCTAAGGTTTCTCTGCCAGGTGGTTGCGCTATTGGGGCGCGTCCAGTCGATCAGCACATCAAGGGCTTAAAAGCCATGGGTGCCACCATCAAGATTAAGAGTGGCTATATTCAGGCAGAAACTAAATCTGCTACGGGTCGTCTTCAAGGCGCTTCTATTTTGACCGACATGATTACCGTAACCGGTACAGAAAATTTACTAATGGCTGCTACTTTGGCATCAGGCACAACCATATTGGAGAACGCGGCACGTGAACCGGAAGTCGGTGACTTAGCTGAGCTACTCGTCAAAATGGGCGCAAAGATTACCGGTATCGGTAGCGATCGCTTGGTGATTGAGGGGGTTGAAAAGCTCCACAGTGCAGAACATGCTGTGATTGCAGACCGAATTGAAGCCGGCACATTCTTGTGCGCAGTTGCTGCCACTGGTGGTGAGGTGCTAGTGAAGCACTGTCGTCCAGACACATTAGATGCTGTGATTGTTAAGCTCAAAGAAGCTGGCTTAGAAATGGAAGTCGGTCCTGACTGGATCAAGGCTTCCATGAAGGGTCGTCCCAAGGCAGTTAGTTTCCGCACTTCAGAATATCCAGCCTTTCCGACAGACATGCAGGCGCAGCTCATGGCAGTCAATGCGATTGCACAGGGCAATGCCACCATTACTGAAACCATCTTTGAAAATCGCTTCATGCACGTTCAAGAGATGAACCGTCTCGGTGCTGATATCGCAATTGAGGGAAATACGGCAATTGCCCAAGGCGTGGAGAAACTGTCTGGTGCTATCGTGATGGCCACCGATTTACGTGCTTCTGCCAGCCTAGTGATTGCCGGCTTAGCGGCCCAAGGAGAAACCCAGGTAGACCGGATTTATCACTTAGATCGGGGATATGACCGTATGGAGCAAAAGTTGACCCTCTTGGGGGCCAACATTCAGCGGATCAAGTAAGCCTGATGGATAATTAGTCCATGAAGTTAACCCTAGCCCTCTCGAAGGGGCGCATCTTCGAAGAAACCGCTGAGATCTTATCCAAGATCGGTATTCGTCCGCTTGAGGATCCAGAAAAATCACGCAAACTCATTATTGAGACCTCTAATCCTGACGTGCGCCTGATTATTGTGCGTGCTTCAGATGTGCCGACCTACGTTCAGTTTGGCGGAGCTGATTTTGGAGTTGCTGGTCTAGACGTCTTAATGGAAAACGGCACCGATGGCTTATATGTTCCTTTTGATTTAAACATCGCAAAATGCCGCATGTCAGTTGCTGTCAAAGAAGGCTTTGATTACGCTACTGCGGTAAAGCAGGGTTCTCGTTTAAAAGTCGCAACAAAGTACGTTAATTGCGCACGCGAACACTTTGCTAACAAAGGTGTGCACATCGATACGATTCATTTGTATGGCTCGATGGAGCTAGCTCCATTGGTTGGCCTGGCGGATGCGATTGTGGATTTAGTATCCACTGGCAATACCTTGCGCGCTAATGGCTTAGTTGAGGTTGAGCCCATAGCTGATATCAGCGCACGCTTAGTGGTTAATCAAGCCTCTTATAAGCGTAAGCGTACACAGCTCCAGCCATTCTTTGAGTTGCTGAAGTAAAGAAAAAATTCATATGTCAGCAGACGTCAAAGTAAAACGCCTTAATAGTAAAGATGCCGGGTTTAAAGAAACTCTACTCTCTAGCCTTTCTTTACCGATGGCGGATGATGAGGCAATTGATGCTGCGGTAGTCAAAATCTTGGCACAAGTAAAAGCGAAGGGTGATGCTGCGGTATTAGATTTCACAAAGCAGTTTGATCGCTTAAATGTATCCAGTGTTAATGAGTTAGAGATCTCTCAAGAAGAACTAAAAAAAGCTTACGAAGGTTTGGCTGTTGAACAAAAAAATGCTCTCGATGTTGCTGCGCAGAGGGTACGTGCGTATCACGAGAAGCAAAAGATTGAGGCGGGTTGTCACTCTTGGGAATACGAAGAGGCAGACGGTACACGCTTAGGTCAAAAAGTTACCGCTTTAGATCGCGTTGGAATTTATGTGCCTGGTGGTAAAGCAGCATATCCATCTTCTGTTCTGATGAATGCGATCCCTGCAAAGGTTGCAGGTGTTAGAGATGTCATCATGGTGGTACCTACTCCCGATGGCGCTCGCAATTCTTTAGTCTTGGCTGCAGCTTATTTATCCGGCGTTGATCGCGTGTTTACGATTGGTGGCGCACAAGCTGTTGGTGCCATAGCGTATGGCACACAGACTATTCCTCCGGTGGACAAAATTGTTGGCCCTGGTAATGCGTATGTCGCAGCTGCTAAGCGCAGAGTATTTGGTGCCGTTGGTATCGATATGATTGCTGGCCCGTCAGAAATTTTAGTGCTCTGCGATGGCTCTAGTAACCCCGATTGGATTGCGATGGATTTGTTTTCGCAAGCTGAGCACGATGAGTTGGCGCAATCTATTTTGCTTTGTCCAGATGAGAAATTCATTGAACAGGTGCAAACAAGCATTAACAAGTTATTGCCGGAGATGCCTAGAAAGAAAGTGATTGAGACATCACTTACCAATCGCGCCTTATTGATTCAGGTAAAGAATATGGGTGAGGCCTGTGAGATTGCCAATGCCATTGCCGCTGAGCATTTAGAGATTTGCGCTACTGAGCCGCGCAAGTGGGCTGAGTTAATTCGCCATGCTGGCGCCATCTTTATGGGTAACTACACCAGTGAATCTTTAGGTGATTATTGCGCAGGCCCAAATCACGTTTTACCAACAGCACGCACAGCGCGTTTCTCATCCCCATTAGGTGTTTATGACTTCATTAAGCGCTCGAGCATGATTGAGGTTAGTGAAGCTGGAGCTCAAACGCTAGGGGCTATAGCTAGTACGCTCGCTCATGGTGAGGGCTTAACAGCTCATGCACGTGCTGCTGAGATGCGACTTAAAAAATAAACTTAGGCGTTAGCCAGAATTTCTTTCAAAGCAGTAATCAACTCATTCGTTTGCTCATCGGTACCGATGGTGATGCGCAGAAATTCTTCTATCCGTTGCGACTTGAAGTGACGCACAATAATTCCGCGATCGCGTAAGGCCTGATATAACTTTGCGCCAGCATGTTTAGGATGACGCGTAAAAATAAAGTTGGCTGTTGATGGCAAAGTATCAAAGCCCAGTGAAGCTAATTCAGAAACTAAGCGCTCGCGAGTCTGAATCACTTTTTTACTCGTCTCTTCCAAATGGGCTTGATCTTGTATTGCAGCAATTGCTCCCGCTTGAGCCAAGCGGCCTAGTGGGTAAGAGTTAAAACTATTTTTTACACGCTCAAGACCTTCAATGAGAGCTGGATGCCCCACTGCAAACCCAACGCGAAGTCCTGCCAGGGCGCGAGACTTAGATAAAGTGTGTACGACTAAGAGGTTTTCTGGGTAAGCACTTCCGCGTAGAAGTGGAATGCAAGACTCAGTGCCGTAATCCACATAGGCCTCATCGATCACCACTACGGAGTCTGTATTTCTCCTGAGCAGGGCTTCGATATCTGAACGCGGGATAGCTCGACCAGTTGGGGCATTGGGATTGGGAAAAATAATTCCGCCATTGGGGGTTTTGAGGTTTTGGGTTTGGATCTCAAAATTAGAATCTAGGAGCACTGTTTGATAGTCAATGCCAAATAACTTGCAATAGACTGGGTAGAAGCTATAGGTGATATCTGGAAACTGAACGGGTTTGGATTGCTTGAGAAGGCCTAAAAATACGTGGGCCAATACCTCGTCGGAACCATTTCCTAAAAACACCTGTTTTGGGTCTAGACCGTGCAAATCAGCAATAGCTTTTTTAAGGGCTGCTCCTTCCGGGTCCGGATAGAGCCTCAAATCATCTGTGTTTTGCTGATTTATAGCGGCTAGGGCCAGCGGGGATGGGCCATAAGGGCTCTCATTCGTATTGAGCTTCACCAGTCGCTGCATTTGCGGCTGCTCCCCAGGGGTGTAGGGGGTGAGGGTCTGAACAACGGGGCTCCAAAAGCGGCTCATGAGGGACTCTAGTCAAAAATCAGCAAAAGTGAATAAACGCTAGCGATCAAAATCAGCATTTATATCTGTATTAGGAATGATATTATGAGGCTTCAATCAACACTTCGCCTCGCGGCGCACTGAAGCATGCGGCAAGCCGACGTTACCCGAAACACTTCGGAAACCAAAATTCAAATTGCTATCAATTTAGATGGCACAGGTAAAGCCGAGCTAGCCTCTGGCGTACCCTTCCTAGACCATATGTTGGATCAAATTGCCCGTCACGGCATGATTGACCTCAAAGTAGTGGCAAATGGCGATACCCATATTGATGATCACCATACTGTTGAGGATGTGGGTATTACCTTGGGCCAAGCCTTTGCTAAGGCAGTTGGCGATAAGGCGGGTATTACCCGCTACGGCCACTCCTACGTTCCTTTAGATGAAACCCTTTCTCGCGTAGTCATCGACTTTTCTGGTCGTCCAGGGTTGGAGTTCAACGTGCCATTTACCCGTGCACGTGTGGGTGACTTTGACGTGGATCTCAGCATCGAGTTCTTCCGTGGTTTTGTAAACCACGCCGGAGTGACTCTGCATATCGATAACTTACGTGGCATTAATGCCCACCACCAAATTGAAACTGTGTTCAAGGCCTTTGGTCGTGCATTGCGTATGGCTTTAGAGATTGATCCACGCGCATCCGGTGTTGTTCCTTCCACTAAGGGCAGTCTCTAATCTAGAAAATTTCTAGTGTTGAGTAGAAGACTGTCAAAAAACCACAAATCATAGGCTAACAAGTGGCGCAAACCATTGCGATCGTTGACTACGGAATGGGTAACCTACGTTCCGTCTATCAGGCCTTTCATCATGTGGCGCCAGATGCCAATGTTCTGATTGCGCTCACCCCCGAAGAAATCCTCACCGCTGAGCGGGTAGTGCTTCCAGGGCAGGGTGCTATGCCTGATTGCATGAAGCACCTAGAAGAGTCGGGTTTATTAGAAGCATTATTTGAAGCCGCAAAAAATAAGCCTTTATTAGGTGTTTGCGTGGGTGAGCAGATGCTGTTTGATCAAAGCGCTGAAGTAAGAGTGAATTCCAGTTCAGCTTGGACTCCTTGCTTGGGATTGATTCCGGGCGAAGTGCGGCGTTTTGAGTTGACTGGAAAAGTACAACCAGATGGTTCCGCCTATAAGGTTCCCCATATGGGCTGGAATCAGGTTCGTCAGGATAGCCAGCATCCGCTTTGGACTGGCATTCCGGACTTAACCAGCTTTTATTTTGTGCATAGTTACTATGTTGTGCCGCAGCGTAAGGAAGATACTGTCGGCTCAACCGAATATGGCGATTGGTTTACTTCTGCTGTTGCAAAGGATAATATTTTTGCAACACAATTTCATCCAGAAAAAAGTGCAGAATACGGATTAAAGCTCTACAAAAATTTTGTTTCTTGGCAACCTTAATATTTATCTAATCTACCGCTATGCTGCTTATTCCTGCGATTGACTTAAAAGATGGCCATTGTGTTCGACTTGAACAAGGTGACATGGATAAAGCCACTGTTTTTTCTGAAGATCCTGGCGCAATGGCTGCGCATTGGATTAGCAAGGGAGCGCGTCGTTTACATCTGGTGGATTTGAATGGTGCGTTTGCCGGAAAACTTAAAAACGAATCGGCCATTAAATCCATTCTGAAAGCAGTGGGTGATGAGATTCCGGTTCAACTGGGTGGCGGCATTCGTGATTTAGAGACTATTGAACGTTTATTGGATGACGGTATTAGTACGGTGATTATTGGCACTGCGGCCGTGAAGAGTCCCGGCTTTGTGCAAGATGCTTGCACCGCTTTCCCAGGTCACATTATGGTGGGCTTAGATGCGCGTGATGGCAAAGTAGCTACAGATGGCTGGAGCAAGATTACGGGTCATGAAGTAATTGACCTTGCTAAGAAATTTGAAGATTATGGTGTTGAAGCCATCATCTATACCGACATTGGTCGTGATGGCATGATGAAGGGTATCAATATGGATGCCACGATTAAATTGGCTCAAGCTATTCGGATTCCGGTAATTGCTAGCGGTGGCCTATCAAATAACCAAGATATTGAAGCTTTGTGTGAAGCTGAAGTTGAAGGCGTTATGGGTGTGATTGCTGGACGCTCAATTTACGCTGGTGATTTGGACTTAACCGCGGCGCAAAAATATGCTGATGAGTTAACGCTCAAGTATGCCAAGAAAATTATCTAAAGTGCCGACCAGTGCTAACTAAAAGAATTATTCCCTGTCTTGATGTCACGGCAGGGCGCGTTGTGAAGGGTGTGAACTTCGTGGGCCTGCGCGATGCGGGTGATCCGGTGGAGATTGCTAAGCGCTACAACACTCAAGGTGCTGATGAACTTACCTTTTTAGACATTACTGCTACCTCTGATGGCCGTGATCTGATATTGCACATCATTGAAGATGTTGCCTCCCAAGTATTTATTCCTTTGACTGTGGGCGGTGGCGTGCGCGCAGTAGCGGATGTGCGTCGTTTACTTAATGCGGGCGCTGACAAGGTCAGTATGAACTCTTCTGCAGTAGCCAATCCAGATTTAGTTTCTGATGCGGCGGCATATTATGGTTCGCAGTGCATCGTGGTTGCCATCGATGCTAAAAAAACTGAAGCAGGTAATTGGGAAGTCTTTACGCATGGCGGTAGAACCGCTACCGGAATGGATGTAGTTGCATGGGCTTCTGAAGTCGCTAAACGTGGTGCTGGAGAAATTTTGCTCACCAGCATGAACCGTGACGGCAGTAAAGATGGCTTTGATCTGGAGTTAACTGCAGCAGTTAGCGATGCAGTAACTGTTCCAGTGATTGCTTCTGGTGGTGTGGGTAATTTGCAGCACTTGGTTGATGGTATTACCAAGGGTCATGCTGATGCAGTTCTTGCAGCCAGTATTTTCCATTACGGTGAATACACTGTCGGCCAAGCGAAAGAATATATGGCAAGCCAAGGGATTCCTGTCCGCATTTAATGCGCAGACAGATCAACCGAGAAAACCAGACGAAGATGACCATGAAAAATACCTTCATTCCAATTCAGTCTTTAGAGGCTGGAGCATGGCTTGATTCCGTCACTTGGAATGAGCAAGGCCTAGTCCCAGTAATCGCTCAGGAAGTGGGTAGTAAAGATATCTTGATGATGGCCTGGATGAATCGAGATGCGCTATTAGCAACACTACGCTTGGGCGAGGCAGTATATTGGACCCGCTCAAGGCAAAAGCTATGGCACAAGGGTGAAGAATCTGGTCACACCCAAAAGGTAAAAGAAATCCGTCTCGATTGCGATGGCGACACCATTTTGCTCATGGTTGAGCAAAAAGACGGTATTGCTTGCCATACTGGCGAGCATAGCTGCTTCTTTCTGCGCTGGGATTCTGGTAAGTCTGCCTGGGTGGATGAGTCTACAGGTCACAAATAATACTCCCAGCGTCTCTCCGGCAATAAAAGACATAAAATCACTTTATGACTAGTCCAGCACAAAACCCTTCTAATTTAGATTCCGCTTTGGCTCATTTGGCCGATGTGGTGGATCAGCGACGTGATGAATTCAAGGCTGGAGATGCAGATCCCAAGACTTCTTATACCGCTTTGCTCTTTTCGAAGGGTGATGATGGGATTTTGAAAAAAATTGGTGAAGAGGCCACTGAAGCCGTGATGGCGGCTAAGGATGCGCGTAATTCCAATCTAGCCCCTGAACAGCAAAAGCTCTTGGTGGGTGAGATGGCTGACCTTTGGTTCCATTGCTTAATTGCACTCTCCCAGTTCGGCTTGCGTCCTGAGGATGTTGTGGCTGAGCTCAATCGTCGTTTGGGCACTTCAGGTATTGAAGAAAAAGCCGCCAGAAAAGCGGCTAATAAGGAGTAATTGATGGCGCATGACCCTAATTGCCTGTTTTGTAAGATTTCTCAAGGATTAATCCCATCTCAGAAGCTCTATGAAGATGGGGAAATCTATGCTTTTAAGGATATCAACCCAGCCGCACCCATCCATTTTTTAATAATTCCCAAAAAACATATACCAATGTTGGAGTCTGCAGAACTGGCAGATGCGCCATTGCTAGGTAGAATGATGGAATTAGCACCGCGTCTCGCCAAAGAGCAGGGTTGCCGTCCCGGAAAAGATGGTGGCTTTAGAGTAGTGGTGAACAATGGTGCAGATGGTGGGCAAGAAGTCTATCACTTGCATTTGCATGTGATGGGCGGTCCGCGCCCCTGGAAAAAATAGTCCGAGGAGATTAAAAATGGGTTCATTTAGCATTTGGCATTGGTTGATTGTTCTGGTAATCGTGATGTTGGTATTTGGTACCAAAAAATTGCGAAATATCGGTACAGACTTAGGTGGCGCTGTTAAAGGTTTCAAAGACGGCATGAAAACGCCTGAGGGAGCTGAAGAGTCGCAAGATAAAGCCAAGGAACAAATTCAGACCGCTGCCGCATCACCAGAGAAAACTGTGGATGTTCAGGCAAAAGACATCAATAAATAATTGTTGATAGAAATAATGCGCAGCTGTAATGATTGATCTCGGAGTTTCAAAGCTTGCACTCATTGCAGTAGTTGCATTGATAGTGGTTGGCCCAGAGCGTCTTCCTAAGATCGCCCGCATGGCGGGTAATTTGTTTGGACGTGCTCAACGCTATATGGCGGATGTCAAATCTGAGGTTAGCCGACAAATGGATGTCGAGGAGTTCAAGAAACTCCGTGAAGAAAGCGTCTCTGCTTTCAAAGATGTTGAGAGCTCACTTCAATCTACCGTTCAAGAGGCGGGTGCCAATCTAAGTGATCAGGCCGACATCTTTGAAAATAATTTCACTAGAGCACCTCTTGATGAAAAAGAAGTGCTTAGCAAGTCAATCCGTCAGGGGCGAAAGAGTTGGGGTGTGAGACGTGCAGCCAGACCGGTTTGGTTTAAGCATTCCACTGGAATGCGCACAAGAGTTCAATCTGGTGCCGCTCGTATGAAGCGTTTTCACCATAGTGCCAATAAGTAAGCAGTAAATAATAAAAGTACAAGAATATAAATATCCGCGCATGACTGACAAAAATTCAACAGAAGATTCCGGTTTACAAGAATCCTTTTTGTCTCATTTATTTGAGTTACGTGATCGTATTATTAAGTCTGCACTAGCCATCATTGCGGTATTCGTCTGCTTGGTGTATTGGGCGCCGGATATTTTTCATTTATTTTCACAGCCGCTATTGGACTCATTGCCCTCAGGCGGAAAAATGATTGTGACGGATGTCACGGGATCATTCTTTGTGCCGATGAAGGTCACGATGTTGGTAGCCTTCTTGATTGCGTTGCCGGTAGTGATGTATCAGCTTTGGGCATTTATTGCTCCTGGCTTATATCAACATGAGCGAAAGCTGATTGTGCCTTTGGTGGTGAGTAGCTATAGCCTGTTTATATTTGGTATGGCTTTTGCCTACCTCTTGGTATTTCCTACAGTGTTTGAGTTTATGGCAAGTTATAACGCACCACTTGGCGCTGAAATGTCGACTGATATTGATAAGTACCTCAGTTTTGCGATGAACACATTCCTAGCCTTTGGGCTTACTTTTGAAGTACCCGTTGTGGTTGTAGTTTTAGTGCGCATGGGCATGGTTCCCCTAGAAAAGCTCAGAGAGATTCGTCCTTATGTGATCGTTGGTGCATTTGTGATCTCTGCCGTGGTTACGCCACCCGATGTTCTATCACAATTGCTATTAGCAATTCCTATGACTCTGCTTTATGAGTTAGGACTATTGATTGCGCGTTTTTACGTTCCAAAGCCGACAGACGATGCTGTTGACGCAAGTTCAAAGCCAGATACTCAAGCCACGACTTGATCTTGTCCGAAGGTGCTAGTAAGCCATTCGGTTACCCGATCAAATCGATAACGCCTTTGTCTTAGATTCCCCTCCAAGTCTGTATTGCTGCTCGCAAAAACTTTTCCTGCTGCAAGCAATGAGCGGCGCTGCTGAGTGGTATCAATCTGAATTAATCTAGGTAGTATTTTTGGTAACTCATGGCGAATATCGACAACAACACAGTGCTCATGTTGGAGTTGACCAACTTCACATAGCAATAACTCTGCCTTGCTCAAGTTAAATTGATTGGCCACAATGAGTCGGTGACAAAGCAAGATCCACTCCTCATCCAATTGATGCTCTGCATGGTGGTTCAAGGCTTTTTCTGCATGCAATGCTAAGTGATGCCAATCATTGTTCTTGGGACTAGAAACATTCTCCAGAACTTTGCTTAGTAATTCTTTTGCTTCAGGTACACCTTGCTGGTGAGCTTGCCAAATCCAATAGGAAGCCTGAAGTCCGCGAATCTTCTCTTCTACTTTTTCACGCTTGCGCCAAAGGTTCGCACCTCTTCTGAATTGAGCCACAGGATGACCCAAATCAGCTGCGCGATCAAAACACCGATCACTTTCACTGGCGTTATATCCAGAGAATTGCGGACGACGATAGATTTCACCCAAAGCAAACCAGGCATCACGATCCCCATCTTTTGCGGCAAGCCCTAACCAGTAAGCAGCTTTCTTAAGGGATGCATTCGATTTGCCGCTCGGCCCATCCAAATCTCTTACATCAGAGTCGACCTCATTCAATTGTGCAAGACGTAAACCTAAGGTGAGCTTGGCAATTGTCAGGCCGAGTTCTGCCGCCTGCATAAGTACACTTTCATTCTTTTCTGAGAGCCAAGCGCTCCACAGAGAGGAGAGTGCTTCATCTTTAGGTTGGAGCTTTATCAGAAGTTCTTTAGCCGAATTGGTGAAGGGGGTTTCTGATTCTACTAAGTGGACTAGAAATTCTTTTGCAGTTTTTTGTAGGGTGGGGAAGTCAAGACTTGCATTCCGTTTAATGAGCCACTCAGAAAGCGCCTCATGAAGATCTTTTTTATTAGGATCAAGCAGTAGTTCAGCGAGTTGCCATTGCGCGGCATGGCTGACATCAATATTTGTCTTGGCTAGCATCCAGAAGGTTTCCCAGCCAAAAGAAAAGGCCGGCGAATTAAAGGTGAGTTCCAAGGGAACTGCTGAAATTTGCTTCAAAACACTCTGCATCTCTGGGGTGTATTCCTTTAATGCTGGAGAGTTAGTAATGCCCGGGGTAAATTTGCTATCTATTTGATTTTGAATAGATAAATAAGATTTCTCTAACCAAATCAAAGCATTAGCAGGCTGAATTGGAGTTTTCAATGCCCCAGTTAAATAAGCAGAGGCTAATTTTTGTTGTGCAGATACATCACCCAATCGAGCAGATTGAAGGATTTTTAAGAATTCACGGCTTGCCATATGACAATTTTGGCATCCTAAAGTCTAAAAAGTAACTAATCAAAGCCCTTGTTGCCCTGATACAACGAAGAAAGCAAAAAAACTACCTTTTGACAAGCAAAAATAACTCCTAAATACCCTTACCCCCAGTCTTGGAAGTAAAAACAAGCAAAATTCATGAGTCCCAGATTTATTTGGGCATTACTTTCAATTTATGGAGATTTAAAGAATGAAAAAATCGCTATTCGCAGTTGCAGCCGTAACAGCATTTGCTGGTGCAGCTCAAGCTCAGTCCAGCGTAACCGTTTACGGTATTTTGGACATGGGTTACATCGGTACCAACACACGTAACGTGTCTGGCGCTAACATCAAAACAAATACAAACCAAATTGGTAACTCTGCTGAGCAGTCAAGCCGTTTAGGTTTCAGAGGTACTGAAGATTTGGGTGGCGGTACTTCAGCTTTCTTCACAGCTGAGTTCAACTTATTTGGAACAGGCAACAGCTTGTCACAAGAAACTAGCTTCAGAGCCACAACAAGTGGTTCAGGTAGCACAATCTCAGGTCTCCAAAGCCGTCAAGCTTTTGTTGGTTTGAAAAAGAATGGCTTAGGTCAGTTCTCTGTTGGTAATCAATACACTCCAATTCACGAAGCAATTGGCGCAACTGATCCTGGTCAGCAAAACAACGTAGTTGGTAGCGCAATCTATCCAGTTGCTGTTAACGGTACAGATTTGACTACTGGCGCTTATACTACTCGTGCTGCTAACGCATTGGTAGTTAAATCAGACAAGTTTGCTGGATTTTCTGCAAAAGCTTTGTACAACTTAAGCCAGTCAAATTCTTCAACTAATGCTTCAAACGCAGTTGCAACAACCACTGGCGGTGGTTCAGTTAACAGTAACGGTTGGGGTTTAGCTGCTGATTACACATGGAATAAACTCTTAGTTACTGCTAACTACCAGTCATTCCAGAACAGAACTACAAACGGTGGATTCACAACTGCATTAAACTCCAACGATAACCAGTTCTACGGTGGAGCTACCTATGACTTCGGTATTTTGAAGGCATATGCTGGTTACGTTAATCGTAAAATTACAACTACAAACGATTTGACAGCTTCACGTACTGCACAGCAGATCGGTGTTCGTAGCTTTGTAACTCCAACAATCGAGGCATGGGCTTCTGTTGGTCAGGGCCGCTTTAGTTCTAATACAGCTATTGGTACCGTTGCTCCAGTTGCCAGCCCAGCAAGTGCAAACTTCACTGCATACCAGTTGGGTAGCAACTATTGGTTGAGCAAGCGTACTAATTTGTATGCAATTTATGGCTCAAGCCAACAGTCTTCTTCTGCAACTATTGCTTCAGAAGGCGCTAACCAATATGCTGTTGGTGTTCGTCACACTTTCTAATTGGATGCTAGCTTAGGCTAGTTGATAATTGGGTGGTAGAAGTTAAGACCCATCGTGGAAACACGGTGGGTTTTTCTTTTATGAAAAAGATATTTATATAATTGGTCTAATGACTCCAACGCAAAAACTGAATAATGAAATCTTCATGATTGAGAGGGCGCTTGAAGCTGGTAGGTTGGAGGATGCAGGGCGCTTGTTAGATCGAATCCTTAAATTAGATCCGAAAAATCCGAGAGCAAATGAGTTATATGCTTATTTCCTCGGCGCAAGTGGAGAAAGCAATAAAGCATTTGAACAATTAAAGATAGCTTGTGGGCTCGAGGGAGCATTGCCATCAGCGCTACATGAATTGGGTCGTCAATATCTTTATGCTGGTCAATTTGAAAGTGCCATTAATTATTTAGAGGCCGCCTTAACACGCAATGGATCATTTATTGGGGGCTTGCATGATCTTGGAATTGCCTACGCTTTAACCGGGGCATTACAAAAGGCAAGAGAAGCTTTTGAGAATGCATATCGATTAGATCCCGGATCTGCTGAAGTGGTTTACAACCTAGGTAAAGTTTATGATGACTTAGGCATGGCTGAGGAGGCGGTCAAATGCTATTACGATGCAGTAAGCATTGATCCAAAAATGACATCAGCCCTCATTAATCTTGGTGATGTCAATGTAGATTTAACTCATTATGAAGAGGCCATTAGTAACTACGATGCTGCACTAGCGGTCGACTCATCTCTGAGCGACGCGCTGGTTAATCGTGGCGTAGCATTTCACATAATGAAGAAATTTGAAGAGGCGCTATCTTCATTTGATCAGGCAATCTTAATAAATAAAAATTGCGCGGGCGCCCATTTTAATAAAGCCTTAACATTGGTTTCCTTGGAAAGATATCAAGAGGGCTGGAAAGAGTATGAGTGGCGGTGGGCTTATGAAAAGTTTACAAGTCCACCAAGATCATTTAAGAGCCCGCTATGGCTGGGTGCTGAGTCTTTGGATGGCAAATCAATCTTAATCTATAGCGAGCAAGGGCTTGGAGACACAATTCAGTTCTGTAGGTACTTGCAAATTTTAAGAGGGAAAGTAGAGTCTATTTTTGTTGAGGTGGAGCAGTCATTGATTTCAACAATTGAAAGTATGAATCTTGGAATCAATGTGATTAAAAAAGGTGAAGTAATGCCCGCGCATGATTACCATTGCCCAATGATGTCTTTACCCTTGGCGCTCCAGCAAGATCAAGGTCGCCCTCCATTTCCAGATAAATATTTGAGTGCAAGTAAGGAATTGGTTTCAAAGTGGATGGCTCGTCTGGGTAGTTCAGATATACCAAGAATTGGGATTGTTTGGCGGGGCAGTGCAACGCACGCAAATGATAAGAATAGAAGCATTGCATTGAGAGAGCTAATGTCTGTTCTACCCGAGGGCTACCAATATCTGAGTCTTCAAAAGGAACCCACCCAGGATGAGAGAATGCTCTTGGCTTCTAATCCAATGTATTTAGACTATTCAATTGACATTAGTGATTTTCAGGATACTGCCGCATTAGTAAACTGTCTTGATTTGGTGATTGGGGTCGATACCAGTACGATTCACCTCAGTTCTGCCTTGGGAATGAGGACGTGGCTGCTGCTTTCTTATGTCCAAGATTGGAGATGGTCTCCAGATAAGGAGCAATCGGCTTGGTACTCAAGCATGCGAATACTAAGACAATCTGTTGATCAAAAATGGATGCCTGTTTTAGAGCAACTAAAGTCAGAAATACGAAGTTTTCTTGAAGCATATCCAAAATATGATGCCGAAGAAAAATTATGAGTAGCCTTGAGATTGCGGCCTTATTTGTACTTGCAGATCAGTATTTTGCGGCAGGCCAGTATGGGGCTGCAAGAAATATATATTCCGAAGCTGCGCAGAAGATGCCAGATGAAGCTAGGGCAATAGAGGGTATGGCATATTGCGCTGCTAACTTAGGTGATGACGAGACTGCCTTTACTTTATTAAAGCAGGCTGTTGATGCAGTTGGAATATCCGCCCAGGGCTTGTACTTTTTGGCCTCATTTTATTTAGAAAAGCATTGCTATGACAAAGCAATTACTTGTCTCCAGAAATCCATTCAAATCGCTGGAGAGTATTTCGAAGCACTTCATGATTTAGGTGCAGCCTATGCTTCTTTGGGGGATGCAAGTTCTGCTTTTATAGCCTATAAAAAAACGCTTGCATATAAAAATCATTCCCTTGATATTTATTTGAATCTTGGCGACTTGGCAATGACTCTTCAGAGGGTCGAGGAAGCTAAGCAGTATTACTTCAATGCGTCAACGATAGATCAATCATCTGCCTATGCATGGAGTGGATATGGAGCTGCATTAGCTAAGTTAGGCGAATATGAGGATGCTTTGCGAGCGCTTAATAGGGCCATTGAGCACAATCCAGATCTACTTGATGTTTGGATGCACAGAGGCGATATTTTTAACCTATTAAAACGTCACGATTTAGCTTTAGAAAGCTATGAAAAGGCGGAGAAGATTTTTCCTGACATGCCATTTATTTTGGGAAAAATTTTGCATCAAAAAATGCTGGCTTGTGACTGGTCTGGTTATGAGGAGCTAATTGGAAAAATTCAGCTTGGAATTTCTCAGGGGAAAAATGTTGCAGAACCATTTGGGTTCCAAGCAATCTCTGAGTCTGAGGAAGAGTTAAAGGCCTGTGCAAAATTATTTGCCGATTTTTATTTTGAACAAAAAGATTCAATGGCTATTCTTGGGCAAAATAATAAGATCAAAATAGGATACGTTTGCGGTGAATTTAGAAATCAAGCTACCTCGATATTGATGGCCGGTGTTTATGAGTCACAGAATAAGGATGAATTTGAAATTTATGCATTTGATAATGGACTAGATGATGGCTCGTTCTTGAGAAAAAGGATAGAGGTCGCCTTTGACCATATGATTGACATCAGAGGGTTGCCAGATCAGGAGGTTGCTCAGAAGATCGCTAATTTAAAGATAGATATTTTAGTTAATTTGAACGGATATTTTGGAGAATCTCGTCAGGCTATCTTTGCCTATAGACCAGCCCCCATTCAGGTCAATTACTTAGGATTTCCGGGGACTCTAGGCTCTAAATATATAGATTATCTAATCGCTGATGACAGGGTGATACCGCCTGATAGTTATCAATACTATTATGAAAAAATTGTAAGCTTACCTAATTGTTACCAGGCTAACGATGACAAGAGGGTGATTTCTCAAAAAATTTTTACACGCGCTGATTTTGGTTTGCCACAGAATGCATTTGTGTATTGCTGCTTTAACAACAATTATAAAATTACACCTCAGATATTTAAGATCTGGATGAATATACTGAGCAATACAAGTAATACAGTGTTATGGCTGCTAAAAGATAACGATTTGGCAGCTAAGAATCTTTTGGCTCATGCGGAGCATCATGGAGTAGCTAAGGATAGAATATTTTTTGCGGATAGACGTGTGCCTGAAGAACATTTAGCACGCCATCAGCATGCTGATCTCTTCTTGGATACTTTCCCATATAACGCTCATACGACTGCAAGTGATGCACTTTGGTCAGGCTTGCCAATTTTGACTTATGTTGGCAACACATTCCCTGGTCGGGTCACCTCGAGCTTATTGTCGGGGCTTGGGGTCAGGGAGCTGATTGCCGATTCTCAAGAAGAGTACAGAGATATGGCAATTTCTTTTGCAAATAATCCACTAGACTTGCGCTCTATTAGAAAAAAAATAGAAAGCAAGAAATTTACTTGCACACTATTTGATACCGGGCAATTTACCAAAAAACTGGAGAGTGCATTTAGATTTATGCATTCTCGGTGTGTTGCCAATCTTCCACCAGAACATTTCAAGGTTCAGTGAAGATGCTATTGCTTAGCCCAATACTGCGTCCAAATACCCTCTACTCATTACTCTAAAGGAGTGGGGGCAATTATTTTTTGAGGCTATCGCGAATTTCCCGCAAAAGAACTGTGTTTTCTGGTTCTGATGGCGCTGGTTGTGCGTCGACAAGTCGCACCTTATTAACTACTTTGACCATTTGAAAAATGACAAACGCCAGCAAAATAAAGTTAATGGAAATAGTGATGAAGTTTCCATAGGCAAAAATTGGTACCCCAGCCTTTTTAAGGGCATCAAAAGTTCTGGGCACCCCCTCTGGGATCTTGCCTAGCACCAAGAAGAGGTTGGTAAAGTCAATATGACCCCCTAAAAGAGTGGAAATCACCGGCATCACGATGTCATTTACGAGGGAATCTACAATCTTCCCAAAAGCCCCGCCAATGATCACACCAACCGCCAAATCAATAACATTTCCCCTGACCGCAAAGTCACGAAATTCCTTTAAAACAGCCATAAATACCTTTCAATTCACATAGATTGAGGCTAACTCAAAATTAACCCCATAACTTTGATGCATACCCCATTTTTACTTTAAAATCTTATCTTTAAGTATTTTTACCTATAAATGCTCTTTTCGAGGAATTTTGTAAATGAGTGACAAGCCCAGTATGGATAAGGATCGCCGTAATTGGTTGATCGCCACTTCAGCAGTCGGCGGTGTTGGCGCAGCCGCAGCCCTTTACCCTTTTGTGGATAGTTTTCAACCTTCTGAGCGCGCCAAGGCCGCCGGAGCTGCTGTTGAGATCGATATCTCTGGCATGCAGCCAGACGAAATGCGTATGGTTGAATGGCGCGGTAAGCCAGTATGGGTGGTGCGCCGTACTCCTGAACAGGTTGCCGAGCTTTCTAAGATAGATGCAGAGCTCGCAGACCCTGATTCTTTAAGGGATCCAGCCCAATTTACCCCGCCATATGCACAAAATCAATGGCGCTCAATCAAGCCGGAATATATGGTTGTAGTTGGTATTTGTACCCATTTAGGGTGCTCGCCTACGCCTAAGTTTGAGGCAGGCGCTCAACCCTCTTTGCCAAACACTTGGCAGGGCGGTTTTCTTTGCCCATGTCATGGCTCCACATTTGATATGGCCGGCCGTGTGTTTAAGAACAAACCAGCTCCAGACAATATGGAAGTGCCGCCGCATATGTATTTGAGCGACACCAAAATTCTGGTTGGCGAAGATAAGAAGGCCTAAGGAGAAATAAATGGCATTTCACGAAAAAGAAGTCCCAGCAAACGCATCCCTCGCAGTGAAGATGATGGCTTGGGTGGATTCGCGTTTACCAGTGACGGATGCATTTAAGCGTCATATGAGCGAGTATTACGCTCCTAAGAATCTGAATTTCTTCTATATCTTTGGCGCGTTGGCTATTGTGGTTTTAGCTATCCAAATCATTACCGGCATTTTCTTAGTGATGAACTACAAGCCAGATGCCGCTAAGGCATTTGAGTCTGTTGAATACATCATGCGAGAGGTCCCGTTTGGCTGGTTAATCCGCTACATGCATTCGACTGGCGCTTCAATGTTCTTTGTAGTGGTTTACATGCACATGTTCCGTGGTTTGATTTATGGTTCATATCGCAAGCCACGTGAGTTAATTTGGATTTTCGGCTGCGCGATCTTCTTGTGCTTGATGGGTGAGGCATTCTTTGGTTACTTGCTCCCATGGGGTCAAATGTCCTATTGGGGCGCTCAAGTGATCGTGAACTTGTTCTCTGCTATCCCATTGATTGGTCCAGATCTATCTTTGTGGTTGCGTGGTGATTACGTTGTAGGCGATGCAACACTCAATCGCTTCTTTGCATTCCACGTCATTGCTATTCCTTTGGTATTGATTGGATTGGTTGCTGCTCACATTCTTGCATTGCATGAAGTGGGTTCTAACAATCCAGACGGCGTAGAAATTAAAAATACACTGGATGCAAATGGTCATCCGGTTGATGGCATTCCATTCCACCCCTACTACAGCGTTCATGACGTCATGTACTTAGGTGGTTTTTTGATTCATTTTTGCCTCGATTGTTTTCTTTGCTCCAGAAATGGGCGGATATTTCTTGGAAGCGAATAACTTCATTCCAGCAAATCCATTTGTTACTCCGACGCATATTGCACCTGTTTGGTATTTCACACCGTTCTATTCAATGCTGCGCGCAACAACATCCAACTTCTTATTGCCATTATGGATTTTCTTGGCAGTGATTTTGTCGATGTTCGCCCTGAAGTCTAAGGATGTCAAAGTCAAAGGTGCATGTGCAGCAATCGCATTAGTACTGGCAGCCGGTTTCTATGCGTTTGATGCAAAGTTCTGGGGTGTTGTGATTATGGGCGGATCAGTTGTGATTCTCTTCTTCTTGCCATGGCTAGATCATTCTCCAGTGAAGTCGATTCGTTACCGCCCTCAGTTTCATAAGTACATTTATGGAACCTTTATCTTGACCTTTGTGGTTTTGGGCTACTTAGGAATCGAGCCGCCATCACCTCTTTACGAAAAGATTTCTCAGATTTGCACCATTTATTATCTGGGCTTTTTCTTGGCAATGCCGTTCTGGAGCACGCTTGGTACGTTCAAGCCAGTTCCAACTCGCGTTACTTTTAAGTCCCATTGATTCAGATACCCGAGAAATTAGGAACTAGTATGAAACGAATTTTGCACACTGTGATGGGCGTCTGTCAGGCAGCAGCCCTGGTTGCTGCCCTTGGTTTTGGTTTAGCTGCAAATGCAAGCGAGGGCGGTTTCCCGTTGGAGACTGCGCCAAATCGCGTTAGTAATAATGCATCTTTGCAAAATGGCGCCAAGATATTTGTCAACTATTGCTTGAACTGCCACTCTGCAACAAGTATGCGTTACAACCGCATGCGTGATATTGGTCTGACAGATCAACAAATCAAAGATAACTTGATTTTGACCGACGCTAAAGTTGGCGACTTGATGACTATTTCAATGTCACCTAAAGATGGCAAGGCCTTTTTTGGCAAGACCCCTCCCGACTTATCTGTTGAGGCACGTGCACGCGGTACTGACTGGCTCTATACCTACTTCCGTACTTTCTACAAAGACGATACTACCCAAACTGGTTGGAATAACTTGGTGTATCCGAACGTTGGTATGCCTCATGTTCTGTGGCAGTTGCAGGGTGAGCGTGCTGCAAAGTTTGAAGAGCGTCCAGATCCACACGATGCAAGTCGTGTAGAGAAAAAATTTGTTGGATTTGAGCAGTTAACTCCAGGAACCATGAAGTCACAAGAGTATGACGACAACATTGCTGACTTAGTTGCTTTCATGTCATGGATGGCCGAGCCAGTGCAACTTGAGCGTAAGCGTTTGGGTGTGATTGTGTTGATCTTCTTGGCAATCTTCACTCTGGTAGCTTCACGTTTGAATAAGGCTTACTGGAAAGACATTCACTAAGCCACAGTTTTTGAGATTTAAAGTCGCAGTTGTTTGTGCGTTTGTTGTATTGAAGTAGATATTTAAGGAAATAAATTTATGATGGTGTTGTACTCGGGCACAAATTGCCCATTCTCGCAACGCTGCCGTCTGGTGCTTTTTGAAAAAGGCATGGACTTTGAAATCCGTGATGTGGACTTGTTTAACAAGCCAGAAGACATCTCGGTGATGAACCCTTATGGCCAAGTTCCAATCTTGGTTGAGCGCGACTTGATTTTGTATGAGTCAAACATCATCAATGAGTATATTGATGAGCGTTTTCCTCATCCGCAATTGATGCCGCCCGATCCTGTTGCACGCGCACGCGCACGCCTCTTCCTTTTCAATTTTGAAAAAGAGTTATTTGTGCATGTAGCTGCATTAGAAAATGAAAAAGGCAAAGCTGCTGAGAAGTCTCATGAAAAAGCACGTTTAGCTATTCGTGATCGCCTAACTCAGCTTGCACCTATTTTTGTAAAGAATAAGTATATGTTGGGCGAAGAGTTTTCAATGCTTGATGTAGCAATCGCCCCTTTATTGTGGCGTTTAGAGCATTACGGTATTGACCTCTCTCGCAATGCAGCTCCCCTTTTGAAGTACGCTGAGCGTATTTTCAGTAGGCCTGCTTACATAGAGGCATTGACTCCATCAGAAAAGGTCATGCGTCGCTAAGCGGCTCATTTCTCAGGCTGGCAAAATAAGCATGTCTGATATTCCAAGCAATAAACCCTATCTAATCCGTGCCCTACATCAGTGGTGCACGGATTTTGGCTTTACGCCCTTCATGGCAGTCTTTGTGGACTCTACTGTTGAAGTGCCTATGGAGTTTGTGAAGAAGGATGAAATTGTTTTAAATCTCTCTCTGGAGGCTTGCCATCAACTAAATTTGGATAATGATTGGATCAGTTTTCAGGCAAGATTTGGTGGAGTTCCAAGGAAAATTATGGTTCCTGTAAGTCATGTTTTAGCGATCTATGCACGAGAAAATGGCCAGGGAATGTCCTTTCCATTTGATGCCAGTCAGGTCAGCAAGCTCAAAGATGCAAGTCCTGAGAATGCTGAAAAGCCAAAAGCTAACAGACCTTCCTTGACGATTGTGAAATAGGTTAGAATACTATCCGTTGCCCCTTTAGCTCATCTGGTAGAGCAACTGATTTGTAATCAGTAGGTGGTCTGTTCGAGTCGGACAAGGGGCACCATCAATTTCATGCTACATCTCCCCCAAGTTACTTTAATAGCCGTTAGCTCTGTTGAGTTGGCCGGTACTGATCTTGCTTTGCAGATCTCTTCCCACGATATTGAATTTGGTGCAATCAAGTTTTTATCTTCAGAGGAATGGCAGCCCTCTAACGCCAAAATACAGATGACCAAGATTCCGAAGCTTGATATTGTAGGTTATAGCAAGTTTATTCTTGGTGATCTTCATGAGCATGTAGAAACTGAATACTGCCTTGTTGTTCAATCTGATGGCTTTGTCCTTAATGCGAATAAGTGGAATCCTAAATTTCTTGAATTTGATTACATTGGAGCTCCATGGCCAATGGACTTGAAGTTGCAACCCGGTAACATTGCCTTAGATTTAAGTAGGAATAATGTGGGCAACGGGGGTTTTTCATTGAGAAGTAAGCGACTTTTAGAAGCTACATCCAAAATCTCTTTTCATGACTTAACCTTCCCTACAAAATCCGAGGATTTGATTTTGTGCCACTTTCTTTTTCAAGAAATATCAAATGCTGGGATCAAATTTCCAGGGCCAGAATTAGCTGCTCAGTTTTCAATTGAGTCTCCAACTGCTGCTTATGGGCAAAATCCATCTACCTGCTTTGGATTTCATGGAAAAGAGTTGAGAGATTTAATCTTTGCTAATGCTCAACTGTAGATTGAGTTTAAATTAATCCTCGAGTTTTATTAACTTTGTTTCTGGTAGGTAAATTAGCGCTACAACAGCACCACAAGATAAGAAGATGGTCGGGTACCATAATCCCGCAATGCTACTTTCCCAGTGTTGATTGAGCCATGTCACAATTAAAGGCAGAAGACCACCTATCCAACCAGCGGCTAGGTTATGTGGAAGAGTGGCTGCACTATTTCTGGTATTTGCAGGAAAAAGTTCTGCAAGGAGGGCTGTTTGTGGGCCTACTACAAGAGCAAGTATTGCTGATAGGCCAATTAAGATCGCCCCTATAAAAAATGTAGATTCACCATTACTTTGTAAGAAATGAAATGCGGGAAGTATAAGTGTGGCACCCAAGACAAGCCCACTCACAACCACAGGCTTCCTTCCAATCTTATCTGAGAGCCATCCTGCGAATACAGTCAACGGCAATAGTGAGGCAGTCGCATAGACGCTTAACTGGTCAACAAGTTGTGGTGCAAGCTTTACGGTGGTCTTCAGAAAGACGGAAGTGTAGACCTGTACACAGAAAAACAATACTGCACCACCAGCAGAGATGCAAAAGAAAAGTAGAAACATTCTCTTTCTAGTTTCTGGATCTTTAAGATTATCACGCAAGGGGCTTTTAGACTGGGTTTCTGTTTTACTGAGTTGCAGATAGATCGGCGTTTCGTCCAAGGCCGTGCGCGCTTTAAATGCAATCAACAGCAGAATTAGTGAGATCCAAAATGGTATACGCCAGCCCCAAGATAGAAATTCTTCTTGGCTAAGATAGGTTTGTAACAAGGCAATTTGGAGTGTGGATACTAAGATGCCAAGTGGCCCCATGAGCTGCAAGAAGCTAGTCTTAAAGCCACGATTAGAGTCACCTGCATGCTCGGTCAGGTAGACGGCGCTACCCCCAATTTCTCCTCCTGCCGAGAGGCCTTGAAGTAGTCTAAGGGTCACTAACAGAATAGGTGCCCAGATCCCAACCTGAGCATAGGTCGGCAAAAAGCCAACGCATACCGTAGCAATTCCCATGAGAGTGATGGTGATCATAAACACGGGGCGTCGCCCAATACGATCGCCAATGCTTCCAAAAATAGCTGCTCCTATGGGTCTCACCACCATACCTACACCGAAAGTCGCAAGGCTAGCTAATAGGGCTGTACTGGGATCGCTTGAGGGAAAAAAGAGGGGGCCAAAAACTACAGCCAGAGTGGCAAAGGTGAGAAAGTCATACCACTCTAGAAAGGTTCCAAAGCAAGCAGCAATAGCTACTTTTCTATAAGAAGGTGGTGAGGTCTGTATTTCTGATGCGTGCGTAGCAGTCAATTTTTATTCAGAGTCAGTTGACGATTCAATTAGGGGGGGAGATAAATTTTTACTAGGCTTAACACCGAGCTCACGCACCTTTTCTGCAGTACGAATCAGATTGCCTTTACCGGATTTGAGTTTACTAAAGGCATCGTGGTAACTCGTTTGGGCTTGATCTAAACGCTGACCCAGTTTTTCAAGATCATCAACAAAGCCAACAAACTTGTCATATAGCGTGCCACATTGTTTTGCAATTTCTAGAGCGTTGCGGTTTTGGTGATCCTGACGCCAGAGATGTGCAACAGTTCTCAGCGTAGCCATCAATGTACTTGGGCACACGAGCACAATATTTTTGGCTAGTGCCTCTTGATACAAATTAGGCGCTGTCTTCAAGGCTAGTAGGAATGCAGGTTCAATAGGCACAAACATCAACACAAAATCTACCGAGCCAATGCCGTATAGGGAGCTGTAGTTCTTGCTTGAGAGTCCTTGAATGTGTTGTCGAAGAGACTGAATATGTGCCGCTAATTCTTGCTCTAAAGTAGTTGGATCGGTTGCCTCGGCATGGCGTGAATACGCGGTAATAGAAACCTTGCTATCAACCACTAAGCTTCTACCCTCTGGCAGCTTCACTACGACGTCAGGCTGGAGGCGTGAGCCATCAGTCAGGGTATGGCTATCTTGAACTAGGTACTCTTCACCCTTTCGAAGGCCTGAAGATTCAAGAATGGACTCTAAAACCAACTCACCCCAATTGCCTTGTACTTTCGAGTCGCCCTTCAGTGCCTGGGTCAGCGAACGTGTCTCATCAGACATGCGTAAATTCAGGTTGGCTAGACGCTCGATCTCACTCTTGAGAGCAAAACGCTCACGTGCTTCGTTACCGTAAGAGGTATTTACCTGCTCTTTAAATTCTGAAAGCTTAGTTTGTAGTGGCTTCAGAAGAGCATCTAAACTAGCAACGTTTTGCTCAGTAAAGCGCTTGGACTTATCCTCCAAAATTTCATTAGCGAGATTTTTGAATTGGCTAGTGAGCGCCTCTTTAGCCTCATTGAGGGATTCAATTCTTCCTAAACCTTGTTTACGCTCGGAGTCCAGTGCTGCCTCAAGTCGAATGGCATTCTGTAATGCCTGATCACGCTCAGCTCTTAAGCTGGCAGAAAGCGCAGCATCATTTTGATTTTGTTGCTCAACTCTAGCGAGGGCTGAGCGTAAATTGAGCGCATAGACTAGAAGGCCTGCACATAAACCGAATGGCAGGCCAAATAGTAAAAGAGAGCTTAAGTCAAAAGTCACAAATATGAGTTATGCAGATTTTGTGCAATTAACCTTGTACAAGTTTTTTCAACTCACCACTTTCGAACATTTCAGTCATGATGTCTGAACCACCAATGAATTCACCATTGATATAGAGCTGAGGAATGGTTGGCCAGTTAGCAAATTCCTTAATACCCTGACGAATGGCTTCATCTTCCAAAACGTTAACGGTATGAAGAGTCTCCACACCACTTGCGCGCAAAATATTGATCGCGTTTCCGGAAAAGCCGCATTGCGGAAACTGGGCATTGCCCTTCATAAACAATACAACGGGGTGGCTAGTAACGATTTCTTGAATTTTTGCTTGGGTATCCATATTTTTTCCTGAATTTATGCTAATTGAAGATGATGATTTACTACTAATAATGAGGTAATTTTAAGGCTATCTGAAGAAAAGGGTTAATTCCCTGTATCGGTTTTAGAGCCTTTTTCGTCCAGAAACTACTCGGCAGTGGCCTGCCAAATCGAGGTGAGCCTGGACATCTATTAGACCCGCCCCTTTCATTAGCTCCATCACCGCTTCGGATTGATCAAAGCCATGCTCAACGGCAATCAAGCCGCCAGATTTAAGGTATTCACTTGTCCCGGCAATAATACTTTCTAAGCAGCTCAGCCCGTTAGCGTAATCGGTCAGAGCGGATACAGGCTCAAAACGGAGATCCCCTTGAGTGAGGTGGGGGTCTTGATGGGCGATGTAGGGCGGATTACTCACAATCACATCAAATTGGCTTGGTTCAGTCAATGCTGCATACCAACTACCGAGTAAAAACTGGACTTGATCTGATAGGTTTAAGGATTGCGCATTTTGCTTTGAAATCGCTAAAGCCTCGGTCGATTGATCTGTTGCAGTCACTGATGCCAGTGGCGCAGCGTTTGCAATAGAGAGTGCAATAGCACCAGAGCCAGTACCCAGATCTAGTACCCTTGTGCGTTTGTTGAGTTTGGCAATCTCAGTAAGGGCAATCTCTACGAGGAGCTCAGTTTCTGGGCGAGGAATAAGTACCCCAGGGCCAACCTCTAACTCAATATTATGAAAGCCCTTCTTGCCTAAGATATACGCAATAGGTTCTCCTAAAACTCTTCTAGAAACTAGTCTTTCCCATTCCAGAAAAGCTTGCTCATTCAAACTCATATCATCACGAGATAGCAGGGCAGAGCGCGGGAGTTGGTAGTGCTTCTCTAGGATGAGGGCAAGTAATATCCGCACCTCATTTGCTGGCAATGCACAGTTGCTAATTAATTCGCGTAATGGCGGGCTGGCGCTCATCCTGTGGTGGAATTAATTATCACCAAGTGCTGCAAGAAGCTCCGCCTGATGTTCAGACGCAAGGGCATTGCATAGATCGTCTATATCACCATCCATCATGGCATCAATTTTGTACAGTGTGAGATTGATGCGGTGATCGGTAATACGACCTTGTGGAAAGTTGTAAGTCCGAATGCGATCACTACGATCACCAGTGCCAACTAAAGACTTTCTGGTCTGTGCTTCTAGCTGATGTTTTTCACGTTCACGAGCATCCATAATGCGAGAGACAAGAACCTTCATTGCTTGTTCACGATTGCGGTGCTGACTACGATCATCTTGGCACTCAACTACGGTGCCAGTTGGTAAGTGGGTAATACGAACAGCAGAGTCCGTTTTATTAATATGCTGACCACCAGCCCCTGAAGCTCTAAAAGTATCAATGCGTAATTCAGCGGGATTAATTTTGACCGCTTCTAATTCATCAGCCTCGGGCATCACAGCTACTGTACAAGCTGAAGTATGAATACGTCCCTGAGTTTCTGTTTGGGGAACACGTTGCACGCGATGGCCACCAGACTCAAATTTGAGGCGTGAATAGACAGACTGACCTACTAAGCGCAAAACAACTTCTTTATAGCCACCAAGATCAGATTCGGCAGCATTGACCACTTCTACTTTCCAGCCCTGACGTTCTGCAAATCGCGTATACATTCGGAGTAGGTCGCTGGCAAAAAGTGCACTCTCATCACCGCCTGTACCTGCCCGAATTTCTAAGAAGACATTGCGTTCGTCGTTGACATCTTTGGGTAGGAGTAGTTTTTGAAGAGTGCCCTCAAGCTCTTCCATGGTGGCTTGAGCTTGTTTCTGCTCTTCATCAGCAAAGTCTCTCATATCAGGATCCTTGCGCATCTCTTCTGCAGCTTGTGCATCAGCCTCGGCTTGTTTATATAAGCCAAATTGCTCCACTACCATCGCAATATCAGAATGCTCACGTGTGAGCTTCCGATAGTTGTCCATATCCTTGGTGGACTCTTCGGTAGTTAATAAAGAATTAAGTTCGGCTAAGCGCGTATCTAGGTGGTCTAGCTTAGCCCGCATGCTGGGCTTCATCTAATGGTCTTCTGGCTTGGAGTGTGAGGCGAATAATTTGGGAAGTAACTTAATCAGTGCTTCACGCTCAGCGCCGTTGGAGTGTTGCAAAGCATGTAATGAGCCATGTAAGAACTTATTTGTTAAGCCTTGAGCCATCGCATTAAGAACTTCTTGGGGATCCTCACCACGCATTAATCGTTTCATCGCACGATCGAGTTCAAGTTGCCTGAGGTGCTCGCCTTGTTGCTGAATGTCCTGAATGAGTGGCACAGTCTTACGACCTTGCATCCAGTGCATGAAATTACCAACACGATCTTCAATGATCGCTTCAGCCTGACTCACTGCTGCTTGGCGTAAAGAGGCGCCAGTCTGAATCATCACGCCTAGATCATCGACTGTATAAAGGTAGATGTCATTTAAGCGGCTAATCTCTGGCTCAAAGTCACGGGGAACCGCTAGATCAATCATGACCATGGGTTTACGGCGACGTTGCTTAAGAGCACTCTCTACCATTCCTAATCCGATAATCGGCAGCGACGATGCCGTACTAGAAATGATGATGTCAAATTCATGCAGTCGACTCGGCAGATCTGAGAGCTTAAATGATTCTGCCTCAACATCTTGAATGGAAATCGAGTCTGCTAATTCTTGTCCGCGTTCAATCGTGCGATTGGCAATTGCTACTGCTTTAGGCTTGCGTGCCACGAAATGGGTAGCGCACAAAGTGATCATGTCACCAGCGCCGATAAACAGAACACGTTGATCAGCAATACTTTCAAAAATACGTTCGGCTAATCGAACGGATGCTGCTGCCATTGAAATCGAGTGGGCGCCAATCTCTGTCGAGCCACGGACTTCTTTTGCGACTGCAAAGGTTTTCTGAAAGAGTTGATTAAGATAGGTACCAAGGACGCCCGCATCATTTGCAGTACGCACAGCATCTTTCATCTGACCCAAGATTTGGGTTTCACCAATCACCATAGAGTCCAACCCACAAGCAACTCTAAAGGCATGCCGAACTGCATCAGATTGCGGTAGCGAATAAATATGCGGCTCCAAACTGCTTGGAGCAAGTTGTTGGGTTTTGGCTAACCAGTCAAACGTCGCTTCATGTAATAGGCTGGCTGCATCTGCATCGTTAGCGGCGCAGTAGAGTTCAGTTCGATTGCAGGTAGACAGGATTGTGGCCTCAGGCAGGCCGGCCTGATTCGCGCCAACGAGATGTTGGCGAAGATCGTGCAACGCTTCTTGAAGAAATTCAGGGTCAAAGGCGACCTTTTCCCGAATAGCGACCGGCGCTGTGTGATGATTGATGCCGAGTGTCAACAACTTCATAATGGTGATTATAGATTTGATGGCAGAAACAATGGGGGTGGCAATGGGGTTTTTAGCTTTTCTGGTGATTGGTGGTCTAACTGGCGTATTTGCCTTGGTTTTTTACCCAGGAAAACGTCAATCTAAGCCAAGGGCTAAGAAATTCCTTATGGCGGTCTTGGTTGGCAGTGTTGCTGCTCTAGCTAGTTCCTATACAGGTCAATCTACAGGTTTATTTCAGTCAGGTCAGATGCTAGAGTGGCTCAGCGCCATAGTGGCAGCATGTTTGGCTGGTTACCTCTACGCAGTACTTTCTAGAAATGCACCTTAGGCTAAGCCTAACCAAAGCGCTAGGGCTCTGTTGACTCGTACCATCATGACGTCATTGAGCTCGCCAATTACAGATCCAATTTTTTCACTTCGAATTGACATGATCTTATCAATCTGAACTTGTGATGCTCGGGTTAGCCCATTGGCTTCATTGGGTTCAATATCAAGTCGGAAGATTGGAGCTTGTTTAATTTCACTGGATATCAAGGCAACCGTTACCGTTGCATGAATATCACTGAAAACGTCCGATTGAAGTACTAAGGCTGGTCTCGGCTTTCCAAAGTCACCCTGCATAGCAACCGTTACCACGTTGCCACGCTTCACGCTTCATCCAAATCTGCTAATGAGTCATCGAGAAAGGACATCAGCTCATTGTCTGCTCGATCGGCAGCGGCTACTAGAGCTGATTGGCGACGACATTCTTCAAAAAAGCCAGGGGCTTGAGTATCTGGAACCCATATTTGAATAGGCCGTAATCCAGCATCTCTGAGGGCTAGCCGGTGTTTTTGGACTCTAAGCGCGGCATTTGAAGGCATTTTTTTTAGACTCTTTATTTAAGTTACATGTAACATTTTAACTTACTTATTTGTTACATGTAATGTAAAGGTCAATTCCCTGCAGAAAACAAGTCCAACCAGTTTGGATTGTTTCTATCTACCCAGATGATCGGCTTTAGACCCAGCTTCAGTAACCACTCATTAGCCTTAGTGAAGTGCCCACAACTTGCCTTAGCACCAAGCTCTAGGAAGGGTCGATCTGTTTTATAGACCCCTAGCCCAGAAGGGTGTGAGGATTGGAGAATCAATTGATCTGGTGCTGCTTCAATAAGGGATAACTTGGATTGGGCATGACCTCCCCACAGCATCCAAACCAGATTGGGCTTTTGCTGCGCTAAGGCACTTATCAGTCGATCGATGAGGGATTTCCAACCCAGATTGGCGTGACTGCCTGCTTCACCCAATTTGACACTGAGAGCGGTATTGAGAAGTAAAACGCCTTGCTCAGCCCAAGAATGAAGATCCCCATTCTTAAGAGCGCCAAAACCTTCCAGTGCTAGCGCCTTGCTGATATTACGTAAGGAGCTCGGAAATTGGCGAGAATTTATCGGAATATTGCTCGGTATGGAAAAAGCCAAACCCTGAGCTAGCCCAGGAGAGTGATACGGATCTTGCCCCAAGATGACTACCTTAACTTGATTAAGCGGAGTCAGCGAGAGTGCTTTGAAGAAATTCTGAGGCTCTGGACCAATCTTCTCGAACTCTTTATTGAGCTCAGCCCTGAGATTAGCCTGGAGTTGTTGCCACTCAGGGGATTCAAAATAGTCTCCGAGTAGAGTGCGCCAATCTTCTGGAATATCAGCTGCAGAAAATGAATGCATTACTCAGTCGGAGTGAGTATGTACTGGGCTGGAATTTGATCATCCTCAAGAACGGTCATACACTCATGCTCTAAGTCATCTCGGTAAAAGCAAATCTGAATGATTTGCCCTGTGATCAAGTAAGATAAAATTTCATCCCAGCGAGCAGCAATAACACGCTCACCATTGATGCTAGCCAGAAGATCTCCTGTAGCTAGACCAGCCAATTGCGCAGCACCACCGTCGAGTACGTGGGTTACCTTTAGCCAGCCACCTACTTCAGTGTGACGCAACCCAAGTTGCAATTTAATTTGCTCAAGCTTGGAATGGGTTTTTTGTTTTACTGCAATAGTTTGGGAGTTAATCCATTTCTGAATTGGAATATCTTCAGTACCAAAAATGTAGCGAGATTGAAACTCATTCCAGGTTTTTGAGAACCCTCTGCCAAGTAGTTTGAGTATCAACTCGTCCAGGCCATCTTCAGCAATGCCATCCAGCGTTACCCCATGAGTTTGCCAAATGAGACGCATCAAATCATCTAAGGATTGGCGGTTGCTTGTAAATGCACGAATCTTGAGATCTAAACCTAAAGCGAGCAAGGCGCCCTTGCCGTAATAACTCACGACTGAATTCGGCGTGTTCTCATCGGCTTGGTAATACTTAGTCCAAGCATCAAAAGAGCTGTCCGCTAGGCTTTGCTTCAATCTACCAGGCCCACGCAAAATACCATTCCAATTATTAGTCACTAGCTTGAGGTAGGTTTTGAGATCAATGCGTTTGCTACGGAATAATTGCAAGTCATCGTAGTAACTCGTAAAGCCTTCAAATAACCACAGTAAACGAGTATGGTTTCTGCGATCAAGTTGATAGGGTTGAAATGCTTTTGGCTGAATGCGTTTAACTAACCAAGCATGGAAGTATTCATGACTACAGAGGCCTAAAAACTCACGATAAGATACCTCATCAACCGGGGAATTTATTTGGGGAATCTGATCACGACGGCATAGCAGGGCGGTGCTATTGCGATGTTCGAGTCCGCCATATCCAGAGAGAACCGCATTCACCAAAAATAAATAATTCTGGAAAGGTGCTTTCTTAGTCTTAGGCTCAAAGAGATTAATTGTGCTGGTACAGATAGCCTGAAGATCTTTTGCTAAGCGCTCAAGATCAATTTCATGGATGCAACCTTGAATAGCCATGGCGTGTGACGCGCCACTTGATTGCCAATGTGCAATCTGAAACTCACCCATCGCAATCGGATGATCTAAGAGATCGTCATAATTTTTGGCGAGATAAAAGCCGTAACCTTGATCATCTACTTTGGCTTGTTGCAAGCCCGTTTGAACAGTCCAGGAGTTCGCGCAAGTATCTTGAGGAGGAACTAAGACTACAGCACAGGGTAAAGACTCCTGCCCCTTGACTGCTAAACATAAACTGCTTGGGTTGATAAAAGCACGCTCAGTATCTAGATAGGCGGCTCGTACTGAAGAATCAAATGCATATACCGTTGTGAGGATTTCTACTGCACCAGCTACCTTGGGTAAGCACCATTGATCATTATCAATTCGCTCTAAGACCAGCGCTTGATTTGGCTTATTTAGTGCAAACGCCTCGATCGTTTCAATTTGTTTGCTGAAATCACGTATTAAATAGCTTCCCGGAATCCAAGCGGGCATCTGCAAAATCTGTCCGTTGGGCGAGGGATTCTGAATGTGTAGCTTCACATGAAAGCGGTGACCGTGTAAATCCGCCGACCAAATGGTGTACTGGATTGCTGGTAGATCAGAGGTATTTAATTTATTCATTAGGGTTACCTCTCACTTCAGGCTGCTAAATTTCTTTTCAATATCGGTGATTTGAACTGCACCTGGAAAGCGACTGCCATCAGTAAAGAAAATAGTAGGCGTACCCGTAATGCCATAGGTTTTGGCAAAGGTCATATTTTTATCTAAAGGTGTGCTGCAGTCGCCCTTGCCGGTAGGTGTAATGCCATTGATCATCCAATCAACATAGGCTTTTTGGGGATCTGCAGAGCACCAAATCTGTTTCGACTTTTGCGCGGAGTCAGCTGAGAGAATCGGAATAAGGTAGGTATAGACCGTAACGTTATCTAATTGCTGCAAGGATTTATCTAAACGCTTACAGTAGCCGCAATTCGGGTCGGAAAAAACAGCTAACTGTCGACTGCCATTACCTCGTACTACTTTTAAAGCATTTGATGAATTGAGTTCAGACCATTTAATGCGATTAAGGTCTACCTGTTTTTGCTCCGTAATATTTTTTCCAGTAGCGATCTCAATGATTTCGCCTTGGATTAAATATTTACTATTCGCATCGGTATAAAAAATCTCATTTCCAACTAACACTTCATATATGCCGGAAATGGGTGATTGAGAGACACTTTTGATTTTGGTGTTTTGGCCAATCTTCTTTTGAAGCTCAGATCGAACTTGCTGTTCCGATTGCGCGTTGACTGTTCCTACTAAAAATACTAGAGAGCACGCTAAAGCGAGAGTAGAAAGTAATTTATTCAAAATCAGCATCTCCGAGAGCGCGCTCAATGAGGCGCCGTTTAATGAAGTGACTACGATTGACCATACCCAATCCCCAATTACGTAATTGCCTTTCAGTACTACTACTTGCTGAAAAAAGTTTTTTAAGTTTATCTGTTACCCAAAGTAATGCACTGGTGTCGCCTTGACGTTGTCTTTCATAGCGACGCAGTAGCACTATGTCATTGAGTAGCCGAAAAGATTCTCGTTTACTCAGCACGTGAAGTAGTGATGCAACATCTCTGAGACCTAAATTTAAGCCTTGTCCTGCTAATGGATGAATGACATGAGCCGCATCTCCAATCAGCACTACCTTGGGATTTTCAGCTGGGCCAATGAAGCGACTCGCCTGAATTCTTCTAAGAGGAAAAGTGGCTGGTATCGAATTGAGCTTGAGCTCCCCAAGTTGAGCAGCTATTGCTCCATTAGCAATCGAGGAAAACTTTTCAGCCCAGTCTGCAAAATCCAGTTTTAAAAGATCCGCAGCATTTTCTGGCGAGGTTGACCATACCATCGATACCTGTTTATTTGGTAGCGGTAACATCGCCACAATATCGCCGCCGGGTAAAAACCATTGATAAGCAGTTTCTAAATGGGCGCTACTACAAATCCAATTGGCTACCGCGGCATTTTGCGAGTAGCTTTCCTCTTTTGCAGAAATCCCTAACTCCGAGCGGATGGGTGAATTAGCACCATCAGCAGCAATCAGGAGTTGGGCTCTTAAGCTTGAACCATCTTTTAGGTGGAGTAGAACCCCATCATCAATGGTTTGAATTTTTTCGACTGCGCCATTCATACGCTCTAATTTATTTTGGAAGCGTGAGGCTTGATCCAGGGTGTGCTCGATCAGATTCGATTCGCCAATCCAGGCTAGCTGGGGAGTACCAGCTTCAAAAGCAGATAGATGCAGCTGATCCTGACTTTCACCGCGATCACCAAAAATCCGCATATCTCGAACAGCTTGCATACGACTGTGATCAACGGCATCCCAAACTTGTAGATGGGCTAATAGTTTTTGGGTGCCGGGAGAAAAAGCATAGATACGTTGGCCCCATTGACTGCCCTCGGGGGCAGCAACCACTTGACCTAAATCGGGGGCAATTTGAACCGTTTGCAGCCCAAGTTGCGCTAGACCTAAGGCACAAGCCTTGCCCACTATGCCTCCGCCGACTACGGCAATATCTACAGTCCGTATCTGAGAGGTATTTTTAGGTAATTTAATCGAGGTATTTGGGTGAACTTCTGACATATCTCGATGATATCGAAACTAGCCCTTTACAATACAGCCATGTCTTTGAAATGTGGCATCGTCGGCCTGCCTAACGTCGGCAAATCTACCCTTTTTAACGCGCTTACCAAGGCTGGAATCGCGGCAGAAAACTATCCTTTCTGCACGATCGAGCCTAATGTAGGTGTGGTCGAGGTTCCTGATCCCCGTCTTGCCGCTTTGGCTGAGATCGTCAAGCCCGAGCGCATCCTGCCTGCAGCTGTCGAATTTGTCGATATTGCGGGATTAGTGGCTGGTGCCTCCAAAGGCGAAGGTCTAGGGAATCAATTTTTAGCCAATATTCGTGAAACTGACGCTATTACCCATGTGGTGCGCTGTTTTGAGGATGCCAATGTGATCCACGTAGCCGGAAAGATTGACCCAATCTCCGATATCGCCGTGATCGACACCGAATTGGCTCTGTCAGATTTAACTACAGTTGAAAAAACGCTACAGCGCTCAAGTAAGGCGGCAAAGTCAGGTAATGACAAAGAGGCTACAGCCTTAGTGGCTGTGCTGACCAAAGTGCAGGCTCACTTAGATCAAGCGCAGCCGGTACGCAGCATGAAGCTGACTGAAGAAGAAAACTTGCTCTTAAAGCCGCTCTGCTTAATCACAGCAAAGCCGGCAATGTATATCGCTAACGTTAAAGAAGACGGTTTTGAAAATAATCCTCATTTAGAGGCGGTTATTCAGCATGCAGCCAAAGAGGGTGCTCCAGTAGTGGCGGTATGCGCCGCAATCGAGGCTGAGATTGCTGATTTGGATGATGCTGATAAAGCGGAGTTTCTTGCCGATCTCGGTATGGAGGAGTCTGGCTTGGATCGGGTGATTCGGGCGGGTTATAAGTTATTAGGGCTACAGACCTACTTTACCGCTGGTGTTAAAGAGGTGCGCGCCTGGACTATTCATCAAGGTGATACTGCTCCCCAGGCTGCTGGGGTAATTCATACGGACTTTGAACGTGGCTTTATTCGTGCGCAAACTATTGCATATGAAGACTTTGTGCAATTCAAGGGCGAGTCTGGTGCCAAAGAGGCTGGCAAGATGCGTGCCGAAGGTAAGGAGTATGTTGTTAAAGATGGTGATGTATTAAATTTCCTCTTTAACGTTTAAAGCATCATCCTTAAAGAAAAAGCCCTTATTACTAAGGGCTTTTTTACTTTCTTGCGGGAAGTTATTAACCCGCTTTGACAGCCTTTTCTAGGCACTTAGAAATTTCTTCATAGCGCTTGATGGCAACCTTGGTGGGCACCACTTCTTTTTTGCGCCCGTCTTCATTCGCTGCCATCTTGATGTAGCCCATGGCGCTGAGATTCTTGAGGCGTCCGTGCAGAGTAGCTTGAGAGCCAAACTCAGACATTGAAATTAAATCGCCTACCAATAGGGGCTGCTCAGCATGAAAACTCAAAATAATTTTGTCCAGAAGACTCTCTTCAATGGAGTCGAGTTTTTTGCCGGGGTTAATTCGATCAAGAACATCAATCAAATTCAGAAAACGAATATAGCAAGAGGATTTAGTGGTCGACATAAACGATTAAAGATTTAGAGGGCTATTCGCCTAAGGGTTAACGATGAGAGTATATACCTGCATAAGTTTGATGGCTAGGATGACATAGTATTAATTTAATTAACATGTCGGCAATCATGAAAAAAATAGTTTTAGAGTGGCCTTTAGGGTTTTTAATTAGTTCGCTAGCGTACACAATTTTGTTTTATGTCAATGATTGGCTCACCACTCACCTCACTTTTGGCTTAGGGGTGAATTGGATCTATCTACCTGCAGGCCTTCGTTTATTTCTTACTCTGATATTTGGCTTGCCGGGCGCATTGGGAATAGCCATCGCATCATTTTTTATTAGTTATTTAGGACCTTTCCCTCGAGAACTCACAACCTGCATGGGCATTGGTTTGATTTCCGGCTTTGCACCCTATTTAGCTAGAGTCTTTGTATTGAGGAATATAGATATCTCATCTGATCTGAGTAATTTGACTTTACCGAAGTTGGTAATTTGCACTTTGATTTATGCAGCCTTGAGCGCAGGCTTGCATCAATGGTGGTTTTCGGTCCGAAGTCTTGATGAGACCGGAAGCTTCAATCACTTCTTGGTAATGCTAATTGGTGATGTGCTTGGAACAATAGTATTCGTTGGGCTGATTAAAGTCGGGCTAGATTTATTGAGACCCTCAAAGCTTACCTAATTAAATAATTCGCTCAGAGCTGCTCCAGGATCGTTAGCCCGCATGAATGCTTCGCCCACTAAGAATGCATTGATCTGATGATCACGCATCAATTGCACATCTGCACGATTCATGATTCCAGATTCAGTAACCAGAGTTATTCCAGTAGGAACCATTGATAGCAAGGACAGGGTTGTTTGAAGGGTAACTTCAAAAGTCTTCAGGTTGCGATTATTGATTCCAAGCAATGACGTTTTTAATTCAAGGGCTTGCTCTAGCTCGGGAGCGCTATGAACTTCAACGAGGACATCGAGACCGAGTTCATGAGCACAAGCTTCTAACTCCTTCATTTGATTGAGTTCTAAGCAGGCCACAATAAGCAAAACAGCATCAGCACCGATTGCCCTTGCTTCGTAGACTTGATAGGGATCGATCGTAAAGTCTTTGCGTAAGACTGGAATATTGCATGCAGCTCTTGCGGCCTGAAGATAAGCATTAGCCCCCTGAAAATAATCTTTATCTGTGAGTACAGATAAACAGGCTGCTCCATTTTTTTCGTAAGACTGAGCGATTTCAGCAGGCTGAAAATTCTCTCGTAAGATTCCTTTGCTGGGACTAGCTTTCTTAATCTCGGTAATTACGCCGGCTTTGCCCGCCGCGATCTTTCGCTCGATAGATTGAATAAAGCCTCGCGGTTTTAAGAGTGCATTACGATTATTTTCTTCGGCCTGATCGCGTTGATTAGCTAAAGAGATCTTTTTCAAATCGGCAGCGATCTCTATTTTTTTGGTAGCAACAATTTTGTCGAGGATATCGCTCATGAAGATCTTAATTAGTTTTGGGTTGCCGCTACAAATTGGTCTAGTTTTTGACGAGCGGCACCAGATGCAATGGCTGCTTGCGCCATCTGAATACCGCTAGCAATACTTGGTGCCACATCAGCTACATAAAGTACTGCACCAGCGTTGAGGCTAACAATGTCACTTGCTGGGCCGGATTTTTTATTGAGCACACCTAAAACAATCGCCTTAGATTCTTCGGCGTCGGCCACCTTAAAGCTGCTGGTAAGTGCTGTACTTAAACCAAAGTCTTTTGGATGAATCTCATATTCACGAACTTGGCCATCCTTTAATTCACCAACGAGGGTGGGGCCCTCAAGAGAGATCTCATCTAAGCCATCACGGCCATAAACCACTAACGCATGATCCATTCCCATCGCTTGCAATACCCGCGCCTGAATACCGACTAAGTCTGCATGGAATACGCCCATTAGGATGCGCTTGGCATCTGCTGGGTTTGTAAGAGGTCCTAGGATATTAAAAATTGTACGCACACCCAAATCTTTGCGAATTGGCACAACATTCTTCATTGCAGGGTGATGGTTTGGAGCAAACATAAAGCCCGCACCTACCTCAGAGATACACTTCGCAACTTGCTCTGGTGAAAGCGACAGCTTCACGCCTAAGGACTCTAGAATATCTGCGCTACCTGACTTGCTACTCACACTGCGATTGCCATGCTTAGCAATTTTTGCACCAGCCGCTGCGGCGACAAACATGGCAGCAGTAGAAATATTGAAAGTGTGAGCGCCGTCTCCACCTGTGCCCACTACGTCAACTAAATTTTTTCTATCCTCTACATGTACTGGTGTCGCAAATTCACGCATGACTTGCGCAGCTGCGGCGATTTCACCAACCGTCTCCTTTTTAGTGCGCAGGGCAACGAGTAGGCCAGCAACTAAAGTTGGTGGCATCTCACCACTCATGATGAGGCGCATCATGGCTGTCATCTCATCATGAGAAAGTTCGCGAAGTTCAATACATTGTTGTAACGCTTGCTGTGGAGTAAGGGACATAGAGATCGACTTAATACCTGTGTTATTTGGCTTGCAGGAAATTCTTCAGCAGCGCATGGCCATGCTCAGAGAGAATCGATTCTGGATGGAACTGCACGCCTTCTACCGCGAGTTCTTTATGGCGTACACCCATAATTTCACCATCAGAAGAGGTGGCGGTTATTTCGAGCATTGTCGGTAATGAACTTTTTTCAATCGCAAGGGAGTGATAACGCGTCACTTTGAATGGGTTGGGTAAATCTTTGAAAACGCCAACACCAGTATGGTGAATGTCATCAGTCTTACCATGCATGACTTTCTGGGCGCGAACAATTTTGCCGCCAAAAGCCTCACCAATTGCTTGATGTCCAAGGCAGACACCGAGGATAGGAATTTGTCCAGCATAGCGTTGAATCGCAGCCACAGAAATTCCTGCCTCCGCTGGACTGCAGGGCCCTGGTGAAATGCAAATACGAGCAGGGTTGATCTTGGCAATCTCTTCAACGGAGATTTCATCATTGCGGAAGACCTTTACCTCCTCACCAAGTTCTGCGAAATACTGAACGAGGTTGTAGGTAAATGAATCGTAGTTATCAATCATGAGGAGCATCGAGTCCTCCTTGCACTAAATCCGCTGCCATTAAAACTGCTCGAGCTTTCACTTCGGTTTCTTTCCATTCGGCAGTTGGGTCAGAGTCTGCCACCACACCAGCACCCGCTTGAGAATGCAATACACCTTCGCGAATCACGCCGGTACGAATGGCAATGGCCACATCCATATCTCCGGAGAAGGAGAGGTAGCCTACTGCGCCACCATAAACGCCGCGTTTCACAATTTCCATCTCATCAATAATTTCCATTGCCCGAATTTTTGGGGCGCCCGATAAAGTACCGGCAGGGAAGGTTGCTCGCAGAACATCCATATTACTCATATTGTCTAATAGCTCACCTTCAACAGAGCTCACAATGTGCTGAACATGAGAATATTTTTCAATCGACATAGAGTCTGTCACTTTGACGGTCCCAGTCTTTGCGATACGACCTACATCATTGCGTGCTAAGTCAATTAACATCACATGCTCTGCGATCTCTTTTGGATCGGCAAGCAATTCTGTAGCAAGGCGTTCATCTTCTTCGGGTGTCGCACCACGAGGGCGTGTGCCAGCTAATGGACGAATCGTCACAATCTTCTGACTCTCACGTTGCTCTTGGCGCACCAAGATCTCTGGTGATGAACCGACTACTTGCAGATCACCAAAGTCATAGAAGTACATATAAGGGGATGGATTTAAAGAGCGCAATGCACGGTATAGGCTGAGTGGTGAATCTGTAAATGGTTTGCTAATGCGCTGGCTAATCACTACCTGCATGCAATCGCCAGCCAAAATATATTCTTTGGTTTTGAGGACGGCATTTTCAAAATCTGCCGCTTTGAACTTGCGGATTAATTCTGTTTTAGTGCTTGGTAATGAGGCTGGCATGATCACAGGTTTGCTTAAGCAAGCAAGCAATTCTTTTAATCGAGCTTGGCCCTTATCAAAGCTATCTGTCACGCTGGGGTCTGCGTAAACAATTAAATAAATGCGACCTGCAACATTATCAATAACCGCCAACTCTTCAGTGAGCATCAACTGAATATCGGGCACACCCAATTCATCTGGCAGATGGTGTTTTGCTAAACGCGACTCAATATAGCGAACTGTGTCATACCCAAAGTATCCTGCAAGACCGCCACAGAAGCGTGGTAGGCCGGGCTGGACTGCAACTTTAAAGCGCTTGAAATACGCGTCTACAAAATCTAATGGGTTGTCATGATTACTTTCAACTACCTTGTCGTTGAAGAGCACTTCGGTGAGTGGTGCATCAGGCGTACCCACTGTTCTCAAAACAGTTTTTGCAGGTAAGCCAATAAATGAGAATCGACCAAAGCGCTCACCACCCAGAACAGATTCAAGTAGATAGGTATTCTTTTGACCAAAGGCTTGAGTGAGCTTGACGTATAGCGAGAGCGGCGTCTCTAAGTCAGCTAAAACTTCTTTCACCAATGGAATGCGATTGAAACCCTGTTTTGCGAGGGCAAGAAATTCATCGTGCTGCATTACGCTTTTCCTGACGTCGCTAGTTCTGCGCGCATCGCTTTAACCACGTCGGCATAATTTTCTTTGCCAAAGATTGCTGAGCCAGCAACAAAAGTATCTGCACCAGCTTTGGCTACTTCTGCAATATTGTCGACCTTAATTCCGCCATCCACTTCAAGACGAATATGGCGACCAGTTTCTTGTTGATGGCGATCTAGATGCGCACGTACTTGAGCGATCTTATCAAGCGTACTCGGAATAAATGACTGACCACCAAACCCTGGATTAACCGACATCAATAAAACCAGATCAAGCAACTCAAGTGTGTGATCTAAGTGATGTAGTGGTGTCGCAGGATTTAAAACCAAGCCAGCCTGACAACCTTGGTCGCGAATCAAATTAATCGTGCGGTTTACATGAGGACTGGCCTCTGGATGAAAGCTAATCAGGTTTGCACCTGCTTTTGCAAAATCTGGAATGATGCGATCTACTGGTTCCACCATGAGGTGCACATCAATCATCACTGGCTTGCCATCTTTTGTTGCGTGTGGACGAATTGCCTCGCAAACCAAGGGGCCAATAGTCAGGTTGGGGACGTAGTGGTTGTCCATCACATCAAAGTGAATCCAGTCTGCACCCGCCAAGAGAACATCCTGGACTTCCTTGCCTAGGCAGGCAAAGTCGGCCGACAAAATCGAGGGGGCAATGACAAACTGGCTATTTGAGGGTGATTTCTGACTGTCCATCCCTAGATTCTAGCTTGCAGTTGGACTCAGGATGGAGCAGAATTCGAGCATGAATCCTCATGAAATCAGCATTACAGTCAAAACCCAGTATTTGGCCGACCAGTCTGACCCCGATAATCGTCAGTTTGCCTTTGCCTACACGGTCGCTATTAAAAACACCGGTACGGCCAGTATCCAGCTAATCGCTCGCCATTGGTTTATTACCGATGGGGAAAATGATGTCCAGGAAGTGCGTGGCTTGGGAGTGGTAGGTCAACAACCGCTGCTGCGGGCGGGGGAGCAGTTTGAGTACACCAGTTGGGCCACCTTACCAACGCCGGCGGGAACAATGCGTGGAGAGTATTTCTGTGTCACTGAAGAAGCTCAGTTTTTCCAGACCCCAATCCCTGAATTTGCTTTAGTGATGCCCAGAACCTTGCACTAGGGTCTTAAAAGCTCTATTTTTTGCCCTTACCGGTCCACAGGACGATAAAAAGCAGCAGGGCTAAGGCTAAGCCACCCTCCAAGGCAAACAAGATCATGGGGTATTCATCGAGTAAATTGGCAATCATGATTTCTATATCCAAATTGATAAGTCGCAAAAATACTTCGCGAGTCTTTGCCTGCAGTGTATTCGCTGTCAGCATTGCCAGCTTATTGGCTGCTTGCTCTACGCCTTCTACCCGTGGATCTGCTTATCGATCAAGTGGCGCTGCCCCAACTAGCTACAGCTCCTCTATCGCTAGCTTTCGATCCGTCTCGTGGCAGGACTTGCCTGGCTGGCAAGAGGATGATTTAAGCCAGGCTTGGCCAGCTTGGCTCAAGAGTTGTGATGCTCTGCGTAAACGCAATAGCGAAATTAATTGGCGCCAGGTGTGCTCCCTGACCTCAGTAATTTCAGGTCGTGATGGACGTGCGATACGCCAATATTTTGAGGGCAACTTTCAGGTATATGAAGTGCGTAACAGCGCTACAGGTAACGAATCTGGGCTAATCACCGGTTATTACGAGCCCGTCATGAATGGCTCCCAGACTCGCACAGCTACTTACTCTATTCCCTTATACGGCCTGCCAAATGCCTGGAAAGGCTCAAAACCAAGCCCTGCGCCAGCACGTGCTGAGCTCATGAGCTCCGGTGTGCTCCGAGGCTCAGAAATCGCTTGGGTGCAAGATCCTGTAGCTGCCGCTTTTATGCAAATTCAAGGATCTGGAAAAATTCGTTTGGAAGATGGGCGCGTATTACGACTTGGTTATGCCGGCACCAATGATCAGCCGTTCAAGTCTTTTGCCCAGTGGTTGCTCGATCGCAAGGAGATTACGCGCGGTGAGGCAACAATGCAGGGTATCTCTGCATGGGCCAAGCGCAACCCAGGTCGAGTAGAGGAGATGCTCAATGCCAATCCTCGATTTGTGTTCTTCAAAGAGTTGCCAAGTAACGTCAGTGCCGATCTGGGGCCTAATGGCGCATTGGGCGTGCCTCTAACTGCTGAGCGCAGCATTGCGATTGATTTGAAAGCGATGCCTTTAGGTGCCCCAGTATTTTTAAGTACCACTAAGCCACTAAGTAGCCAAACCTTGCAAAAGTTAGTGATGGCTCAAGATACAGGTAAAGCCATTGTGGGTGGGGTGCGAGCGGATTACTATTGGGGATCAGGCGATTCTGCAGGTGAGTTGGCGGGACGCATGAAGCAAGATGGCAAGATGTGGCTATTGTTGCCACGCTAAACAAATATTTTTGAAAGAGATTGATGACTTACAACAACATACTGACCGAAGTAGATGGCAAAGTTGCCGTCATTATTCTCAATCGTCCTCAAGTATTAAACGCCCTCAATGATGAGTTAATGAATGAATTAGGAAAGGCGCTGTTGGGTTTTGATGCTGATGACAATATTGGCTGCGTCATTATTACCGGCAGTGAAAAAGCATTTGCAGCTGGTGCAGATATTGCAACAATGGCCAAGTATGGTTTTGCCGACGTCTATCGCGGTGACTTTATCTCGCGCAACTGGGAGGAGATAAAAAAAGTACGCAAGCCAGTGATTGCTGCAGTATCTGGATACGCTCTTGGCGGCGGATGTGAGTTAGCGATGATGTGTGACACCATCATGGCAGCAGACAGTGCTAAGTTTGCGCAACCGGAAGTGAAGCTAGGGATCATTCCTGGGGCTGGTGGTACGCAGCGTTTACCGCGCGCAGTCTCAAAAGCAAAAGCAATGGATTTAGCGTTAACAGGTCGCATGATGGATGCAGCTGAGGCAGAGCGTTCTGGACTTGTTTCTCGTATTTTCCCGCAAGCAGATTTACTAAAGGAAGTGAAAGCAATTGCTAAGACAATTGCGGATATGCCGCTGCTAACTGCAATGATGGTGAAAGAAGCGATCAATACTGCTTATGAAACTACGCTCTCAGAAGGCATTCATTTTGAGCGTCGTTTATTCCATTCGTGCTTTGCGACTCATGATCAAAAAGAAGGTATGGCAGCTTTTATGGAAAAGCGCCCAGCTCAATTTACGAACTCGTAAACAATTTACTACTTAGGCTGAATTATTTTTCTAAGTAGCGTTGAGCTAACTTGACCCAGTAGCTAACGCCTACTGGGATCAGCGCGTCATTAAAGTCATAAGAAGGATTGTGAAGATGGCATGGGCCCATGCCATGACCTACCGAGCGGTGATCGCCATCACCATTGCCTAGAAATACATAACAACCAGGTTTCTCTAAAAGCATGAATGCAAAGTCTTCTGCGCCCATTGTTGGGTCGATAGAAGTATTGACGCTTTGCGCTCCAACCAGCTCACTCATGACCTCGCTTGCAAAACTTACTTCCTTGTCATGATTGATGAGTGGAGGATAGTTGCGAGCAAAGCTGACTTCAGCTTTACAGTCAAATGCGCTAGATACGTTATGGGAGATTTCTCGTAAGCGTTGTTCAATCAAATCCAAAACTTCTAAGGTGAATGTGCGAACGGTTCCGCCGATAAAGGCGCTATCTGGAATCACGTTGCTTGTTTCGCCCGCATGAAACTGTGTGACGGATAAGACTGCTGCATCCACAGGGCGTTTATTGCGAGTAATGATGCTTTGCAGAGCTTGGACAACTTGAGCGCCCGCAAGTACGGGGTCAGCACTATTATGTGGCAAAGCGGCATGTCCACCTTTACCTCGAATAGTGATTTCAAAAGTATTGCTTGATGCCATCATTGGGCCAGATGTCACGCCAAAATGCCCTTCGGCAAGTCCTGGCCAGTTGTGCAGACCAAAGACAGCATCGCAAGGAAATTGCTTAAAGAGTCCATCGTTAATCATTTCTTGCGCGCCAGCACCACCTTCTTCGGCAGGCTGAAAAATGAAAATTACCGCACCGGTAAAGTCTCGATGATTAGATAAGTATTGAGCAGCACCGAGGAGCATGGCAGTATGACCATCATGGCCACAGGCATGCATCTTGCCGGGATTCTTTGAAGTATGTTCAAAGTTATTGTGTTCTTGTAATGGCAGTGCATCCATATCGGCACGTAATCCAACCATCTTGCCTGGACCTAAGTCCCCATCCAGCTTTCCGACAACTCCAGTTTTTCCAAGGCCGCGATAAACCGTTATTCCCCAGCTCGAAAGCGCTTCAGCCACAAGATCAGAAGTGCGATTTTCTTCAAAACGCAATTCTGGATGCGCATGGATGTTACGGCGAATCTCTTGAATAGCTGATGCGGAGTCTATGATTTCTGGAAGTAATCGCATAGTTTCATCTTATCTGAATTTATTCAGGCAGTTTTATGTGTCCCGCAGCAAATCGTAAGGCCTCAATGGAATAGGGGGCATTCTCTGATTTCTGAAGATGCGGAGGCAGGTTAGGAATAATGCCCAAAAAAGGCGCAAAAATTCGATCCTTTAAGGTTTGAATATTTTCTGCTAATGAAGGCATTTCCTCTGACAGCGTGTTGGCTACCCAGCCCGCAATTGTCAACTGGCGCGACACCATTGCTTCACAAGTGAGTAGGGCGTGATTTATACAGCCCAAGCGCATACCTACTACGAGAATGACTGGTAAATCCATTGCCTGCGCTACATCCCCCAAATCTTCCTGCTCGTTCAGTGGGACTAAAAACCCACCTACACCTTCAACCACTACCGAATCAAATACCGAGGTCAATGTATTGAATTCATCTAAGATTCGGGTGGCATCTAAATGCACCTTATTTTGCTGGGCAACGATATGTGGAGCTGCCGCCACATCTAGAACAAATGGACAAAGACTTTGCTCGCGAGTATTTAATCCTGAAGCAATGCGCAATGTCTCCAAGTCTTCATTGAGTTTTTGGCCGCTAGCATCAACATAAGTCCCTGCAACCACCGGTTTGAAGCCTATGGTGCGAATACCATCCTCTCTAAGTTTTAGAATGAGTGCACCGCTGACCAAAGTTTTGCCAACTTCAGTATCAGTACCAGTAATAAAAAAACCGGCAGATGTTCTTAGTGTCATAAATTACTTTTTACTTCTTGCTCAATTACTTGCAATGTCTTGATCAGCTCTCGTAAATCATCAACACTATGATTTGCAGAAAAAGTGATGCGTAGACGCGAGCTACCGACGGGTACGGTAGGCGGTCGAATTGCTGGAATCCAATAACCTGCCTCATCCAAGAGCTTGGCGGCTGCCAATGCACTGGCATTGCTTCCTAAGATCACAGGCTGAATTGGGGTTGATGAGGGTGTTTTTTCCCAGTGCTGGAAAGTCATTTCATCGCGCCAAATTTGAATCAATTGATTTAATTGTTTACGACGCGTAATACCTTCCTTACCCTCGATGAGTTCCAAGCTAGTAATTAGGGTGTGTGCAATCGCAGGTGGTGTAGCGGTACTGTAAATATAAGGGCGCCCTTTTTGGATAAGCCATTCAATAAAAGGCGCAGTTGCACAAATAAATGCGCCGCTGACACCAGCTGCTTTTCCAAGCGTGCCAACATAAATAATCCTTTCTGAATGCACGGCCGATTGCTCCAGAATGCCATGGCCCTGTTCGCCAAGTACGCCAAAGCCATGCGCATCATCTACCATCAGCAGCGCATCATATTGTTCAGCAATACGAAGTAGATTTTTAACGGGCGCAATATCCCCATCCATACTGAAGACTCCATCGACCACAATCAATTTAAGTGGGTGCGCATCTTGCTGTAATACTTCTTCTAGAAAATCGAGATTTTGGTGATCAAACAAAGTCACTTTAGCTTTAGTTTGTGAACTTGCTAGACGTACACCATCAATCAAAGAGGCATGATTGAGTTTGGCTGAATAAATACTGACTTCACCTTGATTAGCAAGTTTACTTAGACCGGTAATCGCATTGATGTTGGCAAGATAGCCAGTACTAAAAAATAGTGCTCTTGCATTGGGAATATATTTACTCTCACAAGCCGCTAATTTTTTTTCAAGTAGATCATGCGCAATGCTGTGGCCACTGATTAAGTGTGACGCACCGCTACCAACCCCATATCGTTTTGCACCTTCGGCAAGCGCAGCAACTAATTCAGGATGATTTGCTAGGCCCAAGTAGTCGTTACTACAAAACGCTTTGAGTTCTCGTTGGTCAACCCGAGCCTTGGTATCACAGGGTGACGCGGTGCTACGCAATTTACGTCTAAGTAATTGCGCATCTAGGTCGTCAATCTGGTGCTCTGCCATAGCTCGAGCTTTAAAGTTTGTACTCATACCAACACCTGATTGAGAGCGCGCTGTACAGAGATACCCATTCGCATCGTTTCTTCTGAGGAGAGAATATACGGCGGCATGACGTAAATCGTATTACCAATGGGTCTGATGAGAATACCTTCTGCCATTCCTGCAGAAAACACCTCTCTTGAAAAAATAGTTTTACGCTGGAGTGATTCAGGTTTGACATCAAATGCCAGGATCATGCCTTGCTGACGCCAATGTTCGATGCGAGGATCTACTTTTGCCCAAGCAAATGCATTAGCGAGATCTTTGCTGCGTTCAATATTTTTTTCAAGAACAGATTCAGTTTCGAAAATGTCTAAGCAGGCAAGTGCAGCAGCACATGCCATTGGGTTACCTGTATAGGAATGCGAGTGCAAGAAACCTTGTTGCAGTTGATCGCCATAGAAGGCCTGATAAATTTTGTCAGTCGTCATCGAGAGCGAGAGCGGAAGATACCCGCCACTAATACCTTTAGAGAGTGTCAGGAAGTCTGGCCAAATTCCCGCATGTTCACAAGCAAAAAACTTTCCCGATCGACCACAGCCTACTGCGATCTCATCGGCGATGAGATGAATGTTGTAACGGTCACAGAGTGCCCTTACAAGGCGTAAATATTCAGGAGAGTACATTGCCATTTGACCAGCGCATTGAACGAGCGGCTCAATAATGATTGCGGCGATATGATGATGCTCTGCCTTCAGTAACTCTTCTAATTTTTCTGCTGCTCGCATGGCGACATCGTCAGCACTTTCACCAGGCTGCGCTTTTCGTGAATCAGGTGAAGGCACGGTAAAGACATCTTGCAATAGCGATCCATATGCTTCTCGAAATATCGCAACATCAGTGACTGCTAATGCGCCTAAAGTTTCACCGTGATAGCCATTTTCTAGGCAGACAAATTTTTTCTTTTGGGGATGATTATTTAGTCGCCAGAAGTGGTGGCTCATCTTCAAAGCAATCTCTACTGCAGACGCACCATCGGATGCAAAAAATACGTGACCCAATTGGCCTTGAGTTAAAGCAGATAGTTTTTCGGATAGCTCTACTACAGGAGGATGGGTAAATCCAGCGAGCATGACATGCTCAATTTTTTCAAGTTGACTTGTAATGGCCTGATTGATGCGCGGATTGGAGTGGCCAAATAGATTAGTCCACCAGGAGCTAATGCAATCGAGGAGGGCATTGCCCTGGTCATCAAAGAGCCAAGCACCCTTACCTTTAGTAATGGCAATTAATGGTAATGACTCGTGATGCTTCATCTGAGTGCAGGGATGCCAAACAGCATCTAGGCTGCGATCAACCAGAGAGGTTTGATTTGGATCAGAAATAAGCTTCATGTTTGGTATTTGACCACTAGTTTTTCCTAATTTAGGCTTCTATCTGTTATGTTTATGCCTTGAATTGATCTATTTTCTGGAATTCGACCATGCAGGCCACCCAAACTATTGAAAAACCCCTCACCCAAGTCAAATCTCAAAAGGATTTACATAAAGAGGTTGACGCTTTGGGTGCTTGGTCAGTAGCCCAGGTTGAGGCTCTATTTGCTCTGCCATTTAGTGATTTGATGTTTAAGGCACAAGAGACCCATCGTGCCAACTTCCCTGATGGTGATGTGGAATTGGCTACGCTTTTGTCAATCAAGACCGGCGGTTGTCCCGAGGATTGTGGATATTGTCCTCAGGCGGCTCGTTATGACACTGATGTCAAGGCGAACAAGTTGATGGATTTAGATGAGGTGCTTGAGGCTGCCAAAGCTGCCAAAGCTGCCGGATCAAACCGTTTTTGCATGGGTGCTGCTTGGCGGGAGCCCAAAGATCGTGATATTGAAAAAGTCACTGCCATGATCAAGGGTGTGAAGGCTTTGGGTCTTGAAACCTGTGCGACTCTGGGGATGCTGGAGCCCAATCAGGCTCAAGCCCTCCAAGAGGCTGGCTTAGACTTCTACAACCACAACCTGGATACCAGTGAGGACTTCTACCGCTCAGTGATCTCTACTCGGGGCTATCAAGACCGTTTGGACACGATCTCTAATGTGCGTGCTGTAGGCATGTTAGTGTGCTGCGGGGGGATTGTGGGCATGGGTGAGTCTCGTGAGCAACGTGCATCCTTCTTGGCGCGTTTGGCTAATTTAAGTCCGTATCCAGAGTCGGTGCCAATTAACCATTTGGTCCCAGTGGCAGGAACCCCTTTGGCAGATCAGAAACCCTTGGATCCGCTTGAATTTGTGAGAACCATTGCTGTAGCTCGTATCACTATGCCGCGTGCGCGTGTGCGCCTCTCGGCTGGACGTCAGGAGTTGGGTAGGGCAGTTCAGGCCATGTGCTTCCAGGCTGGGGCTAATTCGATTTTCTATGGTGAGCAACTACTCACTACCGGTAATCCTGAGGCAGAACAAGACCGCGAGCTATTGGCTGAACTAGGTTTGAAGACTAAGCAAAGTAGCAAAACAGAGGTTTTAGTCTAGTTTCTCAGGCTTATGGCACTAATTGATCGCTTCATTACTGAGTTTGATACAGCCCTACGTTCGGTAGTCGGGGGCGCTCATGCTCATCGCCCAATGCCGGGTTCAAATACGCCATCTAGTGGATTATTGGATACCAAAGAGAGAGAACATGCAGCTGGGTTAATGCGCGTGAATCATGTGGGCGAGGTCTGCGCTCAAGCTCTTTATCAAGCTCAAAAATTAGTAGCACGCAACCCTGAAATTCGGCAGATGTTAGATGACTCTGGCCAAGAAGAGATGGATCATTTAGCTTGGTGCGAAACACGCCTCCAAGAGTTGGGCTCACACACTAGTTATCTCAACCCAATTTGGTATGCAGGATCCTTTGCAATCGGCTTGGTTGCTGGCTTAGCGGGCGATAAGTGGAGTCTTGGATTTGTTGCTGAAACAGAAAAACAGGTAGAGAATCACCTCGAGAGTCATCTCGAAACATTGCCTTTAGAAGATGAACGTTCTCGTGCAATTGTTGATCAAATGCGCATCGATGAAATTGAGCATGGACAGGCCGCCATTTTGGCTGGTGGGGCGGACTTACCGAAGCCCATTCAGAGTCTGATGCAGGTCATGTCTAAAGTGATGACAAGCACTGCTTATAAAATTTAGCCATTACTAATTTTTCGAATATTTTTATTTAATATACTGTGTATTAATACAGTATATTTACCTATTATTAGGCTAAATAGCTAAGACCTATTCTTAAGTATATTTTCCAAGCCATTGTTTCAAGTAGCATTTTTATAAGCACCATTTTATCAACATATGACGCTAAGTGTTTGTAATCACTAGGAAATTTCCTAAAAAATAAGCCAAAAAGACTTGACCCTCTTATTACGATCCTCTAAAGTGGGAGGAAGTGTGAAAAAGTGGGGTAAATGGTGTTTCAAGGTGCTTCAGCTCTCAATTTAGATGCAAAAGGCCGCATGTCCGTGCCGGCAAAGCATCGTGACGCCTTGTTAGTTCAAGGTGAGGGCCGAATTACGCTCACAAAACACCCTGACGGATGCCTGCTGCTATTCCCTCGACCTGAGTGGGAAACCTTCCGCTCACGTGTTGCGCAATTGCCAATGGATGCCCATTGGTGGCGTCGCATCTTTCTTGGCAACGCTGCAGAAGTCGATTTGGATGGCGCTGGAAGAATTTTGGTGAGCCCAGAGTTGCGATCAGCCGCCGGCATTGAAAAAGAAGTGATGCTGCTCGGCATGGGCAGTCATCTAGAGTTGTGGGACGCCGCTACTTACGCTGCAAAAGAACAGGCTGCCATCGCACAAGGTATGCCTGAAGCCCTGAAGCAATTTAATTTTTGATGACAGGGCGCCATGAACATAACTCATCGCCCAGTATTACTGGCCGAGGCGGTGACAGCGCTGGTCAGTGGACCGCTGATCACCTCCCCCGCAGCTTCAAAAAATCTACTTTTGATCGATGGAACCTTTGGGCGCGGTGGCCATACTCAAGCCCTGTTAGCGCGACTACCTGCAAATGCGCGAATGATTTCTTTCGACAAGGATTTGGATGCGATCGCAGTAGCAGAAAAAATCAAGGACTCTCGTTTACGCATTGTTCACGACAGTTTTGCGCAGATGGATCAGTACGCAGGCCTAGAATCAGTCGATGGAATTTTGCTAGATCTCGGCATCAGCTCTCCACAAGTGGACGAAGCACATCGTGGATTTTCTTTTCGCAAGGATGGTCCGCTCGATATGCGCATGAATACGGATCTGGGCTTGACAGCAGCGGAATGGTTGGAGCAAGCATCGCAAGAGGACATCACCCACGTGATTAAGACTTATGGTGAGGAGCGTTTTGCATTTCAGATTGCTAAAGCTATTGTGGCAAAGCGAGAGGAAGGCTTATCTCCAAAAACAACCTTGCAATTAGCAGGCCTAGTAGCTGGCGTGGTACGCACAAGAGAAGTTGGTCAAGATCCTGCGACTCGAACTTTTCAAGCACTCCGTATTTATATTAATCGTGAGTTAGAAGATTTGGAGCTTGGATTAAAAGCAGCGCTCAATTTATTAAAGCCAGGCGCACGCTTGGCAGTGATTAGTTTTCACTCTCTCGAAGATCGGATTGTGAAACAGTTTTTGCAGTCGCATGCCAAAGTTGAAGTGCCACGTGGACTACCTGTCCGCGATCGAGATTTACCTCAAAGTGCTCTAGAAATTATTGGGCGTGTCAAGCCAAGTGATGAAGAGGTTCGAGAAAACCCCCGTGCTCGTTCCGCCATCATGCGTGTTGCTGAAAAACGTACAGGGGTATCAGCTTGAATCGCGCTACGCTGACCTTATTAGTGTTGCTATTAGTTTGCGCACTTTCTTTGGTAGCAGCACAACAGCGTGCACGTAAATTATTTATTTCCTTAGATCGCGCACAAATCGAGGAGCGCAAACTCAACCAAGACTGGCTACGCTTGGAGTATGAGCAGCGCAATCTATCAAAGTCTGCACGAATTCGCGATGTTGCTCGCAATCAGTTGCACATGGCCCCCATATCTCCAGAGCGTACTTTGTACTTAAAGGAGGCTAGATGAGGACTGTAGGTTTTTCAACTACGCCCAATCTAGTATTGCGTCTGCCAATGTGGCGGTCACGCCTAATGCTATTCATGTTGTTCTTCGTGTTCATGCTGCTGTTAATCCGCGCTTTTTGGATTCAGGGTCCGGGTAATGCTTTTTATGAAGCCAAAGGTGTACGTGGTACACAGCGTGAATTGGAGTTACCTGCTTCCCGTGGAAAGATATTAGATCGTAATGGCCAAGTGATTGCTACGAGCTTAGAGGCAAAGTCGGTGATCGCTTATAACGATACTGTCCCCGATGATTTAGCTGTAGATAAGGTTCAGAAGTTGGCCAAACTATTGCAGCTAAGTGAATCTGAATTACGTAAAAAGTTAAAAGAGGATCGCAAGCAGATTTTTTTGAAGCGCCAAGTAGATCCAGCAGTAGCGCAACAGATTAAGCAATTGGAAATTCCGGGGATTGGCTTAAATAACGAATACCGTCGCTTTTATCCAGAAGGTGAAGCGATGGCACACGTTGTTGGCTTTACAAGCGTGGAAGATCGTGGCCAAGAGGGCATGGAACTCTCAAGAGAAAAAGAGTTGGCTGGGCACCCAGGCGCTCGTCGAGTAGTTGTAGATCGCCTAGGTCGCGTTGTTGAAGAGGTTGCTATTTTGCAGCTCCCGCAAAACGGTAAGGATTTACAACTTTCAATAGACAGTAAGATTCAGTTTCTGGCCTATAACGCTGTTAAAAATGCAGTTGAGCAGCACCGTGCAAGTGCTGGTGGCGCAGTCGTTTTGGATACGCAGACTGGGGAGATCTTGGCTTTAGCAAATTACCCAAGCTACAACCCAAACGATCGTAAGAAGTTAACGGGTGAGCAGTTACGTAATCGCATTTTGACCGACACCTTTGAGCCTGGCTCAACCATAAAACCGTTAACCGTAGCAATTGCTTTGGAGAAGGGTGCCATCACACCTAATACCAATATGGCGATTGGTGCTAAGTACTTGGTGGGTCCAAAACCGATTACAGATACCCACCCTTACAGCAACTTAACTATTTCACAAATCATTCAGAAATCTAGCAATATTGGTACGGCCAAAATTGCGATGAATAATTTATCTGCGGAAGAGATGTGGAATTTTTATACATCCGTTGGTTTAGGTCAGGCGCCGAAGATTGGCTTCCCTGGTGCCGTAGCTGGTACGGTCCATCCCTATAAAAAATGGATGCCAACTGATCAGGCGCGGATTTCGTTTGGCTATGGTATTTCAGGCTCTCTCTTTCAGGTTGCTCGCGCATACACCATCTTTGCTCGTGATGGCGAATTGGTCCCACTCACGATTGAACGCAGTCCGCAGTTTAAGCCTGGAACACATATTATTTCTGCTAAAACTGCGATCGAAATGCGCAACATGATGGAGTCAGTAACAGAGCCTGGTGGAACTGCCATTAAAGCGCAAGCTGAAGGTTATCGAGTTGGTGGAAAAACAGGTACAGCGCATAAATTAGTAGGTAAGGGCTATGGCAATAAATACCGCGCTTACTTTGCAGGTCTAGCACCAATAAGTGCCCCTCGCATTGTGGTTGCTGTGATGATTGATGAGCCGACTGCTGGCAGTCATTATGGTGGCGATGTTGCTGCACCAGTCTTTTCCACTATTGTGAGTGAGACCCTGCGTACATTAAATGTATTGCCAGATAGTAATATGAAGCAGATGACACTGCAGGATAAAAATCCTACAGAAATTCAGATTGCTACAGTTAAAACAAATGTAGCGGTTTTAAAAAGATGATGGCAATGGTCTATATTGAACCCCATCTCTTAATTTCACATCTACGTGATCTCACTTCAGCGAATGCAAAAGTGACTGCGGATAGCCGTCAAATTCGTTCTGGTGATATCTTCTTTGCATACGCTGTTGGTCATGGTAATGCCCTGCGAGATGGTCGTGATTACATTGCAGCTGCCCTAGCAAATGGTGCAGCGGCAGTAGTGTTCGATCCTGCTGATGGTATTGCGAATGAATACTTAGATCATCCAGGATGTTTTGCTATCGAGAATTTAACAGTCTTAGCTGGACAACTCTGCGCAGAGTGGTATGACTACCCAAGCAAAAATCTCAATGTCATTGGTGTCACAGGTACCAATGGAAAAACCAGTATTACTCAGTGGCTGGCACAGGCTATGGATGAACCTAATCATCGCACTGCAGTATTGGGTACATTGGGTACTGGGTTTCCGGGTGCACTCGTTCAGACTGGTTACACCACGCCAGATGCACCGCAATTGCAGACTCAATTAAAAGAATTGCTTGATACAGGAGCTCAGAATCTTGCTATAGAGATTTCTTCTCATGCATTAGATCAAGATCGTGTTGCTGGATTGGATGTTCGTAGTGCTGTATTTACCAATTTGACTCAAGATCATTTGGATTATCACGGCACTATGGGGGAGTACGCTGAAGCAAAAGCAAAGCTATTTACATTGCCTCAACTTAAAAATGCTGTCATTAATTTTGATGATGTGTTCGGACGAGAATTAGCGATGAAGCTCCTTGCTGGCGACGGTCCTCAAGTATGGGGCTATGCCTTAAGCAGTAATGCATTTACTGGATTTGAAAAATTTGGTGATCGCCTAAAGCGTAGCCATGGGGAAAACACTGTATTTACAAATGCTGGTTATGAATCTCAATTTAATTGCGATGCTATAGGCTCAAGCGCCATTCAGCTTGCGGTTTTAGGTGAATTCAATCTCAGCAATTGCCTTGCTGTTTGGACCGTTCTACTAGCTCAAGGTATGAGTCCAGGTGATGCTTCTAAACGCATGAATAAGCTAAGTGCCGTTCCAGGGCGTATGGAAGTGATTCACCTGAATAAAACTCAGAGAACTGAAGGCCCACTGATTGTGGTGGACTATGCACATACACCAGATGCCCTTACTAAAGCATTGAACGCATTACGCCCAATTGCAAATCAACGTAATGGAAAAGTATGGTGTGTCTTTGGTTGCGGCGGTGATCGAGACTCAGGTAAGCGTCCCCAAATGGGTCGTGTAGCTCAAGAGCTTGCTGATCACATCGTGATTACAAGTGATAACCCTAGATCTGAAGATTCAGCATCCATTATTGCCATGATTCAATCTGGTATGTCAGGTGATTTGGGAAATGTTCAAGCGCTGCCTGATAGGGCAGCCGCCATTATGGCTGCGGTACGACATGCTGATGTCAAAGATATTGTTTTGGTTGCTGGTAAAGGCCATGAGTCTACTCAAGAAATCAATGGCAAGAAATTTGATTTTTCCGATCAAGAGCACATTCGATTGGCAGCGGGGGGTAGCGTATGAGTACGCCTATGACCACTCTTGCCCAAGTTCATGCCATGTTGCCAGGCAGCCAGCTGATTCATGCTGATAACAAATCTGCGCAAGAGATCACCATTTCTCGCATTGATAGCGATAGTCGTCAGATTCAGTCTGGTGAATTATTTATTGCATTAGCGGGCGAACGTTTTGATGCACACGATTTTTTGAGCGATGTCGCTAAAGCTGGTGCAAGTGCAGCACTCGTTAGTCAAAAAGAAAAGTGCCCTACAAGTCTAGCTGCAGTATGTGTCCAGGATGTTAAGCAAGGTTTAGGCGATCTGGCAAAGGCATGGCGTGCACAATTTACTCTTCCCGTAGCTTTGGTAACTGGATCAAATGGTAAGACCACCGTAAAAGAGATGATTGCTTCCATATTTAGGGCTGCTGTTGGTGAAGAACGCACATTGGTTACTAAGGGCAACTTCAATAATGATATTGGCCTGCCCTTAACCTTACTGCGCATGCGACCAACTGACCGCTTAGCGGTAATTGAGTTGGGTATGAATCATCCTGGTGAAACGGCGGAGTTAGCAGTTATTGCCCAAGCTAATATTGCTCTGATTAACAATGCACAGCGAGAGCATCAAGAATTTATGGCGACTGTAGAGGCTGTTGCAAAAGAACATGCAAGCGCATTAAGTTCGCTCCCTGCAGACGGTGTCGCAGTATTTCCTGCGGATTCTCAATTTTCTGATGTTTGGTATCAAGCTGCTGCAGATCGCAAGGTAATTGATTTTGCTTTATCTGCTGACTCTGTATCAGCTAAGGCCTCTGTTACGGGCAAGTTATTAGCTAGCGGAAAAATTGAGATTGCAACGGAACTCGACAAGATTGAGGTTCAGCTCAACACCTTAGGAAATCACAATGTGCGTAATGCATTAGCAGCTAGCGCAGTTGCTTTAGGTGCTGGTTTAAGTTTGGAGCAAATTCAAGTAGGTCTGGAATCTTTTGTCCCAGTAAATGGACGTATGCAATCCAAGCCTTTAAATGCAGACCGTACTTTGATTGACGATAGCTATAACGCTAACCCCGATTCTGTGAGAGCTGCTATCGATGCACTTAAACAGTCTGGAAATACTTCTTGGTTGGTATTGGGTGACATGGGTGAAGTCGGCGATCAAGGCCCTGGTTTCCATGAGGAGGTTGGCGCCTATGCTGCAGAGCAGGGCGTTAGCAAGTTATTTGCATTCGGAGAGCAGTGCAAATTTGCGGTGCAGGGATTTAATGAGTCAGAGAAGTTTTCGCCTAGTAGTAGCGCTAGTCATTTCGCTACATTGGATCGGTTGATTGAAGAGCTTAATCTGGCACTAGTAGATCACGATTCAAGCAAGCAGCTGCATTTAGATATTTTGGTTAAGGGATCTCGTTTTATGCGTATGGAGCGTGTAGTGCATGCCCTATTAGAGGAGGCTAAAACATGCTCTTAATGTTAGCGCAATGGTTGCAAGATGATTTTGGATTTTTCCGAGTCTTTAGCTACATCACGTTTAGAGCAGTGATGGCAACAGTGACTGCTTTGCTAATCGGTTTAGCAGCCGGTCCGTGGGTCATTCGGAAGTTAACCGCATTGAAGATGGGTCAAGCGGTCCGTACAGACGGTCCACAGACCCACTTAGTGAAATCAGGCACACCTACGATGGGTGGTGTATTAATTCTGTTGGGTATTTTTATTTCCTGCATGCTGTGGGCTGATTTGAGTAATCGTTTTATCTGGATTGTGATGATTGTCACCTTTGGGTTTGGCTTAGTTGGTTGGGTTGATGATTACCGCAAAGTAGCGCGGAAAGATCCTAGGGGAATGGCCTCAAGAGAAAAATTCTTTTGGCAAACTTTGATTGGCTTATTTGCTGCTATTTATTTAGCTTTCTCTGTATCCGAAGTAAATAACCTCAAAGTTTTGCAACTGTTCTTTGATTGGCTTAAGAGTGGCTTCGCTTTGGACTTGCCAGCTAAATCAAATTTACTTATTCCTTTCATGAAAGAGGTAAGTTACCCACTGGGTGTTATGGGTTTCATCATTCTGAGTTACTTGGTAATTGTGGGAAGTAGTAACGCCGTTAACCTGACGGATGGACTAGATGGTCTAGTGATCATGCCAGTCATATTAGTAGGTGCTGCTTTAGGCGCATTTGCTTATGTGATGGGTAATGCGATTTACGCAAAGTATTTATTGTTTCCTTATATTCCTGGCGCAGGTGAACTCATGATTTTCTGTGGGGCCATGGGCGGTGCGGGATTAGCATTCCTTTGGTACAACACACATCCTGCTCAAGTATTTATGGGTGACGTTGGTGCACTTGCACTAGGTGGTGCACTCGGCACTATTGCTGTGATTGTCCGTCAGGAAATCGTACTCTTTGTCATGGGCGGGATATTCGTTGCAGAGACACTGTCAGTGGTGCTACAAGTTTTCTGGTTCAAATTTACTAAGAAGCGTTTTGGTGAAGGTCGTCGTATTTTTAGGATGGCCCCACTGCATCACCATTTCGAATTGGGTGGCTGGCGCGAAACGCAAGTTGTAGTTCGCTTCTGGATCATCACCATTTTATTAGTTCTCATTGGCCTCTCCAGCCTGAAATTAAGGTAAGCCAAAGAATATGCATAACTTAGACCAAGCCTTCGCTAACCCAGCTCTCATCGCAGATGAGGGCTATCAAGCACCCCAACATTTCTTGATACTAGGATTGGGTGAATCTGGCTATGCTATGGCCAAATGGTGTTTGCGGAATGCTGCAAAGGTCAGTCTAGCCGATACGCGGGATCGTGAAAATCTGAATGAGCGACAAAAAGCCTGGTTAGCAGATCTTGAATTTGCTGGACTCCAAGAAGCTTATTTTGGCCCTTTGGATGATTTCAATCTAAAAGGTATTGAAGTTATTGGAATGAGTCCTGGTTTATCACCACTTCAAGAACCAGCAACTTCTTTCTTGGCTAAAGCAGAGGAATTGAGTATTGATATCTGGGGGGAATTAGAATTTTTTGCCAGAGCCATTGCTGCATTAGATCGCATGGCCCAGGTTGAACACTCTCAATACAAACCTGCCGTATTAGCCATCACTGGAACAAATGGAAAGACAACCACAACGGCCTTGACAGGACAGTTGTGTGAACGCGCTGGCAAGAGAGTTGCTGTAGCTGGCAACATCAGCCCAGCAGCGTTGGATAAGTTGATGTCTTGTTTGGATGAGTCCGATCAAGTTGCCGATATGCCTGAGATATGGGTACTTGAGTTATCTAGCTTCCAACTTGTTTACACGCGTACCTTTAATGCAACAGCAGCAACCGTATTAAACATTACGCAAGATCACTTGGATTGGCATGGAGATATGCAGGCTTATGTTGAGGCAAAAGCCAATATCTTTGGTCGAGACACTGTCTGCATCTTGAATCGCGATGATGCGCTGGTCGCAAATCTACTGACTGACGAGCAGAAATCCAATAAATCAGTGATTACCTTTGGTGCCGGCCGTCCTGACGAGCAGGGTGCTTTTGGTATAGAACATGATCTGCGTGCTGGTGGAATTGATTGGTTAGTCTGGGCTGAAGTGGATGAAGATCTTGAGCCACAACCGAAGCGTCGCCGTAAAGCAGTTGTCGTAGAGGATGAACCATTAAGGCTCAAGCGTTTAATACCTGCAGATGCTTTACGGATTCGCGGTCGCCACAATGCTTTAAATGCCTTAGCTGCATTAGCCTTGGCACGATCAGCTGGTTTGCCGATGAATCTACTTTTACACGGTTTACGGGATTACCATGGCGAGCCTCATCGCGTTCAAAGTGTTTCGATTGTGTCGAATGTTGAATATGTGGACGATAGTAAGGGCACTAATGTAGGAGCAACGGTAGCTGCTCTAAATGGTTTAAGTGCCAATGAGTCTGGTAAGCGGATCTGGTTAATTGCTGGTGGCGAAGGTAAGGGCCAAGACTTTAGCCCCCTACGCGATCCTACATTACGTTTTGTAAAAGGTGTTTTCCTCATTGGTAAAGACGCCCCAATCATTGCTGAAGCTTTGGGCGATTCAGTGCCGTGTGTCATGAGCGAGACTCTGCAAAACGCAGTAGCACAAGCAGCAAAACAAGCTCAGTCAGGCGATATCGTATTGCTGTCACCGGCTTGCGCCAGCTTTGATCAGTTCAGTGATTATGTAGCACGTGCTGAGGCATTTGTTTCTGAAGTTCAGGAATTGGGAATGCAATTCGAAGGAGCTGATGCATGAGTTTGAAGGAAAAACTTTTTCCTGAGAATCGCTTGGGTCTTGGTCGCTTCTGGAATTTCTCTAGAGGCGGAATAGATAATTTTCGCAGTGGCTTAAGAGATGCAGTTTCTGGTGTCGAGCAAACTCGCTCACGCATGATGGACTATGACCAGCTGTTGGTTTGGGCGGTACTCTCTTTAGCTCTCATCGGTTTAGTCATGGTGTACTCAGCCTCCATTACCTTGGCAGATGGCCCTAAGTACGCAAATTACAGTAGTAATTTTTTCTTAATTCGCCATTGCATTTCATTAGCAATTGCAATTAGTGTTGCAATTTGGGTATTTAAGATCCCGACTCACGTATGGGATCGCTATTCTCCAATCATTTTTGGATTCACCGTCTTGCTATTGATTGCCGTGCTTATTCCTGGTATTGGAAAAGGCGTGAATGGTGCCAAACGTTGGATTCCATTGGGTCTCATGAACTTCCAGCCATCTGAATTAATGAAGTTTGCTGCGGTGATATTTGCTGCAAGCTATACAGTTCAACGCCAAGAATATCTCCACTCATTTGTTAAGGGCATGCTACCAATGGGTATTGCTGTTGCCTTAGTTGGCGGCTTACTGATGGCTGAGCCAGATATGGGTGCGCTCGTAGTGATATCGCTCATTGCATTTGGAATTTTATTTTTAGGTGGCATCAACGCCAAATTATTTGGTGGATTATTGGCTGTCGGAATTTTAAGTGCCGTGACAATCATTGCCTTCTCACCTTTCCGTCAAAAGCGAATCATGGCTTTTATTGATCCTTGGCAAGTCGACAATGCCGCAAATAAAGGCTATCAGTTAACCCACTCTCTGATGGCATTTGGTCGTGGCGAATGGTTTGGTCTTGGTCTGGGTGGTAGCGTTGAAAAATTACACTATCTACCTGAGGCGCATACCGATTTCATCATGGCAGTGATTGGTGAAGAGCTCGGATTTGTCGGTGTAGTGGTGATGATCTTCTTGTTCTACTGGATCGTGCGTCGCGCATTCCTGATTGGCCGCACTGCTTTGCAATTAGATCGCAGTTTTGCGGGCCTTGCTGCTAAAGGTGTGGCGATATGGATTGGTTGGCAAGCATTTATCAATATGGGTGTGAACTTAGGTTTGCTTCCTACAAAAGGCTTAACACTTCCACTGGTGAGTTATGGCGGCTCAGGAATACTAATGAATGCTGTTGCCATAGCAATGCTACTTCGGATTGATTACGAAAACAGAATCTTAATGCGGGGTGGCAAGCTATGACCAAGCCATCCATACTGATTATGGCCGGTGGCACTGGGGGGCATATTTTCCCGGGGCTAGCTGTTGCTGAATATCTGCGAATTTGTGGCTGGAATGTATCTTGGCTTGGCAATCAAAGCGGGATGGAGTTTCGCTTAGTAAAAGCTTGCGACTTCCCATTTGAGGCGGTTAACTTTGGTGGCTTGCGTGGTAAGGGCATCAAAGCAACATTGATGTTGCCATTTAATCTTGCAAGAGCTTGTATGCAGAGTTGGAAGATCATACGCCGCATTAAGCCAAATGTAGTTTTAGGTATGGGTGGTTACATCACTTTTCCAGGTGGCTTGATGACAAAATTCTTAAAGAAGCCATTGGTTTTGCATGAAGCTAATTCTGTGGCGGGAAGTGCAAACCGTGCTTTAGCCAAAATTGCTATGCGTACCTTGACTGGATTTCCAGATACGATGACTCATGCTGAGTGGGTAGGTAATCCAATCCGTGAAGAATTTGAAACTGTGTCCGCCCCAGCAAAACGTTATGAAGAGCGCACTGGCCCTCTCTCGATTTTGGTGGTGGGCGGAAGTTTGGGTGCTGCCGCCTTAAATGAAGTCATCCCAGCGGCTTTGGCATTGATGGATAGAAATGCGCGACCTCATGTAATTCATCAGGCAGGTGATAAACATCTCGCAGATCTTCAAAAGCGATATGCTGACTTAGATGTTCAAGCGGATGTTCGTCCCTTCATTGACGATATGCCAAGTGCCTATGCTCAAGCGGATCTAGTGATTTGCCGCTCTGGTGCAATGACCGTTTCAGAGATCGCAGCTTGTGGTGTCGCATCCTGTTTAATTCCATTTCCATATGCGATTGATGATCATCAGTCTGCGAATGCACGATTTTTATCAGATGCAGATGCGGCAATTTTATTGTCACAACAAGATCTCAACCCACAGGATCTGGCATCCATGATTCAAAACTTTAATCGCCAAGATTTACAAGTGATGGCTAAGCGTGCGCATGCTTTAGCAAAGCCTCATGCAACCCAGCGTGTGGCCGAAGTATGTGCAGACTGTGCAGGAGTTGGTATATGAAACATATCGTTCAGCAAATCCATTTTGTTGGTATCGGTGGCGCAGGCATGAGTGGTATTGCCGAAGTTTTGCTGAACCTCGGTTATCAGGTATCGGGATCCGACTTGGCTGAAGGTCCTGTAACAAAGCGTCTAAAAGATTTAGGTGCAGTTATTCATATTGGACATGACTCTAAAAATATTGGTACTGCAGAGGCAGTAGTGATTTCTACTGCAGTTGCGGGCAATAACCCCGAAGTGCTAGCTGCTCGCGCAGCTAAAGTTCCCGTTATTCAGCGGGCTGTCATGCTCGGTGAGCTGATGCGTTTAAAGCAGGGTATTGCGATTGCAGGTACTCATGGCAAAACAACGACAACCAGCTTAGTTGCCTCAGTCTTGGCTGAAGGTGGTTTGGACCCCACTTTTGTTATTGGGGGTAAGCTAAATTCTGCAGGTGCTAATGCACGCTTAGGTCAGGGTGAATTTATTGTCGTTGAGGCAGATGAGTCTGATGCCTCTTTCTTGCAATTATTTCCAGCAATGGAGGTAGTTACCAATATTGATGCTGATCATATGGATACCTATCAGCATGACATGGCCAGATTGAAGCAGGCTTTTGTGCAGTTTATTCAGCGTATGCCTTTTTACGGTGTTGCTGTTCTGTGCATTGATGACGCCAACGTCCGCGATATTATTCCGTTTGTATCTCAGCCAGTATTGCGCTATGGCTTATCTGATGATGCAGATATTCGTGCAAGTAATGTGCGGCCTGAGGGTACTCGTATGCACTTTACGGTTGATCGTAAAACTGTACGTCGTCATGGCAATAAGCCAGGTCGTCTTGAGGTGCAATTAAATTTGCCCGGCTTACACAATGTTCAAAATGCCTTAGCAGCAATTGGGATTGCAACGGAATTGGGTGTTAGCGATGAGGCTATTGTGAAAGCTTTATCTGAATTTAGTGGCGTTGGTCGACGCTTCCAAAGGTATGGTGAAATTCCTTTGGCATCTGGCGGAAGCTTCACATTAATAGATGATTACGGGCACCATCCCGTTGAAATGGCGGCTACTTTATCTGCAGCCCGTGGGGCTTACCCAGACCGTCGCTTGGTTTTGGCATTTCAACCACATCGTTTTACAAGAACTCGTGATTGCTTCGGTGAATTTGTACAGGTTCTCAAAAACTTTGATGCACTAGTATTAACCGAGGTATATCCAGCTGGTGAGGCAAAGATTCGGGGTGCGGATGGACAAAGTCTTATGAAAGCTGCTCTCACTGCTGATAGGACAATTGCTTCCTCCTTAGATAGTGCTGCCGTGGCATTTGCGTCAAGTGTTGCAGAAATGCCAGAAAAACTCAGCACTTTATTGCGTGATGGTGACGTCTTAATCACGATGGGCGCCGGCTCAATCTCTGGATTGCCTCATGTACTGGCGGAGACGAAACATGTCTAATCAAAATATGCATATGCATTCGTGGGGCGAGCGTGTGAAGAGTGACCTCGCTCACTTGGATGTCAAATCATTAGGTCGAGTAGGCGTCTTGCTGGGCGGTCGTTCTGGTGAGCGAGAGATATCTTTGATGTCAGGTAATGGTGTATTGGAAGCCTTGCTCTCTAGGGGCGTTGATGCACATCCGTTTGATCCTGGTTTGCGTTGTCCAACCGAAATAGCGAATGAAAAATTTGATCGCGTATTTATCTCCTTACATGGACGTTATGGTGAGGATGGCACTATCCAGGGATTACTCGAGCTATTAGGTCTGCCTTATACCGGTAGCGGTGTGCTCGCTTCTGCATTGGCGATCGACAAAATTGCGACAAAGCTTGTTTGGCTTAGTAGCGGTCTCTCCACTCCAGAATTTGAAGAGCTTAAAGTCGACAGTGACTGGAATGCTGTAGTAAAGCATTTGGGCTTGCCATTAATTGTGAAGCCTGCACATGAAGGCTCATCACTTGGTTTAACTAAAGTGAAATCCGCTGAAGAATTACCCGCTGCCTATAAGTTAGCCGCCGGGATGGATAAAAAGGTGATTGCAGAAACTTGTATTGTCGGTGACGAGTTAACTTGTCCGCTGGTTGGATTTGGTGCGAATGCTGAAGCCTTGCCTGTAATAAAAATCATTCCACCAGAAGCAAACTATGATTTTCATAATAAGTATTTTTCCGATGAGACCAAATATCTATGTCCGACTGGGCTTACGCCAGAGGTTAATAAAGAAGTTCAAGAATTAGCTTTAGCTGCCTATCGTGCCCTTGGTTGCAAGACGTGGGGTCGAGCTGACGTGATGCTCGATCAAAAAACTGGCAAACCTTATCTCTTGGAGATGAATACATCCCCGGGGATGACTTCACATTCTTTGGTTCCGATGGCAGCAAAAGCAGCCGGTGTTGAGTATTCCGAATTAGTTCTTTGGGTCATTAGTCAAACTTTGCATAGCAAAGGGGCTACACAAGTATGAGCCAAATTAGCTCTTTCTTAAACGGTTGTGGTGAAGTATTTACTTCACTGGCTTCCCCGATTTGGAATTATCCAGATCGGATGCAAAAGCTGAGCCGTTTCTTAATGCGCTGTTTCGCTGTCATGGTTTGCGTTGGAATTTTAGTATGGGTGAGTCAGCGCCCCGTCTTTGCTTTACGTCAAGTTGTCATTGAGCCAGTAGCTGGACAAACGCTTAAGCATATTAATAAACCGGTAGTGAAGCAGCAGGTTTTGGAAACAGTCCAAGGAAATTTTTTCAGCGTGAGGTTGGAGGATGTGAAGCGTGGGTTCGAGTCCATGCCTTGGGTGCGTCACGCTAACGTTCGCAGAGTTTGGCCCAACGGATTGATTGTGAGCATTGAAGAACAAAAGCCATTTGGCACATGGGGCGGTGCCGAAAGTCATATTTTAATGAATACCCATGGCGAACTTTTTGCTGGGCGTGTATCTGATGTAGGGGATGGTATTTCTTTGATTGATTTCTCAGGACCAGAAGATGCTAGCAAAGAGGTGATGCGCTTGTATGAAAGAGCGAATGCTTGGTTTAAGCCTTGGAGCGCGGAAGTGAAAAGCTTAACTCTCTCTGATCGTTACGCTTGGAATGTGAAGTTGTCCAATGGCATGAAGGTGGAGTTTGGTCGGGATGAAGAAAATTCAGACAAAACATTAACTGAAGATCGTGTGGCACGCCTTTTTAAGTATTGGCCCCAAGTTCAAGAGAAATGGGCTAATCGAGTAGATGCAATCGATCTGCGATATGCAAATGGTTTTGCAGTACATCTTGCTTCAACAAGTTTGAAAAAAAATGAAGTAGATGGGAAAAAAAGCGAGCAGAAGCAATGAGGAATGAGAATGAGTAAAGACAACCGCGACTTATTGGTCGGACTAGATATTGGAACATCCAAGGTGGTTGCCTTGGTTGCTGAGCTAGCGGCTGATGGCCAATTTAACGTTGTTGGCGTTGGTCAAACTGCGTCCAAAGGTTTGAAGAAAGGCGTAGTTGTCAATATTGAAGCTACTGTTCAGTCTATTCAGAAAGCGCTTGAAGAGGCTGAAGTTATGGCCGATCGCCAGATCGTGCAGGTCTTCACCGGCATTGCTGGAAACCACATTGTGAGTTTTAACTCCAGCGGTATGGTGGCCATACGCGATAAAGAAGTTAGCGCTGGCGATGTTGAGCGTGTTTTAGAGACTGCTAAAGCAATCAACATTCCAACGGATCAGCAAATTCTCCACATTCTTGTTCAGGAATTCATTATTGATGGACAGGAAGATGTGCGTGAGCCTATTGGTATGAGCGGCTTGCGCCTCGAAGTGAAAGTACACATCGTTACTGGCGCTGTTAGTGCTGCACAAAATATTGTGAAGTGTGTACGTCGTTGTGGCTTAGAAGTAAATGATCTTATCTTACAGCCGCTCGCATCTAGTTTGGCTGTATTAACTGAAGATGAAAAAGAGTTGGGTGTTGTCTTAGTAGATATTGGCGGCGGTACAACTGATATTGCAATTTACTGCCAAGGATCCATTCGACATACTGCCGTAATTCCAATTGCGGGCGATCAAATAACTAATGATATTGCCATGGCATTGCGTACCCCGACTATTGATGCAGAAGATCTCAAGATTCAATATGGTATTGCTCGCCAAGATATGGCAGATCCAGCCACCATGATTGATGTCCCAGGTGTTGGTGATCGAGAACCACGACCGATGTCAAAACAAGCTTTAGCTGCCGTGATCGAACCACGTGTTGAGGAGTTGTTCACTTTGGTACGGGGTGTAGTTCGTGATTCTGGTTACGAAGATATGGTGTCTTCAGGAATCGTCCTGACTGGTGGGACCTCTTTAATGCCGGGGATGGTTGAGCTTGCTGAGCAAGTCTTCTTACGTCCAGCGCGTATTGGTACCCCCGAGTACCGTGGCCATCTACATGAGGTTTTACGTAGCCCCCGTTTTGCTACCAGTATCGGTTTATTGATGGAAGGCCAGGCGCAGTTGTTGCGTGGTCGTCGAGTATCGCAATCAGGCGCGTTGCAAAGTGTGATTTCGCGCATGAAGGAATGGTTCGCAGGAAATTTTTAAGTTTTTCGTCGTCGTCAATGTAGTACTTATTACCTAGGAGGGTATATGGAATTTGAAATGTTAGATCAAGAAACAGCTGGAAAAACCATTATTAAAGTGGTTGGAGTTGGTGGAGCAGGTGGTAATGCAGTTCAGCACATGATTCGTCGCGGTGTTAATGGCGTAGAGTTTATTTGCATGAACACCGATGCTGGCGCTTTACAGCGTTCTGAGGCATCTGTGAATTTGCAACTAGGCTCTAGCGGACTCGGTGCTGGCGCAAAACCTGAAATCGGTGCAGCTTCCGCTGAAGAAGCGCGAGCCCGGATTGCAGATACATTGCAAGGTGCACACATGGTATTCATCACTGCTGGTATGGGTGGTGGCACAGGTACTGGTGCAGCGCCAATTGTTGCTCAAGTTGCTAAAGAGATGGGTATTTTGACTGTCGGCGTTATCAGTAAGCCATTTGATTTTGAGGGTGTTAAGCGTCTAAAGGTTGCAGAGAATGGCGCTACCGAACTCGAAGCATATGTTGATTCATTGATCGTCGTTCTCAATGAAAAGCTCTTTGAAGTCATGGGTGAAGATGCAGAGTTTGATAAGGCATTTGCCTGTGCCGATGATGTATTACATAACGCTGTCTCAGGTATTGCAGAAATCATTAACGTGCAAGGTTTGATCAACGTCGACTTTGAGGATGTGAAAACAGTGATGGGCGAACAAGGCAAGGCGATGATGGGAACTGCAACAGTATCCGGCATGGATCGCGCACGCTTAGCTGCTGAAGCTGCAGTTGCTTCACCACTTCTCGAGGGTGTCGATTTGTCTGGTGCGCGTGGTGTATTGGTGAATATCACTGCTAGTCGTTCATTAAAATTGTCCGAAACTCGCGAAGTCATGGCGGCAATTCGTGGCTATGCTGCAGATGATGCTACGGTGATTTTCGGTACTGTTTATGACGAGAGCTTAGGTGATGCACTGCGTGTCACTGTTGTTGCTACTGGTTTGAACAACCCACAATCACGTCAAAATCATCAACCAGAGGTAGTTTGGAGACAAGCTACTGGTACACATGATGCGATGCCAACCATGGCTGACTTAAATAGCTTTGCTCCAGCAAGCGCTTCAGCAGCAATCAGTAGAGTTAATTTAGATTCAGCTCTGAACACTAGCGCCGGTTTAGCAATGACGGGTACAGGTAGTGCACCCTCGATAGCTGCTCAAACCGCATCTAGTAGTGTTGATTACAGTCAATATGATTTGCCACGTGTATTCCGTAGTTCACGGGAAGCTATACCAGCCCCTACGCTAGGTGCTGATAGCTCGCCACAGGCTAAAGCCATGTTGGACAAAGGGGCTGATTATTATGAAATACCAGCTTTTTTACGTAAGCAAGCAGATTAAATCACTGCTCAATACAATAGGATCTGCAGAATGCCAGCGCGGCGCCCCTCCGGACGACGAATCCCGCGCTAGCGTTGGCATACTCATGACAACTATTTAATTGGAGAATTTATGATTGCAGTCGGACAAAAGTTACCAAACGCCACACTTTATGAGTTTTTAGATGAAGCGAGTGAAGGTTGCGCCATTGGGCCAAACGCCTTTGAAGTTGAAAAACTCACTGCCGGTAAGAAGATAGTGATCTTTGCATTACCTGGTGCATTCACACCAACTTGTTCAGCAAAGCATGTTCCTAGCTATGTTGAGAACTTTGATGCAATCAAAGCAAAAGGTGTTGATGAAATTTGGTGTGTTTCTGTAAATGACCCATTTGTGATGGGTGCCTGGGGCCGAGATCAAAAGGTTGGCAAAAAGATTCGCATGTTGGGTGATGGCAGTGCTGAATTTACTAAGAAACTTGGCCTAGAGTTGGATTTAGTTGCTCGCGGTTTAGGTATTCGTTCAGATCGCTACGCTATGATTATTGAAGATGGTGTTGTGACAACCTTGGATCGTGAAGCGCCTGGCAAATTTGAAGTAAGTGATGCCGCTTCTATTTTGAAAAAGCTTTAATAAATCATTCCTGAATTTAGATAAATCATGATGAAGCAACGCACAATCGCTACCCCGATTAAAACCGTGGGAATTGGTTTGCACTCTGGGCGCAAGGTGACTTTGTCTATTAAGCCTGCTCCGGTAAATTCAGGAATTGTATTTATACGTGTAGATACCCCAGAGCAATCGGTTGTACCGGCCACTGCTCTGGCGGTTTGCGATACCCGCCTGGCCTCTGTAATACAAAAGGATGGCGTGCGTGTTTCCACTGTGGAGCATTTACTTTCAGCTTGTGCGGGCCTGGGGCTTGATAATTTATTCATCGAGCTCGATGGTGAAGAAGTGCCCATCATGGATGGCAGCGCAGCCTCATTTTTATTCCTAATGGAGTCAGCCGGTATAGCTGAACAAGAAGCTTCTAGGCAGTTTGTGGTGATTAAAAAACCTATAGAAGTGAAGGAGGGTGACAAGCTTGCACGCCTAGAACCTTTCTTCGGATTTAAATTAGATTTCACGATTGACTTTAAACATCCGGCAGTTGATAAGACTGGCCAACGTTTTGTGGTGGACTTTGCTGAGCATGCTTATCGTAGTGAAATTGGCCGTGCCCGAACCTTTGGTTTTGCTCACGAGGTTGAGGCCTTGCGAGAGATGGGTTTAGCGCGAGGTGGAAGTTTGGATAATGCGATTGTGCTCGATGAGCATCGTATTCTCAATAACGAAGAGTTACGTTATGAAGATGAGTTCGTGCGTCATAAAATCTTAGATGCCATTGGCGACCTGTATTTAGTTGGACATCCAATTGTGGGTTCCTACGTTGCTGAAAAATCAGGACATGCCTTAAATAACGCTCTCTTGCGTAAGCTTTTAGAAGATCCTAGTTCTTACGAAATTACCAGCTTCCCGGAAAATAAGGCTCCGGCAGCCTATTCCAAAGAGAGTCAACCCCTCTTTTTCTAGGTTTATTTAGGCTTACTCTGAAGTAGGCGTTTAACAGCCTGATGTAGATCCGAATCAGGCGCCAATTTATCCAATAATGATTCCCAAGAGGCTCTTGCAACAGCATTAAAACCGGTCGGCTTTTGGCTAGCTTGACGCCCATCGCGTGGCTTGATTTCCCAGGCAGAGGGCGCCGGCTTTAGGCGTACCTTAATGCTGGTGCACACAACTCCTTTTTTAGCTAACTCATTGATTAAACTAGGTAAAACTTGCTGAAGACGGGTTGCAATACTCGCCCCGTTCACCAGTAAATAGAGCTCGTTTTGAGCTCCAGAACGCCAACCAGCCTCAATTTTGGGCGCTAAATTTTCTAAATCCAGCTCAAATAGAGCTGCTTTAAGGGCAATTTTGAGTTTAACCAGATCTTCGGTTTTGGCCAGAATGCTACCCAAGCCCTCTGACTCGCGTAAATACTCCAACCACTCATGGGCGGCTTTCGTACGAACAGGTTTGGGAGCAAAGTTCATATAAAAAGAGGATGCGGGTGATAAACTCAAGGTCTTAATTTACTTCAATATCCCATGGTAATCGGTCTTCTTAAAACCCTGGTCGGCAGTCGTAACGACCGCCTCTTAAAACAGTATCGCAAAGTAGTTGCCAAAGTTAGCGCTTTCGAGCCTAGCATGCAAGCTTTGGATGATGCCGCACTGCAAGCAAAAACCGCTGTGTTTAAGTCACGTTTAGCTGCGGGTGAGTCATTGGACGATATTGCTCCAGAAGCTTTTGCTGTAGTTCGTGAAGCAAGTACACGAGTGATGAAGATGCGCCATTTTGATGCGCAGATGATGGGTGGCCTTGCACTACATCAAGGCAAGATTGCTGAAATGGGAACTGGTGAAGGTAAGACCTTAACCGCTACGCTCCCTGTCTATTTAAATGCCCTCACAGGTAATGGTGTTCACGTTATTACAGTAAATGATTACTTGGCTCAGCGCGATGCCGAGTGGATGTCAACGCTCTACAACTTCCTAGGCATGAAGGTTGGTGTGAATCTATCGCAAATGGATCACACCACTAAGCAAGAGGCTTATGCAGCTGACATTACCTACGGAACTAATAACGAATTTGGTTTTGATTACCTTCGTGACAACATGGTGCAAGACTTGGGTCAGCGTGTTCAGCGTGGCCTAGCCTATGCGATTGTTGATGAGGTAGACTCCATTTTGATTGATGAGGCACGTACCCCATTAATTATTTCTGGTCAGGCCGAAGATCACACTGATTTGTACATCAAGATTAATGCACTGCCCGCCTATTTAGAGCGTCAAATTGGCGAAGAGAAAGCTGATGGCACTGGTGTTGAAAAACCAGGCGACTACTGGGTTGACGAAAAGTCCAATCAAGTCTATTTAACAGAGCGCGGTCATGACAAGGCTGAGACAGTCTTGGTTGAGATTGGCGCCTTGAATGATGGCGACTCCTTGTATGCCCCACAAAATATTACTTTGATGCACCACGTATACGCAGCACTGCGTGCGCATACACTCTATAACCGCGATCAGCAATATGTTGTTCAAAATAATGAGGTCATCATTGTTGATGAGTTCACGGGACGCTTAATGCAGGGCCGTCGTTGGTCTGATGGTTTGCATCAGGCTGTAGAGGCAAAAGAAGGTGTGCAGATTCAGAATGAGAATCAGACGCTAGCCACCATCACTTTCCAGAACTACTTCCGTATGTACGGCAAGTTGGCTGGTATGACTGGTACTGCTGATACTGAAGCTTATGAGTTCAAGGAAATTTATAGTCTTGAGACTGTAGTCATTCCTCCAAATCGTATTAGCCAAAGAAAAGATCGCCAAGATCAGATCTATAAAACATCGCGCGAGCGTTACGATGCAGTGATCAAGGATATTGAGGATTGCTACAAGCGTGGTCAGCCTGTCTTGGTAGGTACAACTTCGATTGAGAACTCAGAGTTGATTGCAGGCTTGTTAGATCAGCGCAAATTGCCGCATCAGGTCTTGAATGCGAAACAGCATGCTCGCGAAGCCGAGATCATTGCTCAGGCTGGTAGACCAAAGATGATTACCATTGCTACCAATATGGCAGGTCGTGGAACAGATATTGTTTTGGGTGGTAACGTTGGTAAACAGTCCTCTTTAATTGAAGCGGACACAGCTCTTTCAGATGCAGAAAAAGCGGGCAAGATTAAGACTTTGCAGGATGAGTGGCAAAGCCTGCATGATCAAGTGTTAGTTGCTGGTGGTTTGCACATTATTGGCACGGAGCGCCACGAGAGTCGTCGTATCGATAATCAGCTTCGTGGTCGCGCTGGTCGTCAGGGTGATCCAGGCTCCTCCCGCTTTTACCTTTCTTTAGATGATTCCCTTTTGCGTATTTTTGCTGGAGATCGTCTACGCGCAGTCATGGATCGTCTCAAAATGCCAGATGGTGAGCCGATTGAAGCGGGTATGGTGACCCGCTCTATCGAGTCTGCTCAGCGCAAGGTTGAAGGTCGCAACTTTGACATTCGTAAGCAATTATTGGAATACGACGACGTTGCTAATGATCAGCGTAAAGAAACTTATCGCCTCAGAAATGAAGTATTAGAAAGTAGTGATGTAGGAGATCTGATTGCTAACTTGCGTGAAGATGTATTGCGTGGCATATGCGCTCTATACATTCCTTTGGAGTCTATGGAAGAGCAGTGGGACTTGCTTGGTCTGGAGAAGGTATTGGCCAGCGATTGGGGTTTAACGGTTGATCTAAAAAATTGGGTTGAAAATGCTGCGTCTATGGACGATGAGCAAATTGTTGATCGTGTGCTGGCGGCCGCAACAGAAACTTATGATGCAAAAGTAGAGCTTTCTGGACGTACATCTTTCGCCGGCTTTGAGCGCTCGGTTTTGCTCTATAGTTTAGATACCCATTGGCGGGAACATTTAGCCGCCTTAGACCATTTGCGCCAAGGCATCCATTTACGGGGCTATGCTCAAAAAGATCCAAAACAAGAGTATCGCCGTGAAGCATTTGAGCTATATGGTGAGTTGCTCAATGTCATCAAGAATGATGTTGTGAAAAGTATCACGACGGTGCAGATTCGTAGTGCCAGTGAGTTAGATGAGGCCTCCGAGTCAATCAATGAGGATTTAGCCAAACTCTCAGATGTGCAATATCAGCATGCCGATGCAGATCTTGAGGTGGCTGGATCAACTGGCGATCGTGGCGCAGCCATCGAAATTGCTCCAGCGCCATTACGTGCTGGTCCTAAGATAGGTCGCAATGATCCTTGCACCTGCGGAAGCGGTAAAAAGTACAAAAATTGCTGCGGTGCACTCGCATAAATAGCTAGTAACTTTAGTATCGAACTTAAATGGGGGCCTTGGCCTCCATTTTTGTTTTTGTCTGCTATTTAGGGCTTTCCCTAGCTATCTAGATATTCACAGATCGCTGAAGATATTTACTTATATGCAAGAAATTGCAGTTATGAGCAAAAGGAACGAGCATGCAAAAGTCCCTGCACATCAATGCAGATAAATGCACAGGCTGTCTTCAATGTGAAATGGCTTGTAGTTATGAGCATTACGGAGTGTTCAATACCTCCAAGTCCCGAATCAAAGTATTTGAATTTCATGACACGGGCAAGAAAGTTCCTTATACCTGCACCCAGTGTTCTGAGGCTTGGTGCCTTCAGGCTTGCCCAGTAGATGCGATTAGTTTAGATATCCTTACCGGAGCTAAAGTCGTTTCCGATGACACTTGCGTGGGCTGTAAGGTTTGTACGATTTCTTGCCCATTTGGAACAATTAATTACGTCCAAGATACTGGTAAGGTTCAGAAATGCGACTTGTGCGGTGGCGATCCAGCGTGTGTAACCGCTTGCCCAACTCAGGCGATTACCTATGTGGATGCCGATTGGACTGGATTAGACAAAATGCGCGAGTGGGCAGATAAGCTCGGCAATCAAAATAGCTCCAACTAAATAAGCATAGGAAAACGATCATGTCATGGGCTGGAAAATTACTACGCGTTAATCTAACTGCAGGCACTTGTGTCTCAGAACCAATCAATATGAAGTGGGCTAAAGAATATTTAGGCTCTCGAGGGTTGGCTTCGAAGTATTTGGTTGAAGAGTTGGATCCTAAGGTTGATCCACTATCCGCTGAAAACAAAATGATTTGGGCAACTGGCCCGCTGACTGGAACGATGGCATCGACTGGTGGTCGCTACACCGTGGTGACTAAGGGCCCGTTGACCGGCGCCATTGCCTGCTCTAACTCTGGTGGGTACTGGGGTGCAGAGCTGAAAATGGCAGGCTGGGATATGGTGATTGTTGAAGGTAAATCACCCAAGCCGGTTTATCTTTTTATTGAGAACGACAAAGCAGAGTTGATCGATGCCTCGGATTTGTGGGGTAAAACTGTTTGGGAAACAGAGCCCGCAATTAAGACTAAACATCAAGACCCTCAAATTAGAGTCTCTTGTATTGGACGTGCTGGTGAAAATGAAGTTCTTTACGCTGCAATTGTGAATGACTTACATCGTGCAGCTGGACGCTCTGGTGTAGGCGCAGTGATGGGAAGTAAAAACTTAAAAGCAGTTGCAGTTCGAGGCACAAAAGGCGTTGGCAATATTAAGAATCCTAAAGCCTTTATGGAGGCAACCCGCGCTGGTAAGGCGGTATTGGCTGGAAATGCTGTAACTGGAGAAGGTTTACCAACCTACGGCACTCAAGTATTGATGAATGTGATTAATGAGGTTGGTGCGTTACCCACCCGCAATCACCAGGATGTTCAGTTTGATGGAGCTAAAGATATTTCTGCAGAAGCAATGGCGACGCCACGTGCAACTGATGGGAAAGCCCATCTAGTTACCAATCAAGCCTGTTTTGCATGCACGATAGCTTGTGGTCGTATCTCAAAAATTGACGACACGCATTTCTCAATTGAAAATAAACCACAGTATATGAATGCCTCGGGTGGTTTGGAGTATGAGGCTGCATGGGCTTTAGGCGCCGCAAATGGCGTCAACGATTTAGAGGCTCTCCAGTTTGCCAACATGTTGTGCAATGAAGATGGCTTTGATCCTATTTCTTTTGGTGCAACTGTGGGCGCTGTGATGGAAATGTATGAGATGGGTGTTTTAACTAAAGAGCAGCTTGGTATTGAAGCTCCGTTTGGTTCTGCTAAAGCACTCTGTTATTTCGCAGAAATTACTGCAAATGGTGTTGGCTTCGGAAAAGAGCTTGGACTTGGTTCTGCACGTTTGACCAAAAAATACGGACAGCCCGACCTCTCTATGAGCGTCAAAGGTCAAGAGTTTCCTGCTTATGATGGGCGCGTGATTCAGGGTATTGGCTTGGCGTATGCAACTTCAAACCGAGGCGCATGTCACTTACGCGGCTACACGATTGCTTCTGAGGTTTTGGGTATTCCAGTAAAGACTGAACCAGCAGATACGCAAGGCAAGCCAGAGTTGGTGAAAGCATTTCAAGATGCGACTGCTGCCTTTGATTCGGCGGGAATTTGTATTTTCACGAGCTTTGCTTGGACGCTTGCTGATGTGGCGCCACAATTGCAGGCTGCATGTGGAGACGAGTTTACGGTAGAGAATTTGACTACGATTGGTGAGCGTATCTGGAATATGGAGCGTGACTTTAATAACCGTGCAGGTTTCACCAGTAAGGACGATAGATTGCCGAAGCGCTTAATGACGGAGGCTGCAAAAACTGGCCCAGGCAAGGGCACTGTGAGTGGTTTAGATAAGATGCTGCCTGAGTACTATAAGATCCGAGGCTGGGATCCTGAGGGTCGTCCAAGTGCAGAAACGCTTAAGCGTCTTGGTCTGTAAGAATCTTTAGATGAAGCACCTTATATTAGGTAATGGTCCTGCGGGGGTGATTGCCGCAGAGACTATTCGTAAGCGCGCACCCTTTGATCAAATTGTCATGATTGGTTCTGAAGATGTGCCACCCTATTCGCGGATGGCAATTCCCTATTTATTAATGGGAAACATCCAAGAGTCAGGAACTTACTTGCGTAAAGATCCTCAGCACTTTGATAAGTTAAAGATTGAGCAGTTAAATGGTCGTGTTGATGCTGTAGATTGCAAGGCTAAGGAGCTATTCCTTCAGGGAGGAGCTCGAATTGCTTTCGATAAGCTGCTGATTGCAACAGGCTCTATCCCTGTCCAGCCGCCTATTCCAGGAATTCAATTACCGGGAGTACATACCTGTTGGACGATGGAGGATGCTCGGTCTATTGCATCTATCGCTAGGCCAGGAATCCGCGTGCTGCAGATGGGCGCAGGTTTTATTGGATGTATTATTTTAGAGGCCTTAGCTAGGCGAGAGGTGCAGCTGACAGTAGTAGAAATGGGTGACCGAATGGCGCCCAGAATGATGACCGAGCTTGCTGGCGGCATGATTAAAGATTGGGTTCAATCTAAAGGTATTGAAGTGTTTACAAGGACTCGAGTTGAAGAAATCAGTTCATCCGGTTCTGCTCTGAGCGTTAAGCTCTCGAATGGCAAAGTCCTTGAGGTCGATCTTGTCATCTCTGCAACGGGAGTAAGGCCAAATATTGAATGCCTAAAAAAATCAGGGCTCGAGATTAATACTGGCGTTCTAGTAAATGAGCATATGCAAACATCACATCCTGATATTTATGCCGCGGGTGATGTTGCTGAGGGAATTGATTTTTCTACTGGGAATAGAATTGTCAATGCAATTCAGCCTAATGCAGCAGATCAAGCGCGAATTGCAGGTATTGCAATGACTGGCGGAGGCGCCCAAAGCCTTGGAGCTTTACAAATCAATGTGCTAGATACGCTAGGGTTAATTTCATCCTCATTTGGATTATGGGCTGGTGCAAAAGATGGCGATCATGTAGAAATTGTTGATCGCGACCATTTCAAGTATCTTCGTTTAGAGTTTTTAGACGATGTCTTGATTGGCGCTACTTGTGTAGGGAGTACGGATCACATAGGAGTGTTACGAGGTCTCATTCAATCTAAGACCCGACTGGGTGAATGGAAGTCACATTTATTGCGTGATCCAACGCAAGCAATGGAAGCTTACTTGGCAAAAGGGCAAGCACAATCGACCTGGATGAATTAAGCTTTACCCATGCAAATTACCTTGAAGTTGTTTGCCAGTTTGGCAAGTTATTTACCACCCTCCAAAAAGAATGGAATTGAGGCAGATATCGTGGTTCCCGAAGGCAGCACTATCGGCGACATGATTGAGTTCTATAAAATTCCTAGTAAATCTGCCCACTTGGTTATGGTAAATGGGGTTTATGTAAACCCAGATCAGCGTTTTTCTTATGTTCTCAAAGAAAACGATGCCCTCGCAATTTGCCCTCCAGTAGCAGGCGGCTAACTCCTTGTCTGGCGGTGGTGTTTTTGAGGCAAGGCGTGAAATGGGGTGTACTCCAGAGGATTTGCTGCGCTGGCTTCCTGAAGCCTTGGGAGATTTATATCCAGAAACTTCACTCACGCTTGATAATCAAAGACTCCTTATCGCGGAGCCTCCTCGGATTAGGATGGATGGGACAAACTTAAAAAGTCGCAAGATTGCTCTTTTAATGATTCCAGTCCTTGAGCTCGTGATAACTTTTGATGAATCCTTTTCTGCTGGGCAGATTGAATCCATCTTGGGTCGCTTTGATCTTTATACTCGAAGAGGTGGCGGATAACGCTATTCCTTTCAACACCCTTTGCCTCAGATTCTTATATGACAGTTAACTTACCACTCCCCCAAAAAGACCAACTAAAGCCTGTCAAAGGTTTTCAGATGGGCATCGCTGAAGCTGGAATCAAAAAAGCCAATCGCAAGGATTTATTGGTGATGACCTTAGTCCCTGGCTCACAAGTTGCCGGTGTTTTTACCTTAAATCGTTTCTGCGCTGCGCCGGTTCAGGTTTGCCGAGAGCATTTGGCTTTAGATGGTTCTAAAGGCGAGATTCGCGCTTTGGTGGTCAATACCGGTAATGCCAATGCAGGTACTGGTGAGCGAGGCATGCAAGATGCTTTAGCAACTTGTACTGAGTTAGCCAAAGAGCTCAAGATTAATCCAGAGCAAATTCTTCCGTTTTCAACGGGTGTGATTCTTGAGCCGTTGCCAATTAATAGGTTGATTGCTGGATTGCCTAAGGCAGTCGCCAATCTAGGCGAAGACCATTGGCTTGATGCGGCAGAAGCTATCATGACAACGGATACGCAGCCTAAGGCGACATCAGTGATAGTGCAGACTCCAGCTGGGCCCGTGACTATTACTGGTATCTGTAAGGGCGCAGGAATGATTCACCCTAATATGGCAACCATGTTGGGATTCATCACAACTGATGCTGGTTTTGCACAGGGCCTACTTGATGCCTTGACTCAAGAGGTTGCCGATCAATCATTTAACGCCATTACGATTGATGGTGATACTTCGACAAATGACTCATTCATCATCATGGCAACTGGCCAATCAGCCGTGCAGATTAAATCAGCAGATGATGTTAGTTATGGCGTAGTTCGGACTGCGTTAATTGATCTCGCACGTAAGCTTGCTCAAATGATTGTGCGAGATGGTGAGGGAGCAACAAAATTTATTACGATTGATGTGCAAGGCGGCAAGACTGAAGAGGAGTGTCGTTTAGTAGCAGAGGCAATCGCCCACTCACCTTTAGTAAAGACAGCTTTCTTTGCGAGTGACCCTAACTTAGGCCGTATTCTTGCTGCGATTGGCTACGCTGGCATTACTGATCTTGATGTAAACCAAGTACAAATGTGGCTTGGAGATGTGTGGGTTGCCAAGAATGGTGGCCGCAATCCTGATTACCAAGAGGTCGATGGTCAGAGAGTAATGCAGGCGCCAGAAATTACTATCAAGATTAATCTAGGTCGCGGATTGGCCCAGCAGACAATGTGGACTTGTGATCTATCGCATGACTACGTTTCCATTAATGCTGATTACCGCTCATAGGAATTCGTTACATGAATGAAAAATTAGAGCAACTCTTAAGTCATCTTGAAACGTTTCTGCCTAAAGCATTGACTGAAGAGCAGTGGAAATCTTCAACTGCTTTTAGATGGCGTCGTCGTGATAGCATCTTTGGAAGCATTGGATTTTTGCAGCCAGTAAAGCATGTTGCTGATATCTCCTTTGAAGATCTAAAAAATATCGATCGTCAACGTGATGCAATTCGTGACAACACGAAAAATTTTATTCAGAAGAAGCCAGCTAATAATATTTTGTTAACGGGCGCACGTGGGACTGGAAAGTCGTCGCTCATCAAAGCCAGCTTACATGAGTTTGCTACCCAAGGCTTGCGCTTAGTTGAAGTTGAAAAAGAGCATCTGGCTGATTTGGCTGACATCACAGATTTATTGGCTGATCGGCCAGAGCGGTTCATTATTTTTTGTGATGACCTTTCATTTGAGGATGGTGAATCTGGTTATAAGGCGATGAAGTCGGCTTTGGATGGCTCTGTATCAGCTCAGGTAGACAATATTTTGATTTATGCCACCTCTAACCGACGCCATCTCTTACCTGAATATATGAAGGACAACGAGGGTTATGTTCATGGTGATGATGGAGAAATTCACCCTGGTGAAGTCGTAGAGGAAAAAATTTCTTTATCAGAGCGTTTTGGCTTATGGCTTTCTTTCTATCCACCAAAACAAGATGAGTATCTAGAAATTGTTGCCCATTGGTTACGCCATTTTGGTTTGAGTGATGCGCAGATTGAGGGTGCTAGAGCTGAGGCATTGGTCTGGGCTTTAGAGCGTGGTTCGCGGTCTGGTCGTGTGGCTTGGCAGTTTGCTAAGCACTGGGCTGGTTCACATGCCGCTTAATTACTGATGATGCATGAGTAATAGTAATCGCCCCGTGACGGAAGTTGCCGCTGGAATTCTGTTGGATGCGGAAGGTCGCTTTCTTATGGGTCAGCGTCCAGAGGGCAAACCTTATGCTGGCTATTGGGAAGTGCCGGGTGGAAAAATTGAGGCCGGTGAATCCGTATTCGCAGCACTAAAACGTGAATTACAAGAAGAGCTTGGAATAGACATTGAGTCTAGCGAAGAGCTGATTATCTTGGAGCATGACTACCCACATGCTTATGTACGCTTGCATGTCAGCATCATTCGAAAATGGACTGGTGTACCCACAGGTTGTGAAGGTCAGGCGCTCTCTTGGCAGATACTTGGAGATGCGCTTCCGACGGTAGAGCCCTTATTACCAGCTGCATGGCCCATGCTAGAAAAGCTTAAACATTTAAAGATTTAGAGCTGGCAGAGAGTTAGCCTAAAAGGCACATCCTTATTTATAGTCTGCGGCTTTTTATCTTGATCGATCTTCAAAAAGCGAATTGAAAGCAGATATTTATTGGCACTGATTTCTGAGAAGAGGGTGTCATCTTCAACAGCAATGCGCATTAATTGATATACCTTGCCTGATGGTGCCTGCTGGTAAGCACCTTGATGTGCCACAACATCTTTAGCCTCACCAGATTGACGAAGTAGCCTTAAGAAAATTTGGCAAGCTTCATGCCAGGGTAAAAGGGGTGCAACATATTTTTCTAACATCTCTCTACGTTGAGTCGAAGAAGTATTTTTCCAGGCATGGTAGCTAGGCAAATCAATTGGACTTGTTCCACCAGGAATATTTAGCCGAGTCCGAATAGCGTTAAGCCACTCACTCTCGGTAATTGCAGCATTGGGCTTACCGACAGACTGATTAATGTTTTGCGCAGCTTTGTCGATTTCAGACAGCGTCTGCGTAAGCGCTTCTTGGTCTACCTTTTGGGAGGACTTTAAGCCATTTAAGGCATATCTTTGGCGCTCAAATTCTTTTAGTAACAGGGATTTAATATCACCTCTAGAACCAATATCACCCAAGTCAAACAACATTGCAATCGCATTGTGATGTAGCTCGGGGTCATCTGATCGGAGGAAGTGGTTAAAGCGGGCAAACAAATACTCCAGCCGAAGCATGCTTCGAACTAATTCATTGAAGGGATATTCGTAGACAATCACAAGCCTATATTCTATGACGAACTTAAGGGTTCTTCTAAAATTTTGAGTAATTGTTGATGCAGTTTTAAAACCGCTGGTTTGAGCTCATCCAAGCTACCTTGATTTTCAATTACAGCATTAGCTGGAGTTAAACGAGCATTTCGGCTAGTTTGCGCGTTGAGAATCTTTTCCACCTCTGAGCGTGTCATATTGTTGCGGTGCATCACTCGTTGGATTTGGATTTCTTCTGGGCAATCCACCACCACAAGATAGTCAATGAGCTTGGTCCAAAACCCAGATTCAATGAGCAGGGGAACCACAAAAACAAGGTAAGGTACTCCAGACTTGGCTAGTTCAAGGGCTTGCTTGATAGTTTCCTCTTGAATCAAGGGGTGTGTGATGCGCTCTAAAGCCTGACGGGCGCTAGGATCATCGAAGACTACAGCCCGCATTTTGGGTCGATTAAGAGCGCCGTGAGTATCAATGAAGTCAGCACCAAAGGCCTCGGTAATCAGTGGAATGGCTTCTCCGCCCGGGGCAGTGATTTGATGTGAGATCTTATCTGTATCAATAATGCCAGCCCCATACCCGCCCAGCAGGGCACTAACTGCAGTTTTTCCAGATCCAATGCCACCTGTTAAGCCAATAAGAGGAATTTTCCCCTTCAAGGCTTTTAGATCAGTTTGGGCAGAATCAAAGTTTGAATGAGTTGAGGCCATAACAACTCAATGATGCCAGCAATAGCTAAAAAGGGGCCAAAAGGAAATGCTTCCCGTAAATGATGCCTACGCAATTTGAGCCAAATGATGCCACCCAGCATCCCTGTAACGGAAGCTATCAGGAGGATGCTAGGCAAGGTACTCCAGCCTAACCAGGCACCTAGTGCGGCCAAGAGTTTGGCATCTCCCATACCAATACCATCTCGGTTTTTCAGGAGACGATAGCCGGTATTCAATATCCATAGCAAACCATACCCTAGAAATGCTCCAATAAATGCCGAGCTTGGGTTGGTAAAGCGCAAGTCTGAGAATGCGTTAAAAGCAATACCTAAAGTGATCAAGGGGATAGTGATTGCATTCGGTAGGCGCATGGTGCGCCAATCGATGTGGGCTAAATACAGTAAAGCCAGTATCAAAAGAGATTGAATTATCCAGATGCTTGCTATGGAATCCACTAAACGATTTGTCCTAAATTAAAGATGGGTAGATATAGGATTATGACTAGGCTTCCAATAATGGCACCAACAAAAAGAATTAATGCTGGTTCTAAACTTTGACTGAGTGTATTGAGTCGGCTACTTAGTTGAGAGCCCAGAGTGGTGGCGCACTTATTTAACATTTCAGCCAATGCACCGCTTTCAGTGCCAACGTGAAGGAGTAGCAAAGTTTCTACGTCAAGAAGTCGTGATTTAGGATCTGCTCGTTTAAGCGATTCTCCCAATGGCCAGCCACGAGTAAGGTGTTTAAATATCTCCGCACTAAAGTCATGACTCACCCAGTGATTGGAAGATTGTGCGGTAACTCTTAGAGCATCTGGGAGCGGCAAACCTGTTTCCAATAAATGACCTAAGGTACGACACCAGTGACTCAAAATTGCTAGCCTAAATAGATTACCAAAAAATGGAATGCGCAATAAGAGTGCGTCACAATATTTTTGGAGTGAGATTGATTTGAGCCAGAGATAGAGAAAGCCTGTGGCTGCTAAGAGAATGCTAAGCAATATTCCTATAAAGTAATTTTGGATGCCTGTAGAAATAAAGATGAGGATTCTGGTTGGCGCTGGTAGTTCAGCCTGAAAATGTCCAAAGACTTCCTTAAATACGGGCACAACCCAGATCATCATGACCAAGACAAGCAAAAAAGATGTCGCTAAAGTAATAATGGGGTACGTTAGTGACTGCTGGATTTTTCTTCGTAACTCAATCTGGGCATCCAGTTGTTGTGAAATTGTGCGTAGCGCCAAGCCCAGATCGCCCGTTCTCTCGCTTACTCTAATAAGGTTAGAAAACTCTGGGGAGAATTTTCCATCTTGCGCACTTAGACAAAAAGAAAAACTATTACCTTTTTGAAGCAGTTCACGAACATCCTCTAACCAAGCCTGCCAGGATTTTGGTGCAGACTGAATTAATAGCTGGATAGCATTGAGTAAGGGAAGGCCAGCTTGAAGAAGAACGAGCATCTGTTGCGCAAAATGTAGCTGCTCAGACTTGCTGAGCTTTCTTTTAAAAAGCATTTAGGCTAATGCCAAGTGCCAAGCTCGGCATCTAGCGATATCTGATCTATTAATCCAGAATCAAGCAAATGTATTCCTGCAGAGTAGATATCTAACGCTTGAGCTGATTCAAATAACTGTTTACTTCCCAAAACCTCATGGACGCCAATGCGCCCGAAATAGCCTGACCCCTTGCAAAGCTTGCAGTTCCCTTTACTTAGAATAGGATTGCATTGATTACAGCGTTTACGAATTAACTTTTGAGAGCTGACGCAACGAAGACAAGATTCAATAGATTCTTGATCTACCCCGAGGTTTTTGAGTCGGCTTAAAGCGCCAATGGCATTACGTGTATGAAGGGTGCTTAAAACCAAATGTCCTGTTTGTGCTGCTTGAATGGCCAGCTGCGCAGTTGCAGAATCCCGTATTTCACCAATCATGATGACGTCCGGATCTTGTCGCAAGAGTGCGCGAATAATGGTTGGAAAATCTAAGCCTGATTTTGGGTGATAAGCCACTTGATTTATCCCGGGCAGCCGGATTTCAATTGGATCTTCGACTGAACAAATATTGCGTTGCACTTGATTCAATGAGCTCAAGCAGCTGTATAAGGTTCGCGTCTTACCGCTCCCGGTAGGTCCCGTTACCAGAATTAATCCATTGGTCTGACGAATAGCTTCTTTAACCATTTCCAGTTGCTCTGGTAGTAGGCCAATTTGATCTAGCACCAACTCTTCTAGGCGGCTAGGCAAAATACGTACTACCGCTTTTTCACCATGCAATGTGGGAAGAATGGATACTCGGCAATCAATGTTGGGGTGACTAAAGTCGTAGCCAATCACAAGGCGACCATCTTGAGGTAAACGTTTTTCTGCAATATCAAGACGCGCCAATACTTTGATGCGCGTAATTAGACGCTCATGAAAATCAATGGGGTATTGGTTTTGTAAGGTGAGAAGGCCATCAATTCTCGTGCGTATTATTGTTTCTTGAGATCTCGCCTCAATATGAATATCCGTAGCCCGATGATTTAATGCATCAACAGTAATATCATGCCAGGTCCGAATAATGTGAGAGTCATGCAGTAATTCACTCAATCTTGATTCGGTTGAGAAAGGGGTTGATATAGCTTCACTGTTTTTACGCCATGCTCATCAAACTGTACGATTTCCATCACTACGCCAGCAATTCGAATGCTGACATCGTAATCAGGAATTGCTTCGAGCTTTTCTAGGATCAGGCCATTTAAGGTGCGCGGCCCATCAAGCGGGAGATCCAATTTCAGAAGGCGATTTAAATCTCGTAATGAGGCGGTACCGCTAGCAAGGTAAGTGCCATCAGCTAGCCAATGAGGATCGTTAGAAAGATTGGAGAATGAAGTGGTGAACTCGCCGATAAGTTCTTCAACGATATCTTCAAAAGTGACTAAACCAAGGACTTCGCCATATTCATTTACTACTAAGCTTAATCGCTGTTGGTTATCTTGAAAGAATTGCATTTGCTGAAGAACGGGTGTCCCACTAGGAATGAAGTAGGGCTCATTGAGTAGAGATCTGAAGTCTTCATGAAGAAGCTCTGCATTGCCTAGTAATGAGAGTGTTTTTTTCACAGACAGAATTCCAACAATGCGCTCAGAGTCGCCATCACATACTGGAAGTTTATTGTGATAACAGGTTTCTAATTGTTCGATTACCTCGTCAATAGGCCGAGAGAGATCTAGCACTTCGATCTTAGAGCGCGGCGTCATCACATCATCAACCAAAATATTTTCAAGATTGAAAAGATTTAACAAGATATTGCGATGATGCGTAGAAACAAAGCGATTAGATTCCAAAACTAAGCTACGCAATTCTTCTTTGCTCATCACCCCGTTATCAGTCGACGCTTGTAATCCTGAGACCTTCATCAACCTTGATACGAAGCTATTAATAAACCAGAGTAGCGGCTTAAGTACATAGGTAAGAGGGAGAATGAACCAGCCAACATTGCTCGCAATTTTCTCTGGAAAGGCTGCACCGATCACTTTCGGGGTGATCTCGCTAAAAATAATGATGAGTAGTGCAACAACCAATGTAGCAATTGATAACACTAGGCCGCTATCGCCAAAAATATGTAAAGCAATGCCGGTAACTAAGATTGGTAGGATGGTATTGATGAGATTATTGGATATCAGCAATACTGAAAGTAGTGAATCCATCCGCTTTAATAGTCGTTCGGCAAGCGCAGCTCCAGCGTTACCGCCATGAGCCATCGCCCGAAGACGATGACGATTGGATGAAAGCATGCTGGTTTCGGCCATAGAAAATAAGCCGGATAGTGCGAGTAAAAATAGGACTAATGCGACTTGGCTAATAAAAGGCCATTCATCAAAAAAAGTGTCCATCAGCTATACCTGCAAAGAATAAGGAACAATCAATATAGCAAAGTGCCATTTCACTAGCTATAGCTTTATCGGAATCCTGTATGAATTTATCCCTCAATCTGTGTCAGAATCTTCCGCATGCCCACTCTTAAATCAGCTGAGTATTGCGTGATATCCACCCCCTTTGGGCGTCTAGGCGTGCAAACAGAGCTAGTGGACGGGAGTTTGATGATCTCAAAAATCGATTATCTGCCGCCAGATGTTGCCTTGATTCCTCCAGGAAATGCGTTAGCAAAAACTTTCTCAAAACAGTGTGCCCAATACTTTAATGACGCTTCATCAACATTTGATGTTCCGCTCAAGCCTGCTGGAACAGCCCACCAGCAAAAAGTCTGGAATACCACTCTAGGCATTGAGGCGGGAAAGACAATCACCTATGGTGAGATTGCAAAAAAGATTAAAAGCGGACCTCGTGCCGTTGGGACTGCTTGCGGAGCCAATCCTTACCCGTTGGTGACCCCGTGCCATAGAGTAGTTTCTGCACAAGGTCTTGGGGGTTTTATGAAGGAAGATAGCCCAGGTTTTTATCGCCAGATCAAAATTTGGCTCTTAAAGCATGAGGGTGCGCTCTAATAATTCCTTGCCGAGAGTTTTCTGAGTTGCTTAGATGCTGCAGAAAAGAAGGATTTCATCAAGAATGTATTCCCGGCCGCAATCTTCGTGAAGGCATAGAAAATCCAAACGGAATTTCTAGAAAGCTTCATCTCAGACCGATTGCTAAATTCTTCTCTACTAGCAATTTTTTCAAGCGTCATGACGGCAAGCCCAAAGGCTAGAAAGCAGAAGCGTCTCATACCTATTTCATTTTCCGGAAGCAAAATAATGTAGCTCATTGAGTCTTGAAGTTTTTTGTGGGCAATCTTTAGAAGCTCTGCTTGGCTCATCTTCGCTGGCTTCCAGGAGACTCCACGTGCATGGTCCTCCGGTGAGTCTTTCAGAATATTAGTCATTTGTAAGGCTTGACCAAAAGCGATGGCTAACTGCTCATGACCTTGAATGCGTTTTGCAAACTCAGGGGAATAATGGCTAAAGATGTCTGTGAGCAACTCTCCCACTACGCCGGCTACTACATAGCAATACTTTTCAAATTCTGCGAGATCTTTTAGTCCCGCTTGCGTTTGTCGATTATGAAAATGGGACATACCATCAGACATAATCGAAACACAGCGATTAATGGCAGCTTGATCCCTATCTGGGAAAGTGTGCAAAATGCGAAGAACAGTAGGGGTATGCGCGATCAAATCAAGCTCATCAACATTGGAATAGCCCCTTAAGGCATCTAGGCAGGGGCTTACAAATGATGCTACTGGAATAGTTCCTAACGTTGCCTCTAAAAATAGCTTAGATAAGCGCTGCTTTTCTGCTGGATTGAGTTCAGCCGCATCCTCGATGGTGTCGACAATACGACACAGTAAATAGGTGTTGCCGACCACTACTTCAATTGCTGGTGGCAATAGAGGGATTGTGAGCGCAAAAGTACGCGATACAGAACCTAAAATCGCCTTTTGATAGGCTAAATCGCTATTGAGGTTCTCTGTAAGGTGGATGGCTGAATTCACCCCTGAATTATGTCAGACCAGCATGCCCAAATTTAGCTCTAGTTGCTTAAATGACATAAGTAACAAAGCCATATAATTTGTGCAAATTCCAGAAGGAGAAATTAGGCGATGTTGATTTGGTTTGTCATCATCTATTGGGTGGTTTCTGTAGGCATTGGCCTATGGGCTGCGCTACGAGTCAAAAACACTGCTGACTTTGCTGCGGCAGGTCATAGCCTTCCTTTGCCTATTGTTACTGCAACCGTATTTGCTACTTGGTTTGGCTCAGAGGCGGTTTTAGGTATTCCTGCAACCTTCCTAAAGGAGGGTTTAGGAGGAATCGTATCTGACCCCTTTGGCTCATCTTTATGCCTCATATTAGTTGGCCTGTTTTTTGCTCGTCACCTCTATAACCGTCGAATGCTCACTATCGGTGATTTCTTTAGGGAGAAATACGGTCGTACCGTTGAGGTGCTGGTTACCCTTTGTATTGTGGTTTCTTATTTAGGCTGGGTTTCAGCTCAAATTAAAGCCCTCGGCTTGGTCTTTAATGTAGTTTCCGACGGCAGTATCACGCAAACGGCTGGTATGTTGATTGGTGCTGGGAGTGTGCTGATTTATACATTGTTTGGCGGCATGTGGTCGGTAGCCATAACCGATTTCATTCAAATGATCATCATTGTGGTGGGCATGCTCTACATTGGTGGGGAGATGACAACCCAAGCGGGCGGGATGGGTATAGTTTTTGATCATGCACTTGCAGCAGGTCAATTTTCTAATTTTTGGCCTGATATGAACCTTGCTTCCATTCTGGGTTTTACTGCGGCTTTGTGCACCATGATGTTGGGTTCCATTCCCCAGCAAGATGTCTTTCAGCGGATTACCTCCTCTAAGAACGTCAATATTGCAGTTCAGGCAGCATTATTGGGTGGAGTCTTGTATTTCGTATTTGCTTTTGTGCCGCTATACCTGGCCTATTCAGCAACCATCATTAGCCCTACTTTGGTAAAGCAGTACATAGACACTGACCCACAAATGATTTTGCCTAAGCTGATCTTGAATCATGCTCCATTGATTGCGCAGGTGATGTTTTTCGGTGCCTTACTGTCGGCAATTAAGAGTTGTGCCAGTGCCACTTTGTTAGCGCCCTCTGTCACTTTCGCTGAAAATATTGTGCGAGGGTTTTTTAAGCATTTATCTGATCAAGACTTACTGAAGATTATGCGAATCACCGTTCTATGCTTCACGGTGGCAGTAACCTTTTTTGCGATTAATTCAGAGCTGTCTATTTTTAAGATGGTTGAAAATGCCTACAAGGTCACGCTAGTAGCAGCTTTTGTGCCACTGGCATTTGGCGTGTATTGGTCAAGAGCAAATTCTTTGGGTGGCTTATTGGCTGTTTTAGGGGGGTTAGTGACGTGGATTGGCTGCGAAATCATTGCTCCGACAGCAATCCTACCCCCTCAATTGGCTGGCCTTTTGGCCAGCATTATCGGCATGCTATTGGGTGGATTAATGGTAAGACCAAGGTCAATATCAAGCTCAGAAGCATTGGATAAGTAGGACCTCATTATTTTATTGCACCCCTAAATGTTCTCCTCTAATATGAGATCAATTCAAAATTTCTTATCTTTATGGAGTTCCTATGAAAATCTGTGTGATCGGTGGAGGGGGTGCGATTGGCGGCTATCTTGCTGTCATGTTGGCACGAGCCGGTAATGACGTTACGGTAGTCGCGCGTGGCGCCACCTTGGCTGCAATCAAAGAGCGCGGCCTTGCATTAATTATGGACGACCAACCTGAGCCTTTAGTAGCGCAGGTAAAAGCAGTTGAAAAAATTCGGGATGCCGAAACACCAGACGTGGTGATTTTGGCGGTGAAAGCCCACCAGGTTGAGCCAGTCATTGAAGATCTTGCTGCAATCATGGGCCCAGAAACAATCTTAATTCCGATGCAAAACGGAATTCCTTGGTGGTATTTCCAGAAGTTGGGTGGCGACTATCAGGATCACTCTGTTGAGACGGTTGATGCGGGTGGTGTTGCCAAGAATGCAATCAATCCCAATAACATCATTGGTTGCGTAGTGTATCCAGCAACCTTTACACAAGCTCCAGGTGTGATTCGTCACGTTGAAGGCAATCGCTTTCCTTTAGGCGAGTTGGACGGTAATCAGACCGAGCGTATTCAGAAGGTATCTGAAATGATGTCGGCAGCTGGATTCAAGTCACCTATCTTGGAAGATATTCGCTCTGAGATTTGGTTGAAATTGTGGGGCAACATGACTTTTAATCCCATCAGCTCTCTGACTCATGGAACATTGGAAGGCATTTGCCAATATCCACTTACTAAAGAGTTGGCTCGCAATATGATGGCTGAAGCACAAACTATTGCTGAGAAGTTGGGTGTTACTTTTCGTGTGGACATTGAACGTCGTATTGCTGGTGCAGAAAAAGTTGGCAAACATAAGACCTCTATGTTGCAGGACTTGGAAGCAGGCCGTAGTTTGGAGATTGATGCTTTGTTAGGTTCTGTAATTGAGCTTGGCCAGATTACCAAAATACCAACACCATGCCTCAATACAGTCTTTGCTTTAACAAAGTACCTTGATGAGAATGTCCAAGCCTCTAAAGGCAGCTTGGCATTACCATCTGTCTCTGGTTACTAAAATATATAGAAGTATTTAGATTTAATCTCTAAATTAGTAGGACATTAAAAAACCCTCACCATGAAACATGGTGAGGGTTTTTGTTTTGAGATTTTAGTTTTAGAACAACAGCTTTGATAGGCTATTCGAAGCGATTATCTAGGCGTCCAACACCATCAATAATGATGCTGACATTGCTACCAGGCTTCATTGAGCCAACACCAACAGAGGTACCACAGGCGATGATGTCGCCAGCCTGCAGTGGGACGTCTTGAGAAATCAAGCTAACCAATTTTGCAGGCGCAAAAATCATATCTGCGATAGGGTAGTTCTGACGCTCTTGATCATTCAAAATGGTTTTGATTGTTAACTTACTTGGATCTACATCAGTAGTGATGTATGGGCCGAAGACCCCAAAGGTATTGAAACTCTTTGAGCGTGTCCACTGTGCGTAGCCGGGATCGCGATTCAAAATTTCGATTGCAGTGACATCGTTAATGCAGGTGTAACCAAAAATAGCATGAGCTGCTTGAGCCTCATCTACTTCATGACAGGCTTTACCGATGACAATGCCCAGTTCACCCTCATAAACCACTTTTCCAGAGTAAGACTTGGGAGTGCGAATCACTTGATTGGCTGCCAAGAAAGAATTATTGCCTTTCAGAAAATACAAGGGCTCTGCTGGCACGGCATGCTCAAGCTTGGTAACTAGTGCATGAAAGTTATCCACCATAGCAACCATCTTAGATGGGGTGCAGGGGATATCGAGAGTGACATCAGATAGTTTTAATGTCTCGCCAGTAGCTTGCGGCTTATTAAATAGATCACCGGTGTGCACGGCAACCTGATCACCTTGTACTTGTCCTAAGCCGGTCTTGCCTTGATGTTGAAACCTGAGCCATTGAGCCATAATAAATCCTCCTGACGGTTAATATTTATAAGCAATATCTTACAGGGATGGATTGATGGTTAAGCATTCTGAATTACTTTTTGCGCCTGAATTAGATCAATCAGTTCGCTATATTGAACGTACCCGTAATTACTATCTTGGTTTGGGGTATGAAACACCTTATGTTTGGGCGCATTACCTTGGTGTGCCTTTTACTCCCTTGCAAAAATCTCTTAGTCAATCAACCCTCGGTTTAGTGACTACTGCCGTACCCTTTGATGCCAGTAAGGGCCCACAAGGACCTGGTGCACCTTATAACGCTGCCGCTAAGTTTTATGACCCCTATGTATGCTCGATTGATGAGAATATAGACTTACGTATTGCCCATGTCGGTGTTGATAGGCTCAATGCCAATATGCAGGACAGTAATTGTTGGTTTCCAATTAGTGCAGCGAAACGGGCTGTTGCAAAGGGGCGCATTCAATCCCTATCTCAGCATTTTTACGGTTTGCCAACCAATCGCAGCCAGCGCCATACTCTGGAAATTGATGCACCCTTCATTCTGAGCAAGATGCGCGCAGATCACGTTGACCTTGCTGTATTAATTCCAAATTGCCCGATTTGTCACCAAAGTCAAAGCTTATTGGCGCGTTATTTGGAGGAGGCTGGTATCCCCACAGTCATCATGGGCGCGGCGAAAGATATTGTGGAGTATTGCGGTGTACCACGTTTGCTCTTTAGTGACTTTCCGCTGGGCAATGCTGCAGCGCTCCCTGATAATGAGCCATCTCAAGATTCGAATTTTGAATTAGCGCTGCGTTTGCTAGAAAGCGCTCCAAGCGCACGTACAACGGTGCAGTCACCCTTAGTCTGGGATTCCGACGCTTCTTGGAAATTAGACTATTCCAATCTAGAGCGTCTGAGTGCTGAGGAAATTACACGTTTGCGTGATGAAGCGGAAAAGGCGCGTATTACAGCGCGTGATATCAGAATGAAAAGTGTTGGCGCTTAGGTCTGCCTAGACAAGGAGTATGTACTCAAGGCATGTAGCGCTGTTGTCGCTTCATTTTGAGGAAACTCTTTAAGGCATTCGAGTGCCAGATCAACTTCGCGCTTCGCGGCAGCTTGGGTGTAATCCAGGGCTCCAGAATTTTGAACCGCACTCAGAATCTGTTGGAAAACATCATCCGGCAAATCTTGATTTTGTTCAATTGCTGCACGAACCAGTAAGCGCTCTTCGGTGCTACCGTTTTCAAGGAGATAAATGAGCGGCAACGTAGGTTTGCCTTCTCTTAAATCATCACCAGCATTTTTTCCCATTTGAGATGCGTCTGCGGTGTAATCCAGCAAGTCATCCATTAGCTGGAAAGCAGTACCAATATGGCGACCAAAGGCAGCTGACTGCTCTCTTTGTTTGTCATTAGCACCCGACAAAATCGCCCCAAGCTCTGTGGATGCTTCAAATAATTTTGCGGTTTTATAGCGAATGACCCGTAGATAGCTTTCTTCATCCACCTCAGGGTCGTTCATATTGAGGAGTTGCAAAACCTCTCCTTCGGCTATCGTATTAGTGGCATTGGACAGGATTTCCATGACTCGCAGGTCATTGGGGCCCACCATCATCTGAAAGGCTCTTGAATACAGAAAATCGCCCACCAGCACGCTCGCGGCATTACCAAAAGCAGCATTGGCGGTTTCTCGACCCCTTCTCAGGGTGGATTCATCGACAACATCATCATGCAGTAGAGTGGCTGTGTGGATAAATTCCACTACCGCGGCTAGTTCTAAGGCATGCGGACTTACTGCGCCATTGGCTAAAGCCTTGCTGACCAAGAGCAAGAGAGCAGGCCTAACCCGTTTTCCACCCGCCTTGATGATGTAGGAGGAGATTTGATCAATTAAGGCAACTTTTGAGGCTAAACGCAGGCGAATAACCTCGTCTAAGGCCTTGAAATCTAAGGCAATTGGGGCCAAAATTTGGCTTAATTCGTTGGTTTTGACAGTGCTCTTCATGCAAGATATAATAATCGGCTTAGCTCATCCAGGGTGGATTAGCTTAAATGTAGATATTAATTGAGGTTTCACACCATGTACGCGGTCATAAAAACCGGTGGCAAACAGTATAAAGTTGCTGCAGGCGAAAAATTGAAAATAGAACAGATACCAGCGGAAATCGGCAGCGAAATCACTCTTGACCAAGTCTTAGCCGTAGGCGAAGGCGCTTCACTCAAATTGGGTGATCCATTGGTTAATGGTGCAGCTGTGATGGCCACTGTCGTCTCCCAGGGACGTCACGATAAAGTGACAATCTTTAAGATGCGCCGTCGCAAGCATTATCAAAAGCACCAAGGCCATCGTCAGAATTACACAGAAATTCTGATTAACACGATTAAAGCCTAATTTAGGCTAACGGCTCAATAGCAGGAGAAAAGATATGGCACAGAAAAAAGGCGGCGGCTCGACACGAAATGGCCGCGACTCAGAATCGAAACGCTTAGGCGTTAAAGTTTTTGGAGGCGAGCAAATCAACGCTGGCAGCATCATTATTCGTCAACGTGGTACACGAGTTCATCCGGGTATGAACGTTGGTATTGGTAAAGATCACACTTTGTTTGCCCTAGTTGACGGACAAGTGGAATTTGGCGTTAAGGGTGCTTTGAAGAAGGCCCAGGTTTCAGTTCTCCCGCGTTCATAAGACGCCTGACTGAGACACGTTTGATTCAGATTTATTCCGAATTTAACTCTTAGGAACAGGCCTCGCTAAGCGAGGCCTTTTTTATTCATGAAATTTATAGATGAAGCCCGTATTGAAGTCATAGCTGGCCAAGGTGGCGCCGGGAGTGCCTCTATGCGCCGCGAAAAGTTTATTGAATTTGGTGGTCCTGATGGTGGTGACGGTGGCAAAGGCGGAAGCGTTTGGGCTACTGCGGATCGGAACATCAACACCTTAATTGACTATCGCTACGCTAAAACGCACACCGCAAAAAATGGTGAGCCTGGTCGTGGCGCTGATTGCTACGGTCGCGCGGGCGACGACATTGAACTGCGTATGCCAGTTGGTACGATTATTTCCGATTATGAAACTGGTGAGCCGATTGCTGACTTAACTACTCACGGTGAGCGTCTTTGTTTGGCGCAGGGCGGTGTTGGTGGTTGGGGAAATATTCACTTTAAGAGTAGTACGAACCGTGCTCCTAGGCAGAAAACAAATGGCAAAGAGGGCGAGCGCCGTAAGCTCAAGCTGGAATTAAAGGTATTGGCTGACGTAGGTTTGCTAGGTATGCCTAATGCTGGTAAATCGACTTTGATTACGGCTGTATCTAATGCGCGTCCAAAGATTGCAGATTATCCATTTACAACCTTGCACCCAAATTTAGGGGTGGTACGTGTAGGCGCTGAGCGTAGTTTTGTGATTGCTGACATTCCGGGATTAATTGAAGGTGCTGCTGAAGGTGCTGGTCTGGGACATCGTTTCTTAAGACACTTGCAACGTACTGGTGTGCTGTTGCATTTAGTAGATATTGCACCATTTGATGACAATATTGATCCAGTGGCAGACGCTGTTGCTATCGTGAATGAGTTGCGTAAGTACGATGAAGCTCTGGTTGAAAAACCACGTTGGCTGGTATTAAACAAAGTCGATATGATTCCGGAAGAAGATCGCAAAAAGGTGGTTACAGATTTTATTAAACGGTTTAAGTGGAAGGGTCCGGTATTTGAGATCTCCGCTCTGACAGGCTTGGGTTGCGATAAGTTGTGCTACTCATTGCAGGATTATTTAGACTCTATTCGTAAGGATAGGGATGATGAAGATGAGCGTGCTGCTGATCCGCGATATCAAGAGCAAGCTCAGCCAGAAGATAAAACTCCAGATTAAGCAGTAGTCATTTGAGATCCGTATTGGTTATGAACACTCAGAAAGCTAAAAGAATCGTCGTGAAAGTAGGCTCAAGCCTAGTCACCAATAATGGTGAGGGCTTGGATCATGCTGCAATTGCTATGTGGGCTGACCAAATGGCCGCCTTATTAGCTGATGGTCATGAGGTGCTGATGGTCAGTTCTGGCGCGATTGCTGAAGGAATGCAGCGTCTTGGTTGGACTAAGCGCCCAACAGAAATTCATCAGCTACAAGCGGCGGCTGCGGTTGGTCAAATGGGTTTGGTTCAGGTTTACGAAAGTTGTTTTGCACGTTTTAATTTACGTAGCGCGCAGGTCTTGTTAACTAATGCTGATTTGGCAGATGCTGAGCGTAATGCCAATGCCAAGGCAACTTTAGATACCTTGCTCAAGCTCGGTGTTGTTCCCATCATCAACGAAAACGATACTGTAGTTACTGATGAAATTAAATTTGGCGATAACGACAGCTTAGCTGCTTTGGTAACGAATCTCATCCATGCGGATTTATTAATAATCCTGACTGATCAGGGTGGCTTATATACTGCCGATCCTCGTCAAGATGCTTCCGCCACTCTTTTAAGTGATGCTACTTCAGGTGACCCCGCTTTAGAAAAAATGGCTGGTGGTGCTGCAAGTCAGTTAAGTAAGGGCGGCATGTTGACTAAAGTATTGGCTGCGAAAGTCGCCGCTCTAACAGGCGCAGATACTGTCATTGCTTCTGGGCACGAGCCTCAGGTTCTCACTCGTTTGATGTGTGGTGAAAAAATCGGTACTTGCCTGACTGCTGGTTAAGCATAAATGATCACTTAATTCCGCATTTAATCGATCACACCATATGAATTGGTTGGCTTGATTTGCCCTGTAAATCCATTGGGATTCAGGGCATTAATAACAGTCTTAATATTTTTTTCTTGAGACGTAAAGTTACAAAAAGCACCTTGGGCTAATGAAGCTTGATAGCGATTGGGTACATTGCTCTGGATGGCGCGCCAAGTAGATAGTGGATTTTCTTTCCAAACTCCACTTTCAAAAGTGCCATATAGGCGCCATTGGAACGAGTCACAGCGAATACCTTCATATTGAACTTGGCTATTGCCATTAGGGCTTGTCAGAATCACGATGTATCTGGTGATGCCATCGTTACCAATCAAAATCGAATTGGTATCAACTGCAAACTTAAAAATGGTCTGTTGTGAGACATAAAAAGGTTGAGAAGTCGCATTGTTCGGGGGGTTCAGCGGCATCGCTGTTGCGCCCTCTTTAAAAACCATCGGGGCAAATGGATCAACACCACTTTCTAGGGGGTCGCCGGCACATCCCGCTAGAGCAAAACTAGTTACTAAGCCAAGAATTGAAATTCGAAGATTGCAAATAGAGAGTTTCATCATGGCTTATCGGTAGGTTTTGTTTCTGAAGGCTCATCTTCCTCACTCCCGTACAGGGATTGAAATAGGTCGAGCGGGGATCCCCAAGCAAGCTGTTGCATCCGCATGCCACGGGATAAATAGCGCGCAAGCTCAGAAAGGGCTAGTTGATAGACCTCGCGCTTGAAATCAATTACTGAATCGAGTTGGATCCAAAAAGGAGCCCAGCGCCAAGCATCGAACTCAGGATGCTCCGAAGCACGTAGGTGAATATCGCTATCTGAACCCACTAAACGAAGTAAAAACCAGATTTGCTTTTGGCCACGATAGCTTGCGCGATGATTTTTTGAGGTTTGCTGGCGGCGTAAGAATTCCTCCGGGACGTCATAACGAAGCCAGTCCCTGGTCCGTCCAATAATTTGGACATGTTCCGGCAGCAAGCCAACTTCCTCATGCAATTCGCGGTACATGGCCTGCTCTGGGCTCTCTCCATGTTGAATCCCGCCCTGCGGGAACTGCCACGAATGCTGCCCAACGCGTTTTCCCCAGAAAACCTCGTTATGGCTGTTAAGGATGACTATGCCGACATTGGGTCTATACCCTTCACGGTCAAGCATGAGATCGTGCCTCAAATCCTTTAAAATCAATGATTTGATTATATCCATACATGAAAGCTTCTCAATCATTTCTCGCCACGCTAAAAGAGGCCCCTTCAGACGCTGAGGTGGTATCGCACAAACTCATGGTACGCGCCGGTTTAATACGTAAGCTCAGCGCAGGTATTTATAACTATCTACCCTTGGGTTTGAAGTCGATTCGCAAGGTTGAAAATATTATTCGCGAAGAAATGAATCGTGCTGGCGCCATTGAGTTACTCATGCCAATGATTCAGCCTGCAGAGTTATGGCAAGAGACTGGTCGCTGGGAAAAGATGGGGCCAGAATTGCTTCGCATCAAAGATCGTCATGATCGTGATTTTTTAATTCAGCCAACCTCTGAAGAGGTAGTGACAGATTTAGCGCGTAACGAAATTAAAAGTTACAAACAGCTCCCAGTGAATTTTTATCAAATTCAGACTAAGTTCCGCGATGAGCGCCGCCCACGTTTTGGAATTATGCGCGGACGCGAGTTCAGTATGAAAGATGCCTATTCTTTTGATCGTGATGCTGAGGGCCTGAAGAAATCCTATCAAATCATGTTTGATGCTTACACTCGTATTTTCAAACGCATGGGCTTGAAGTTCCGTGCAGTCACGGCTGATAATGGTGCTATTGGTGGTTCTGGCAGTCAAGAATTTCATGTGATTGCCGATACTGGTGAAGACGCCATTGTGTATTGCCCCAATTCGGACTACGCCGCTAATCTTGAGGCTGCTGAGTCGGTCTCATTGATTGGTGTGCGTGCTGCAGCAGCTAATACTTTGACTAAAGTTGCGACACCAAATCAAACAAACTGTACAGAGGTTGCCCAGTTTTTAAACTTGCCACTAGAGCACACTGTGAAGTCCTTACTGTTTGCCGCCGATCAAGAAAAAGGTCCAGCAAAATTATTTATGGTGCTAGTGCGCGGTGACCATGAACTTAACGAAATCAAGGCAAGCAAGATTCCTGGTATGGCTGAATCACGCTTTGCCACTGAAGCTGAGATCAAGCAAGCATGTAATGCGCCGGCGGGTTATTTGGGTCCGGTTGGAGTTGCTGCTGATGTAACCGTAGTCACAGATCGCACCGTAGCTAATATGTCTGATTTTGTTTGCGGCGCTAATGATGCGGGACATCATTTGACCGGTGTGAACTGGGGTCGTGATTTGCCAGAGCCTTTGGTGATGGATTTGCGTAATGCTGTAGCGGGAGATCCTTCCCCTGATGGTAAAGGAGTTGTCGATATTTGCCGCGGCATTGAAGTGGGTCATGTATTCCAATTGGGTACGCGTTACTCTGAGGCTATGGGCTGCACTTACTTAGATCAGCAAGGTAAAGCACAGCCAATGGTGATGGGTTGTTATGGCATTGGTGTAACTCGCTTACTAGGTGCTGCAATCGAGCAGGGTAATGATGAGCGTGGAATCGTTTGGCCGATTTCGATGGCACCATTTGAAGTGGTGATTTGTCCGATGGGTTACGATAAATCAGAGGCAGTGAAAGCTGCTGCTGATCAATTACATGATGAATTAATTGCTACTGGAGTAGATGTTGTGCTCGATGATCGTGGCGAGAGACCGGGCGCGATGTTTGCTGACTGGGAGTTAATTGGCGTGCCCTTCCGTATAGTGATAGGCGATCGCGGTTTGGCAGATGCTCAAGTGGAATTCAAAGGTCGCACTGATGCTGAATCAGAGAATATCCCACTAGCAGAAATTAAAGCAAAAGTGATTACTGCAGTTGATGTAGCTAAAAAACTCGTTTCTTAAACCAAACAGTTTTTAACCATTATTTTTTAAAGAGTCCGCCAATGCCCTTGGCGGCTCCTTTAGCTGCCATGGAGGCCATGGTGCGAGCCATCTTGCCGCCCTTGAATTGCTTCATCATGGTTTGCATTTGCTCAAACTGAGCCAACAGGCGATTCACTTCTTGAACCTCAACGCCTGCACCAGCAGCAATACGACGCTTGCGAGTCGCTTTTAGCAATTCAGGTTTTGCGCGTTCTTTAGGTGTCATGCTATCGATAATGCCGCGCATGCGCTTTGTCTGTTTGTCAGCAGCGCTCATATTTGTTTTGGAGGCTGCTTGTGCCATATGACTTGGCAGCTTATCCATCAGGCTGGCCATACCGCCCATCTGTTGCATCTGTGCAAGTTGATCTCGGAAGTCGCCTAAATCAAAACCCCCTTTAGAAATCTTACTTGCCAGCTTTTCTGCTTTGGCAACATCGACGTTCTGCTGGGCTTGCTCAACTAGCGCAAGAATATCGCCCATGCCCAAAATACGAGTTGCCATTCTCTCGGCATCAAATGCTTCGAGACCATCCATTTTTTCGGCAACACCAATGAACTTGAGTGGCACGCCGGTAACCTGACGCACTGAAAGTGCTGCACCACCACGTGAATCGCCATCTAACTTGGTGAGGATTACACCAGTGAGCGGGAGTGCTTCATGGAAAGCTTTAGCTGTGTTGATGGCATCTTGACCCAGCATGGCATCAACCACAAACAGGGTTTCAATTGGATTGAGATTGGCATGCAAGGTTTTGATTTCTTGCATCAGCGCTTCATCAATACCGAGACGACCTGCTGTATCTACTAGAAGCACATCAAAATAATGGCGATGCGCCCAATCTAGAGCAGCAGCAGCGATTTCACTTGGCTTTTGATTGATATTGCTTGGGAAAAATTCAGCACCAACTTGTTTACTGACAGTTTCTAGCTGTTCAATAGCCGCAGGACGATAGACGTCACAAGAGACGGTCAGTACTTTCCTTTTCTTCTTTTCTTGCAGAAACTTGGCTAATTTACCAACTGATGTGGTTTTCCCTGCGCCCTGCAAGCCAGCCATGAGGATTACTGCTGGTGGTTGGGTTGCTAGATTCAGCTCGCCGCTTTGGGTAGCGTCACCTCGCATGACCTGGACCAGTTCGCGCTGAACAACACCAACCAGCGCTTGTCCTGGACTGAGGCTTCCAACCACTTCCTCGCCAAGGGCTTTAAATTTAATTTGCTCTAGCAGGGATTTAACGACTGGAAGCGCAACGTCCGCCTCCAGCAAGGCCAGGCGGATCTCCCGGAGCATTTCTGCAGTGTTCTCTTCGGTCAGGCGAGCTTGTCCTCGCATTGTTTTAACAACACGAGATAGGCGATCGGTGAGATTCTGTAGCATTTATCGATTAGACTTTCTAGATGGATATTTTAGGTTACTCAAGCTTGGATTGGCTCCCTTCTGCGCTTTATTTGCTTCTTTTGTTCTTTTTGGGTTCACGGCCCAAGGGAAAGGTTGAATCTCCGGCTTTTACAGGCCTAGTTCAGGCATTGATTCTATTTATTTTGCTGATACATGGAATTGAGCTACATGACTCGGTTTTTACACTTGAGGGATTCGTATTTGGTTTTGCTCAGGATCTTTCTCTGATAGCTTGGGTGGGTCTCGCGTTTTACTGGTTTCAGTCATGGTTCCTGCCGATTTCCAGTTTACGTTGGCTTGTCTTATGTTTTGCTCTGATTTGCTCTGTATTGCCAGTGATGTTTTCCGGTACCTTGATTTCGCCAAAGGCGGTATCCGATCCTTGGTTTAAGGGGCATTTTATTGTTGCCACTATTTCAGTTGGATTGTTGAGTTTGGCAGCGTTGCATGCCATGTTGATGAGTATTCAAGATCGAGCATTACACCGTCAGCTAGCCGTCACCCCTAATAGCCGCATCTCCCATTGGTTGGAAGATTTGCCACCCTTGATGGCAATGGAGAGCCTCCTTTTTAACTTGCTCTACGTGGGTGTTGCGCTGCTGAGCTTGACAGTCTTTTCTGGACTCCTTTTTTCGCAAACGCTGTTTGGTAAGCCGCTTGTTTTCGATCATAAAACCATCTTTGCTTTGATCTCATGGGTTTTATTTTCTGGCCTCCTAATAGCCCGTTGGCGTGTTGGTTTACGTGGGCGCGTAGCTGTTCGTTGGGTCTTGAGTGCTTATACCGCATTGCTTCTGGCCTACGTTGGCAGTCGATTTGTTTTGGAAGTGATTCTTCAGAGAGCATGACGTTTTGATTAAGTGGATTCTTTTATTTGCTGGTGTAGGCGTTTTATACCTTTGGATAAAAGGCAAAAAACAAGTAAAGCTCAATACGGATGAGGCTGCCAAGATAAAGGCAGGGCGAAGCAAAGTTGTTGAGCCAGAGGTGATTGTCCAGTGCCACCATTGTTCTGTTCACCTCCCAAAATCTGAAGCAGTCATGCAAGAGATGCGCTTCTATTGCTCTCAAGAGCATCTCGATAGCTTGGATGCTCAAGGTTGGCTTGGTTCGGCTGCTTGGCGTATCTCACCTAACCAAGATATGCGACCGGAGGGTCTTGTACCAGATTTGGCAGTGATTCATCACATCAGCCTGCCGCCTAGTGGATTTGTCGATCGTAATTCCACCCAATTTATCGTAGATTTTTTTCAAAATAAGCTAGATTCTTCTTTGCATCCCTATTTTGAAGAAATTGCTGATCAAAAGGTATCTAGCCATTTTTTGATTTCTCGTCGTGGCGAGATCTTTCAGTTTGTATCTACTCAAAGCAAAGCCTGGCATGCCGGCGCCTCATCGTTTTTGGGGCGAGATAAGTGCAATGATTTTTCGATTGGTATTGAGTTGGAGGGAGATGGCGACCATCCCTTTGAGGATATTCAGTATTCTGCGCTGGCTAAATTAAGCGCCCAAATGCATTCTGTTTACCCCAATCTTCAATTTGCTGGGCATAGTGATATTGCCCCAGGCAGAAAAGTCGATCCAGGCATGCAATTTGATTGGAAAAAGTTTCAGGGTAAAAACAACATTTCTACCGAAAAATTACCCTTTGGTTTAGATCCACGTTAGGACTCTAAATTAGTATGTGAGTACACGCTCACTTTTCTGCCCTTTAGCTAAAAGGGTTACAAAAACTGCACCAAAATGAACCCTAATTTATTGAAAATCTAGGGAAAAATACTTATAAATATTCGTCAGAAATGTCTTACTAATTTCTGAATATTTCCCTATACTTAGTGTCAAATGCACTTTGAAACACTAGATGTAGTGTTTAAATATAGCAATACCATATTGTTTTTTAAAGATTTTTGTCCAAATAACTATATATAAGCAGGAAAAATATGACATACGCCAATCCCCAAGCAGTGGGACAGACTATCGGCATCAATAATCCAGGAATCAGCTCTTCCGAATCGATGAATCAAGCTCCATCTGCTGGCTTTGTAGCTGGCGGAGTAGGTGGCGGCCAAGCTACTCAATTATCTGATTACAAGATCATTCGCCGAAATGGTTCAGTGGTGGCGTTTGAGCCATCCAAAATCGCTATTGCAGTTACAAAAGCATTTTTAGCGGTTAATGGCGGTCAGGGCGCGGCTTCTGCTCGCGTACGTGAGCAGGTTGAGCAACTAACCCATGCAGTAGTTCGTGCCTTATTGCGCAGTCGTCCAAATGGCGGGACCTTCCATATTGAAGATATTCAAGATCAAGTGGAATTGGCATTGATGCGCAGTGGTGAGCATAACGTTGCCCGTGCATATGTTCTTTATCGCGAAAAGCGTAATCAAGAGCGTGCTGCACAGCAGACCAATGCACAAGAAACTCAAGCGTCAACCCAAGCTACTGAGCCAGGTTTGAAGGTATCAGATAACGGTGTTGAGAAGTTATTAGATATGGCGGCCTTGCGCACCATTATCGAAGCTGCCTGTGAAGGCCTTGGCAACAACATTGATGCCAGCCCAATCATTACTGAAACCATCAAGAATTTGTATGATGGCGTACCAATGGCTCAAGTGTATGACTCTGCAATTTTGGCATCACGCACTTTGATTGAAAAAGATCCTGCATACAGTCAAGTCACTGCGCGGATTTTGATGCACGTGATTCGTAAGGAAATCCTGGGTCGCGAAGTATTGCAAGGCGATATGCAAGCTGAGTACGGCAGCTATTTTGCCAAGTACATTAATGAAGGTATTTCTGCTGAGCTCTTAGACCCACGTATGCGTGAGTTTGATTTACCAAGATTGGCTGCCGCCTTAAATGCAAGTCGTGACTTGCAGTTCAACTACCTTGGTTTGCAAACTTTGTATGACCGTTATTTCTTGCATATTGAAGATCGCCGCATTGAAATGCCACAGGCATTCTTCATGCGCGTTGCAATGGGCTTGTCTTTGAATGAGTTGGATCGCGAGCGTCGTGCAATCGAGTTCTATGAAATCCTTTCTACCTTTGATTTCATGTCTAGCACGCCAACCCTATTTAACTCAGCGACAACACGTCCTCAGTTATCCAGCTGCTATCTAACAACAGTGGATGACGATCTTGATGGTATTTACGAAGCTTTGAAAGAGAACGCACTCTTGTCAAAGTTTGCTGGTGGTTTGGGTAATGACTGGACAAACGTACGCGCCTTAGGGAGTCATATCAAGGGCACTAACGGTAAGTCACAAGGTGTTGTGCCATTCTTAAAAGTGGTGAACGATACAGCGGTTGCAGTGAACCAAGGTGGTAAGCGTAAGGGTGCCGTTTGTGCCTACTTAGAGACATGGCACTTAGATATTGAAGAGTTCCTTGAGCTACGTAAGAACACCGGTGATGATCGTCGTCGTACGCATGACATGAATACCTCAAACTGGATTCCCGACTTGTTCATGAAGCGTGTGATGGAGGGTGGTGAGTGGACACTATTCTCACCTTCAAATACACCTGACTTGCATGACAAATTCGGTAAGGCCTTTGAAGAAGCTTATGTTGCTTACGAGAAAAAAGCAGACGCTGGCGAATTGAAGCCATTCCGTCGCATTCCGGCGCAGCAATTGTGGCGCAAGATGTTGGGTATGTTGTTTGAAACCGGTCACCCATGGATCACATTCAAAGATCCTTGCAACATTCGTAGCCCGCAACAGCATATCGGCGTAGTTCACTCTTCTAACTTGTGTACTGAGATCACTCTGAACACAAATGAGAGCGAGATTGCGGTTTGTAACCTAGGTTCTGTGAACTTAACAGCTCACATGACTACTGATGCATCCGGCAAAATGATTTTGGATCACGAGAAACTCCAAAAAACGATCCGTACTGCAATGCGGATGTTGGATAACGTGATTGACATCAACTATTACGCTGTTGCTAAGGCGCGTAACTCCAACTTGAAGCATCGTCCAGTGGGTATGGGCATCATGGGCTTCCAAGATTGCCTGCACATGCAACGTATTCCTTACGCCAGTGATGAGGCAGTGAAGTTTGCTGACTCCTCAATGGAAGCAGTATGCTACTACGCCTATCAAGCATCGAATGAGCTGGCTGAAGAGCGTGGCGTTTACAGCACCTATAAGGGTTCATTGTGGGACCGCGGCATCCTTCCGCAAGACTCAGTGGCATTGTTGGCGGCAGAGCGTGGTGGGTACCTTGAGGTAGATAGTTCTTCTACTATGAATTGGGATAGCTTGCGTGCCCGCATTAAGGAGCACGGTATGCGCAACTCAAACTGCGTTGCGATCGCACCGACTGCAACAATTTCCAATATCATTGGTGTATCAGCTTGTATCGAGCCGACATTCCAGAATTTGTTTGTGAAATCTAACCTCTCAGGTGAGTTCACCGTAGTAAACGAGTACTTGGTTCGTGATTTGAAAGATCGCGGTCTCTGGGATGAAGTCATGATCGCAGATTTGAAGTATTTTGACGGTACCTTATCCAAGATTGATCGTGTTCCACAAGATTTGCGTGACTTATATGCCACCGCATTCGAAGTAGAGCCAAGCTGGTTGGTTGAAGCTGCCTCACGTCGTCAGAAGTGGATTGATCAGGCGCAGTCACTCAATATTTACATGGGTGGCGCATCTGGCAAGAAATTGGATGACACCTACAAGCTGGCATGGTTGCGTGGTTTAAAGACTACCTACTACCTCCGCACAATGGCTGCAACGCACGTTGAGAAGTCTACGGTTGCAAGTGGCCAGCTAAATGCGGTATCAAGCGGCGGTGGTGTGAATGGTACGGATGCAGCATCAGCTCAAGAGTTAGATGGACCTGCTTGCACAATGCGCCCAGGTGACGCTGGATTTGAAGAATGTGAAGCATGTCAGTAAGCTATTTGCTAGCTGATTTAGAAAAATAAGAATTAGGAGAAAGTTATGTTGAATTGGGAAGAAGAAGTAGCTCCTGCGATAGCCAAGGTTGGTTTGGTACCGCAGCCTGTGTTTGCGGAGCCACAACTTCCACAAGCAGACCAGGTTGCGATTGTTACTCCCCAGAATATTGAGTCTGCACCTGTGCAAGCTGCTGCATTGACTGGTGGTGCAGCCTTGCGTGTTAATGCCGCTGATAAGCGCGTGATTAATGCCAAGACTGACGTGAATCAGTTGGTTCCATTTAAATATAAGTGGGCTTGGGAGAAATATCTGGCTGGTTGTGCAAACCATTGGATGCCACAAGAGATCAATATGAACCGCGATATCGCGCTTTGGAAGGATCCCAATGGCCTAACTGAAGATGAGCGTCGCATCATCAAGCGTAATCTTGGCTTCTTCACAACAGCAGATTCTTTAGCGGCAAACAATATTGTTTTGGGCACCTATCGCCACATTACTGCTCCAGAATGCCGTCAATATCTGTTGCGTCAGGCTTTTGAGGAGGCAATTCATACTCACGCCTATCAATATATTGTGGAATCTTTAGGCTTAGACCAGAGCGAAATCTTTAATGCGTACAACGAAATCGAGTCTATTCGCGCCAAAGATCAGTTCTTAATTCCGTTTATTGATGTGTTAACAGATCCTAATTTCAAAACTGGGACATTAGAAACTGATCAAATGTTGCTCAAATCATTGATCGTTTTTGCCTGCGTAATGGAAGGATTATTCTTTTATGTTGGTTTTACGCAAATACTTGCAATGGGTCGCCAAAACAAAATGACGGGTGCTGCTGAGCAGTATCAATACATCCTTCGCGACGAGTCTATGCACTGTAATTTTGGTATTGATTTAATTAATCAAATCAAGCTGGAGAACCCGCAGTTATGGACTTCTGCGTTCAAAGACGAGATCAAATCTATCTTCGAAAAAGCAGTGGAATTAGAGTACCGTTATGCAGAGGATACGATGCCTCGTGGAGTGCTCGGATTGAATGCGCCGATGTTCAAAGGTTACCTAAGATACATCTGTAATCGCAGATGTTTGCAAATAGGACTTGACGCGATGTTCCCAAATGAAGAGAATCCATTCCCATGGATGTCAGAAATGATTGATCTGAAAAAAGAAAGAAACTTTTTTGAGACACGCGTTATTGAGTATCAAACTGGCGGTGCGCTAAGTTGGGAATAAGTAGTTAATTAAAAGCGCATAGCCGGCTAAATAGGAGATTAGACGGTTGGATAGTTTTAAAAGTCAGCAAAACCAGACTCAAATCCGAAAACCCTTGTTCAAGGGTGCCTGGTCTACTCTCTCTATTTTTTCTAGCAAATTTAAGAAGCCGTTACCCTTTGGGGTCACGGCTTTTTTTCCAAGATTCATTAGCGTGCAGCACTTAGCATCAAGCCGCGCGCCGATGAATGGCTCGCTCGTCGGCTCCAATCGGTTGCAAAACCAGGCGGAAATGAATGGTCGGGTCTTCTTAATCGGTAGTTTGTACTAATCCTCACGTGAAGGAGCATTACTATGGCAATCGCCAAGAAGAAAGTTGCTGCAAAGAAACCAGCTGCAAAGAAAAAAGTTGCTGCTAAGAAGCCTGCTGCTAAAAAAGTTGCTGCTAAGAAGAAGCCTGCCGCTAAAAAGCGTCCTGCTGCTAAAAAAGCTGCTGCTAAGAAGCCTGCTGCTAAGAAAAAGCCTGCTGCTAAGAAGAAGCCTGCTGCTAAAAAAGCTGCTGCTAAGAAGCCTGCCGCTAAAAAGCGTCCTGCTGCTAAGAAGCGCGTAGCTGCAAAAAAAAAGTAAGTAAGCCTGCTGCGAAGAAAGCGGGCAAAGCTGTAAAAAAGCCCGTGGCTAAAAAAGCTGTCGCTTCAACAACGTTGAATCCTGCCGCTGCTTGGCCCTTCCCAACTGGCACACGTCCATAAGCTTTGCTTATAGGCGGGTGAAGTTCAAAGGGATCTCTCACGAGATCCCTTTTTTATTGCTACTTCAGTTAATTATTGGCTTTAGAGGGCAAATCCAAATGCGAATTTGAATTGAGCGGCGATATCATCTTTGCTCATTTGGTGATTTTGTGGTCCCTGATGGGCGATTTTGATCGAACCCATCAAGCTAGCTAATCGCCCAGTAGTTTCCCAATCCATACCGTTTTCTAATCCAAACAGCAAGCCACCTCGGAATGCATCGCCGCAACCAGTTGGATCAACTAATTTTGCTGCTGGTACCGGCGGAATCGCAATACATTTACCGTCAAAGTAGATATCCGCACCTTCAGCGCCCTTAGTCACGATTAATGCTTTTACTCTTTTAGCAACTTTTGCCAGGCTTAAACCAGTTCTTTGGGAGAGCATTTCGCCTTCATAGTCATTTACTGCGAGGTAGCTTGCTATATCTACAAGCTCTAGTAGCTCTGGACCATTAAACATCGGTAAACCCTGGCCCGGATCAAAAACAAAAGGAATTCCTGCTTCAGCTAACTGATGACAGTGCTCCCACATTCCTTGACGACCGTCAGGGGCAACGATTCCGAATTTAGCGGCACCTTTAGCATTTTTACTGCGCTCCACAATCACCGAGGAAACTTGATTGAGATGTGATTCGCCCATTGCGCCCGGATGAAAAGCCGTAATCTGATTATTGGCTTGATCGGTAGTGATCATCGCTTGAGCGGTAAATGCCTGCTCAATTTGGCGAATATGCGTTGCATCAATCTTTAGTTGTTTTAGGCGATCAAGATATGGGGCTGCATCACCACCAACGGTTGCCATGATGATGGGATCGCCACCCAGAAGGCTGAGGTTGTAGGCAATATTACCTGCGCAACCACCAAATTCACGACGCATTGTAGGAACCAGGAAGGCAACATTAAGGATATGAATCTGCTCTGGCAGGATTTGATCAGCAAATTTGCCTTCAAAGTTCATGATGGTGTCGTAAGCGATGGAACCGCAGATCAAGCTAGCCATAAATAATTACTTTCTAACAAAAATTGATTGAGATAAGTGTGAAGTGGAGTTTGAAGTCTACTTTTCAGTATAAAAAATTCTGACGCGATATCCAGCGGCGTTTTGTGGGATGGAAATCGGTAATGCAGATGAAAAGATTTCACCAGCAGGGGCGCCTTGACGTAAAAAATCTGAATGTGACTCTCGCCAAGCAGTCGGCAACCATTCTTGCGGAGTGAGTTGAATCTTTTTGATTTCAGATTCCTCTGCATCGGTGAGAGAAATTTCTAAATTCGGGAATAAAACGGCGATGGCAAGACGATTTTGTATTCCAACTTGCAACACAGATTGATTTGAGGGGTTTTTAAGGCCCTCTCGCGCGTTTTCAGGCAAAAGAGTAACCGAAGTTATTTTCCAAGCAGCAAAATCGCTTACAGGGCGATTTACACACCCTAGTGCACGACACAATTGTTCATCTAACTTCTGTAAAAGAGAAAATGCACTACTTGCAATTGCAGAAGAGCTGCCATCAACGCGTGTTGCTAATGTTGGTAAAAGGAAATTTCTGGAAAGGTGCTCGCCACAAACAATGAGCAGAAGGAAAAAAAGACTAAGAAAAATGAATTTAAAACTTTTTTTTTGAGCCGGTGCTGAAGTAACTCTATTTTTATCGACTGAACTTGCCAGAACACCTTGTGTAGGAAATTCGCCATGTAAACAGACCCAGCCTTCACTTTCTTTCCAAACGGAAAGTTTTAACCATTGGCTATAGGTCGCAATCACTTCCTCAGCTTGGCGCGCCAGCACGCCGGAGAGAACAATTTTTCCACCTGGGCACATTTTGTTTACTAGCGCCGGCGCTAAAACTTGTAGAGGATTGGCCAAAATATTGGCCATGACGATGTCGTACTTCGTTTCCGCTGCAAGTTCAGGTGCATTTTCGTTAGGCAAAACAAAACGAATGACTGTCTTGTTGATTTCTGCATTGCTGCGAGCCGCAACCATCGCTTGTGGATCGATATCAGTTCCAACTACGGGTTTGCATCCCAATTTTGCAGCGGCAATGGCCAAAATTCCAGACCCACAGCCGTAATCGAGCAAGCTTTGATTCGCAAGTTGCGTGTTTTGTTCAAGCCAAAGCAAGCAAAGGTGTGTGGTTGGATGGCTACCGGTACCAAATGCTAAACCTGGATCTACCGCCAAACAAATTGCATTGGGGTCGGTAGGCGCCTCATGCCAAGAAGGCACTACCCAAATACGCTCACCAATCTGAATCGGAGTAAATTGACTTTGGGTTAAACGAACCCAATCTTGTTCTTCAACAATCTTTTCTTGTGGGGCTGGGAGATTGAATCCTGCTTCCTGAAGGGATGCGAGAAGCTCGGGGATGAAGTTTTCTGTATCAGAATCATCAATCTCTGGATTAAAAAGTGCAGTTACAGAAGATCGATCCCAAGCCTGAACTTCTGGCGAGAGTCCTGGCTCGCCATAGAGTGGATTTTCATCGTAACCACCTGCGGCATCATCTTCAACGGTAACGGAGAGTGCTCCCACCTCCAGTAAAGCATCACCTAAAGGTTCTGCAATCTCAGCTGGGACCGTGAAAACAAGTTCACGATAGGACATGCTTACTCCAAATGGACATCAACTAGCCTGTAGCTTAAGGCTTGCCGCGACTAGCGGCTTGCTCTTCAAGGCGATGCTCGAGATAGTGAATGCTGGTGCCGCCTTCGATAAAGTTCGGGTCAAGCATGAGTTCACGATGTAGTGGCACATTCGTTGTAATGCCGTCGATCACCATCTCGGAAAGGGCAATCTGCATACGGCGTATCGCTTGCTCGCGAGTATTGCCATAAGCAATTAACTTGCCAATCATGGAGTCGTAATTAGACGGCACTACATAACCGCTATAGGCATGCGAGTCGACGCGAATTCCGGGGCCGCCTGGCATATGGAATGAACCAATTTTTCCTGGGCTTGGTGTGAACTTGAATGGGTCCTCTGCATTCAGACGGCATTCGATAGCATGACCACGGAAAACAATGTCTTTTTGGCGGTAGCTGAGTTTTAAGCCAGCAGCGATGCGAATTTGTTCTTGAACAATATCAACACCTGTAATCATTTCGGTGACTGGATGCTCTACTTGAACGCGGGTATTCATCTCAATAAAGAAGAATTCGCCATCTTCGTACAAGAATTCAAAAGTACCAGCACCTCGGTAACCAATTTTTCTACAGGCTTCAGCGCAACGCTCACCAATTTTGGCGATGGCACGGCGATCAATGCCGGGTGCCGGAGCTTCTTCAATCACTTTTTGATGGCGACGTTGCATTGAGCAATCACGCTCACCTAACCAAATGGCATTGCCATGCGTATCAGCCAAAATCTGAATTTCTACGTGGCGAGGCTTTTCTAAAAACTTCTCCATGTAGACTTCGGGATTACCAAAGGCACGACCAGCTTCTTCTTTAGTCATGTTGACCGCATTGAGAAGGGCTGCTTCGGTATGCACGACTCGCATTCCACGACCGCCACCACCACCGGCAGCTTTGATGATGACTGGGTAGCCAACGCGTTTTGCAGTGGCAATAATTTCTTTTGGATCGCTTGGCAAGGCACCCTCTGATCCAGGAACGCAAGGGACGCCAGCTTTGATCATGGCACGCTTGGCTGAAACTTTGTCACCCATGAGGCGAATTGAGGTTGCAGTAGGGCCAATGAATGCAAAACCGGACTTCTCAACACGTTCTGCAAAGTCGGCATTCTCAGAAAGAAAACCATACCCAGGGTGAATCGCTTCAGCATCCGTCACTTCCGCCGCTGAAATGATGGCAGGCATATTGAGATAGCTGAGCGGTGATGGGGCGGGTCCGATGCAGACTGCTTCGTCAGCAAGCTTCACATATTTAGCTTCTTTATCTGCGGTCGAGTAGACCACCACAGTTTTAATTCCCAACTCGCGACATGCGCGTTGGATACGGAGAGCAATTTCTCCGCGATTGGCAATCAGAATCTTATCGAACATGTCGGCTCTGAGTTAAGTAACGGTGGATTGGAATAGATCTAAGAGAGATCTATTAAGCGATGATGAATAGCGGTTGATCAAATTCAACGCCTTGACCGTTTTCACACAGAATTTGTTTAATGACGCCAGCTTGCTCGGATTCGATCTCATTGAGGAGCTTCATCGCTTCAATAATGCACAGCGTTTGACCCACTTTGACGGTGTCACCCACTTTGACGAAATCTGGAGACTCAGGGTTTGGTGCGCGATAGAAGGTGCCGACCATTGGTGAGCGAGCAACAAAGCCAGATTCAGCGGGCGCTTCTTCAATAGCTGGTGCTGCAACTGGGGTAGTCACAGGAGCAGCTTGCATCACTTGAGCAGGCGCTGGATTAGCGTAAACCACTTGACCTGTGTGAGCTTGAGAGCCGGCATTCACAATGCGAACACGATCTTCGCCTTCATTGACTTCTAATTCAGAAATTCCTGATTCAGAAACAAGGTCGATTAGGGTTTTTAGTTTTCTTAGGTCCATGGATAGGCTTCCTCTCTGGTAATTCTTAATTAATCTTTATTTTGTAAACGGGCGATGGCCGCTTGCAGTGCTAATTCATAACCAATTGCGCCCAAACCGCAAATAACGCCAGTAGCAATATCAGACAGGTAAGAGTGTTTACGGAACTCCTCACGCTGGTGAATGTTAGACAGGTGGATCTCAGTAAACGGTATAGCAACCCCAGCTAGTGCATCGCGCAAGGCAACACTGGTGTGGGTAAAAGCGCCTGGATTGATGATGATGAAATCCACCCCATCTTGTTTGGCCTTTTGAACTCGGTCAATCAACTCCCCTTCATGATTGCTTTGGAAGGTGGATAAATCGACGGAGTATGACTTGGCAATCGCGTCAAGCTTTGTATGAATATCTTCAAGGGTAGTTTTACCGTAAACCTCTGGCTCACGGGTTCCCAACAAATTGAGGTTAGGGCCTTGGATAACGAGAATTGAAGTGTTTTTCGACATAGATCGATATTTTTAGAGGCAGTTAGGTTTAATTGCGGAGATAAAACTTTTCTCTGAAAACTGCTTATTCAATGAAGAATCTTCTTCATCTTATAGACAAAGTATACCCCCGGAGCGGTGTCCCAAGCCTAAAAATCATGCAATAAACTGGCTATTTTTTATGATTTAAAGTGTAAATATTGCAAGTTTCAGCTCAGAAGCTGCTAATTTTGAACTTGATAATGACTGCAAAGATCATTTAAAAGGTCTTATAAAGCCGATTTAATGACACTTCTGAGTTCTTCTTCGCTTATCTTGCCTAATTTGCTGCTAGTAGCCTTGCCTTGAGCATTAATGATGACGGTGTAAGGAAGTGCCCCTTGGGCATTCCCCATCTGTTTCGAGATATTGCTGCCCTCAAGTCCACCGATCACAATTGGGTAAGAAACTTGGGTTTTTTCTAGGAATTCGCGAATGTTAGAGGGTGAATCGATGCCAATGCCGACAAATAAGACATTTTGGCTCTTGAACTCTGCTTGTAATTTGTCCAAAGTTGGCATTTCTTCGACGCAGGGAGGGCACCAGGATGCCCAAAAGTTCACCACGAGGACTTTTCCACGCCATTCTTTGGTTTCAACTGATTTTCCATCGGGTGTTTGCCATGAGTTTGCAAAAAAGGCTTTGATAGCGGGGTCGTCAGCTAGCTCTGTTTTGAAGATCCATTTCGAGGTCGCCATTCCCGCAGCAAGGGCTACGAGGTTAAATCCAATGATGCCAATCCACTGTCTTCGGTTCATTGCTACTCCTTAGCTAAAATTGCCCAATGCATATTCATATCTTGGGCATTTGCGGTACTTTCATGGGCGGCATTGCCGCAATCGCTCGGCAGGCCGGACATCGTGTTACGGGTTGTGATGCCAACGTATATCCACCGATGAGCACGCAGCTTGAAGCGCAGGGCATTGAGCTCATCGAGGGATTCTCGCCCGACCAATTATTACAGTTTGAGACGATGCCGGATTTATTTGTAATCGGCAATGTTGTTTCTCGTGGCAATCCACTGATGGAAGCCATTCTGAATCAAGGGCTTCCTTACACCTCTGGCCCTCAGTGGCTAGGTGAGCAAGTTCTTTTTAAGAGGCATGTTTTGGCTGTTGCCGGTACGCACGGCAAAACCACTACCTCCGCCATGCTGGCCTGGATCTTAGAATTCAATAATTACAAGCCGGGTTATTTGATTGGTGGGGTGCCATTGAATTTCACTGTATCTGCCCGCTTAGGCGAGAGTAAATACTTCGTGATCGAAGCTGATGAATACGACACGGCATTTTTTGATAAGCGCAGTAAGTTTGTTCACTATCGCCCGCGCACTGCTTTGTTAAATAATCTCGAGTTCGACCACGCCGATATTTTTGCTGATCTTGCTGCAATCGAAACGCAGTTTCATCATTTAGTACGTACCGTCCCAGGGGCTGGTCTCGTTGTGGTTAACGGTGAAGAGCCTGCTCTTGAGAGAGTCATTGCAAGAGGTGTTTGGGCGCCTGTTGAAAAGTTTGGGCAAGACAAACACAATGCCTGGTCATTAATTTCTCAGGCAGCAGATGGCTTTACTGTTTTGCAAGAGGGTAAAGAGGTCGCCACAGTGACCTGGGCACCAGACTCGGGAGTCATGGGCCGTCACAATCAACTCAATGCATTGGCAGCCATTGCGTCAGCAAATCATATTGGCATTGCACCAGTAGATGCCGCACGCGCTTTAGCTGAGTTCAAAAATGTGAAGCGCCGTTTAGAAACGATTGGTGTCGTAAATGGAGTCACTCTATACGATGACTTTGCACATCACCCAACCGCAATTATTACCACGGTAGATGGCTTACGCCGCCGCGTAGGGCAATCACGAATTTTGGCAGTATTAGAGCCTCGTTCTAATACGATGAAACTCGGGGTGATGAAAGCGCAACTACCGAACAGCCTAGAAGCTGCCGACAAGATTTTTGCTTACGGCGCAAGCGCTGGTAAAGATTCTTTAGGCTGGGATTTAGATGAAGTCTTGGCCCCATTAAATGCAAAGAGTCACAATCGAGCTGAAGCCTTTGATGATCTATCTACTTTGGTTAAGGCTGTTGCAAACGAAGCGAAGCCTGGCGATCATATTTTGGTGATGAGTAATGGCGGCTTTGGTGGAGTGCACCAAAAAATATTGACTGCAATACAAGAGAAAGCAAAGTGATAGGCATGAGACTAAAAGATAAGGTAGCCATCATTACTGGTGCTGCAAAAGGAATTGGCTTTGCAACTGCAAAACGTTTTGCGCAAGAAGGTGCAAAGGTCATGATTGCCGATGTGAATCCCGAGGCGGTTAAAGCTGCTGCAGATCTTATTTCTGGCTCAGAAGCTTATGTTATGAACGTAACTGATCGTGCAAGCATTGAAGCAGCTGTTGATCAAATCATGCAACGCCATGGACGCATCGACATTTTGATTAATAACGCTGGCATCACTCAAGACGCACGCTTAGTCAAAATGACGGAGGCTCAATTTGATACGGTAATTGATGTCAATCTCAAGGGTGTTTTTAATTGCACGCAGTTGGTAGTGCCGCATATGTTGGAGGCTGGCAAAGGCGCTGTCGTCAATGCTTCTAGTGTTGTGGGTATTTATGGAAACTTTGGACAGACTAATTATTCAGCAACCAAGTTTGGGGTAATTGGCTTTAGTAAAACTTGGGCGCGTGAATTAGGTCCAAAAGGTATTCGGGTAAATGCAGTGTGCCCAGGCTTTATTGCCACTGAAATGGTCAAAGCTATGCCAGAAAATATTCTGACTGACATTGAGAGGCGCAGTTGGCTTGGTCGCTTAGGGACTCCTGAAGAAATGGCGAATGTCTATTTATTCTTGGCAAGCGATGAGGCTAGCTATGTGAACGGTGTTGCTCTTGAGGCCAGTGGCGGGATCTCCCTCTAAGCATGCATCTTTTATATGAAGAGGGTGGCGACATCAAGGTCGCCACAGTCCAGTCTGCTTCGGGTGCTGGAGATGCGGAATCATGGCAAGCAACTAGTTTGTCTGGGAAAAAGATTAAGTTAAAAGCCAAAGAGGTTTGGTTACGCTTTGAGAAGCCAGAGCCACAGGCATTGATGGATGAGGCAAATGCCCTATCAAAAGAGATTGATCTGCAATTCTTATGGGACTGCGCACCTGATGAAGAGTTTGGCTTATTAGATGTTGCTCATGAGTACTTTGGCGCTCAAGCCACCGTACCGCAACAGACGGCATTAGCTATTGCTTTACAAAGTGCGCCAGTATTTTTCCGTCGCAAAGGGCGTGGACGTTTTCAAAGGGCGCCGCTAGAACAACTGCAGGCTGGTTTGGCTGCGCTTGAGCGCAAGCAAAAAGAATTAGAGCAGCAGACTGCATGGCAGCAAGAACTAGTGGCTGGCGTGTTTCCAGAGACGCTTCAATCCCAGGCAAATCAACTTCTGTTTTCTCCGGACAAAAATACCTCTGCCTATAAAGCATTGATTGCAGCGTGTACTGAGTCAGGAGAATCACCTGCACAGCTCATGATCCGCTGTGGTGCGATTGACTCACCTTTGCAATATCACCAAGGAATGTTCTTAAAAGCGCATTTCCCTCAGGGTGCTGCACATGACTTAAGTTTGGCGGTTGATCAGGCTGCTCTAGATGCCGCTATTTCAGAATTACCTCTAGCTGAAGTGACTGCATTCTCGATTGATGACTCAGGTACTACTGAAATTGATGATGCTTTATCAGTGACAACGCTCGAGGGTGGTGGACATCGTATCGGTATTCATATTGCGGCGCCTGGCTTGGTGATTACCAAGGATGATGCTTTAGATAAAGTCGCACGTACTCGGATGTCTACCGTGTATTTCCCTGGCGACAAGATTACGATGTTGCCCTACACAGTGATTGCACAGTTCTCATTGGATGAGGGCGCGGCTCGCCCAGCTTTATCAATTTATGTGGACATTGATCCAGCTGGAGTTGTAGATAAAGAGACTCTACAGTTGCGTGCTGAGATGGTTCCGATGGGGGCAAATCTGCGCCTAGAGAATTTAGAGCATCTGGTAACGGAAGAAAGTTTTGCTGATGAATCAGCTGGCTATGCTTATCGTGAAGAGTTGAGTGTTTTATGGGCCGCTGCAAAGTTATTGCACGCAGGGCGCCAGGAACAGCGTGTAGCTAATGGATTGCGTGCTGAGCAATTAGGGGTCTTGGATCCTAATGCCTTAGCAAGAGACTTTCATTTTCAAATTCAAGAAGTGGATGGCGCACAGAGGGTGGAGATTAGTCCTCGTCAACGTGGCTCCATCCTTGATACCATCGTTGCTGAGTGGATGATTTATTGCAACAGTGCTTCAGGACGCTTATTGGCAGATCATGGGATACCTGGTCTGTTTCGGACTCAAAAGGGTTGGGGTCCCTTACGTACGCGTATGCAGATAACTCCCGGTCCACATGAAGGATTGGGTTTGGAGTATTACGCCTGGTGCACATCACCTTTGCGCCGTTACTCAGATTTAGTAAATCAGTGGCAGTTAATCGCAATAGCAAAACATGGTATTACTGCCAAGATGGTGGCGCCGTTTCCTCCGCGTGATGCAGCATTAATGGGTATCGCCGCCGACTTTGAAGCTTGCTATTCTGCCTACGGTGAATACCAAGATCGCCTTGAGAAATATTGGTGCTTGCGCTGGGTTTCTCAAGATGAGACTCCTAAGCAAGTCTTTGTGAGACATCTTAAGGAAGGTATGTCGCGAGTAGAGCCTGTCCCATTGCATCTTCCAGTTCCTGAGTTGGTGACCCACCCGCGTATGACTCGAGCTGAAGTAAGTTTGGCTGACGTAGACCTATTGCAGCTCACTGCCGGGGTTCGGGTTCTTCATATAGAAACCCCAGAAGTTCCTGAGAGTGATGCAAGTCTTACCTAGGCTGTCGCAGCTAGTAGGACGCTTAAATACTGGTTGGCGCCGCCACCCATTTTGCTATGCGCTAGGTCTTTCGATTTTGGCTCACCTCATCTTGTTCTCCTTCCGCTGGGGTATGGGGGAAATAGAAAATCGTCGTCTAAATACACCGCTCAGTGTTGTCTTGGTAAATGCTAGTAATCCAGTAGCGCCCAAGCAGGCCAATAAATTAGCCCAAGCAGATTTGCAGGGAGGCGGCAATACCTCCAGTCAAGATGCTAGTGCGCTCCATCAAGCAAGACTCGGTGCAGATGCCCGTCTCGAGGTTTTAGAAAAACAGCAAAAGCAAATGTTGGCTAAGCTTGAAGCGGATCGAGCGCTTTCGGGCGGTCGCAAAAGTGGAGATGAGAAACAAGCGACATCCCAACTAAATTCTTTGGAAGCTGAGTTGGCTAAACGTTTACAGGCCAATGGCCGTGAGCCTCGTCGTAAAGTCTTAACTGGAGCAAGCACTAAAGCGGTTGTTTTTGCCCAGTATTACGATGCCATGCGTCAAAAGATTGAGGCTTATGGAAGTGCATTTTTTCCACGGGCTAATGGTCGCCCCTTGTACGGAAGTTTAGTGATTGTGGTGAGCGTAGATGCTCAGGGGCGTATTGCCAATAATGCTCAAGGTAAAGATGGTCTCAGTATTGGGCGAAGCTCTGGCAATCCCGAGTTGGATCGCCAGGCCTTAGCAATTGTGCGTGCTTCTGCCCCCTTTGGAGTTTTCCCCGCAGAAATGCGTAATCAGCTTGATATCCTAGATTGGGTTTCTACTTTTGATTTCACACGAGATGGATCTGATCGCTTAGATTTGCGCCCTTAATTCAGAAGACATCACTCAATTTCGCTTATCCTGTAGTTACTATGAGTCAAATCTCCTCTGCCCAATTGCATGCCGATCCCACTCAATTTCCCGGTATGGATGTTTATGCGGTTGCTGGTAATCCGATCTCACACAGCAAATCACCCGCTATTCACAAGCGATTTGCTGAGCAGTCAAACCAGAAAATGTATTACGGGCGTTTACAGCCTGAGCTTGGTGAATTCAAAACCGCTGCGCAAGCTTTCTTTTCTGCTGGCGGTAAGGGTATGAATGTTACCGTCCCATTTAAGTTGGACGCTCAGGCTCTTGCAGATGTGTTAACGCCGCGCGCTCAGCTCGCCGGGGCAGTAAATACTTTGCGTATTGAGGATGGAAAAATATTTGGTGACAACACGGATGGCGCCGGCTTAGTCAGAGATCTACTGGCTCAGGGCCTTCAAATTCAAGGCTCTCGAATTTTATTGCTGGGAGCGGGCGGCGCATCTCGCGGAGTACTTGGCCCCTTATTAGAGCAATCGCCCCAAAAGTTGATTATTGCTAATCGATCCAATGCCAAGACCGACGAGTTAGTTCGATTGTTTAGTGATTTAGCTGTTTCGCTCGATGTTGTGTTGCAAGCCGTCACTTTGGGCGACTTGGAAGATGCAAGTAAGATCGCATCTCCTTTTGATCTCATTATTAACGCTACTGCCGCCGGACTATCTAATGAATCTCCTATTAGCGATACCGCCGCAAGCAATATCTTTACTCCACAGTCTTTTGCCTACGATATGGTCTACGGCAAAGTCACTACCTTGATGCAGCAAGCATTGCATCGCGGTGCACGAGTCAGTGATGGCTTGGGCATGTTGGTTGAGCAAGCTGCCGATGCCTTCTTAATTTGGCGTGGTGTTCAGTTTTCTGATGCAATTGATTCTCGCGCTGTATTGGCAGAACTTCGCACTTCTTAATTTATAGCTAAGCTTTAATGCGTTGGCTTTATTACTTTCTGAAATGTTTGCTGGGCGGTTTTATTGCCATGCAAATGTACTTTGTCATTCAGATTGGCTTATGGGTAGTTTTTGATCCTAGCAGTACTGCATTTCAGAGAGCTGAACGTTGGCGCCTTTGCAGTTTATCTTGGTCTTGCCCGGTTAAGTCAACTTGGGTTCCGTATGACAAGATCTCGGCCAATCTCAAACGTGCTGTTTTAGTGAGTGAAGACGATATCTTCTTTCAGCATATGGGTGTGCGGGTTGAGGATATGAAAAAGGCATGGGCCAAAAATTCACAACTTAACCAACAGGGTAGTGGTAAATCTAAAACAGCTTTGCGTGGCGGCTCTACGATTACACAGCAATTAGCAAAGAATCTTTTTCTTTCTTCTGAGCAGAATTATTTTCGCAAAGCTCAGGAGCTCATCATTACGGGTCTATTGGAGGTAATGCTTCCTAAGCAACGTCTTTATGAAATCTATCTGAACTCGGTAGAATGGGGCGAAGGCATCTTTGGTATTGACGCTGCTTCTCAGCATTACTATGGCATTAAGCCAGCATCACTTAATCGCGAACAGGCCGCAGCTTTAGCATCAGCATTGCCAGCACCGAAATGTTTCGATAAATCACAATACTGTCGTAAGGCCAATATTCACTTCCCCACGCGGCAGGAATTTATCTTGGAAAATATGGATAGGGTTGCTTTAGCACCCATTCAAAAGCCTAAAGCGCGCTAGTGTTATTTAGTGCTTGCAGCTCTTAGCGCATCTCTCGTTGCGATGGCTACTTTTCTGGCCGCCTCGGCAAAATCATTTCCTGAGCTTGCATACAAAATTGCTCTGGAGGAGTTGATCATCATGCCTGTGCCTAGCTGATTGGGTATGCCGCCAGCTTTAACGGTGGCATCGATATCGCCACCTTGAGCGCCAATGCCTGGAATGAGTAAAGGCATCTCGCCCACAATGGCTCGCACTTGAGCAATTTCTTTGGGAAAGGTAGCGCCAACTACTAGGCTAATTTGTCCAGAGGCATTCCAGTTCTGTGCGGCAAGCTTGGCCACATGCAGATAAAGCGGCTCCCCATTGGGGGCTACATTCAAGAACTGAAGGTCGGAGCCCCCTAGATTTGAGGTTCGACATAAAACAATCACGCCCTTGCCAGCGTGCTTCAGGTAAGGTTCGATCGTGTCAAAGCCCATGTAAGGGTTCACGGTGACGGCATCTGCACCATAGCGCTCAAAGGCCTCTAAGGCGTAGTGGTCAGCCGTACTACCGATATCACCACGCTTCGAGTCCAATATGACAGGGATATGCGGATATTGATCTTTAAGATAGCGAGTGAGCTTTTCAAGTTGAGCCTCGGCTCTTTGAGAGGCAAAGTAAGCGATCTGGGGCTTAAAGGAGCAGGCGGTATCCGCAGTGGCATCAGCGATCTCGCGGCAGAACTCAAAAATCCCCTCAGGCTTGTCCTGAAATACAGCAGGTAAACGCTTGGGATCTGGATCAAAGCCCACGCACAACATACTGCCTTGAGAAGCCCATGCAGACTGGAGTTGTTGGATAAAGGTATTTGAGCTGGAGTTCATTAGGATTGGGCTTATTTTAGTCAAACTGTCATGGTCTATAGGATAAACTAGCGACCATTCCTTAGGAGTTCACCATGATCAACTTGTTCGTCCTGCAAAATGGCCGCCTCTCTCAAGAGCAAGTGGAAGATCGCAATGAATTGTTGCAATACTCCAATCCTATCTGGATCGACGTTGTTGATCCCGAAGAAGAAGAGCTCCTGTGGATCAAAGAGGCTTTTGGCGTTCTCTTGCCTGAATTAGATGATTTAGGCGACTTAGAAGCTTCTGCGCGGTATTTCGAGGCGGATGATGGCCACCTTCATATTCGTACTGATTTCTTATTGGACGAAGAAGAAACTTCTCGAAACGTGCGAGTTGCTTTCGTGATGACCAAGCAAGTTTTGTTCTCGATTCATGACGAAGATTTACCAGTGTTCCGCTTGGTGCGTTTGCGTGCCCGTTTACGTCCAGGTTCAGTTAGTAATGCGAAAGATGTTTTGCTCGACCTGTACTCCACTGATGCTGAGTACTCTGCCGATGCCTTGGAAGAGGTTTATGAAAATCTCGAGCAAGCAGGCAAGCGTGTTCTGCAAGATGACATTACCGATCATGATGCAGAGGAAGTGCTCGAAACGATTGCCAAGGAAGAGGATACCAACGGACGTATTCGTCGCAATGTAATGGATACTCGTCGCGCATTGTCTTTTTTGATGCGCAGCAAATTATTGTCTGATGAGCAGCAAGAAGAAGCGCGTCAGATTTTGCGAGATATTGATTCATTAGAAAACCATACCGCCTTCTTATTCGATAAGATCAACTTCTTGATGGATGCGACAGTCGGTTTTATTAATTTGAACCAAAGTAAGATCATCAAGATCTTCTCGGTGGTGTCTGTTGCCTTAATGCCTCCAACTTTATTAGCGAGCGTGTGGGGAATGAACTTCCGCTATATGCCTGAACTAGAACAGACTTGGGGTTATCCAGTTGCGATTATTTCAATGGTGATTTCAGCGATGATTCCATTGGGTTACTTCCGCCACAAGGGTTGGCTTAGCTCACGTTAATGAATTAGGCATTTTTTGGTTTAAGTAATTCCAAAAATTGAGAGAGTGCAAAATCACGCGCTTGCTCTCGCACTACTTGGCGATCACCGTTGAAGTGTTTAGTCAGCGTGACTGTATTAATAACATCATGCCCAACATTTTCTTTAATCACCAAGCCAAAGCAGACAGTGCCAACCGGCTTTTCTGCTGAACCACCCGTTGGACCAGCGATACCGGTAATGGAGATAGCAGCGTTGACATTGGCATGACGTAGCGCCCCCTCGGCCATGGCTTTGGCGACTTGTTCGCTGACTGCGCCAAAAGAGTCAATCGTTTCCATTGAAACGTCTAAGCATTCTGATTTTGCGGCATTGCTGTAGGTGACATAGCCTCGTTCAAGCCAATCACTCGAGCCTGCTAAGTCCGTTAGTGTGGCGCAGACAAGGCCGCCAGTGCAGGACTCTGCTAAGGCAATTTTCCAGCCCCGGCTCACTAGAGTCAAGGCAATAGCTCTCGCCAGCTCATGTTGGGGATCGTTATTGTTTTTCATGAGAGATAGCCCAATCCAATTTGCACAAGCGCTATTGTGAGAAGTGTAAAAAATGCAGCAGCAAGATCATCTGCAATGATTCCGAAGCCGCGCCATAGTATTAAGCCAATACTTGATGGAGAGGAGTTATCACTATTTTCTAAATGTTTAAAGTACCGATCAATCATTCCAATCGGACCGGGTTTCACGGCATCAAAGAATCGGAATAGTGCAAATGCCAAAATTTGTACCCATAAGTTTGCTGGCAGGATGAATATCAATACAAGCCAGAAGGCGACTAATTCATCCCACACAATTCCACCAAAATCTTTTTTCCCTAACTCTTCACTGACTTGTCCGCAGATCCAGCAACCCAGAAGAATCCCTGTGCCAATAATCCACCACCATGCTTCTGTTGATAGAAAGAGTTCGCCCAGTAAGAAAGCAGCCCAAGCCCACAGTGTTCCTGCAGTACCGGGTGCAAATGGTGCCAATCCACTACCCAGTCCAAACGCCAAGGCACGGCTTGGTTTGCTAAATACCCAACTCAAGCTGGGGGTGGGTACGGTCGAAGTTGGCGTATTGGTTTGATTATTCATGCGAAGTGATCAAAGGATTTGAGCAGTTGATTTACTTCTTCAGGATTTAATCTAGCCCCATTGCTGTCAATGAGCTGGATCTTTGGTGAGTGATTTTGCATATCCTTGATGCTGCCAATTTGAGTGAGTGGAAGATTTAAGTCTCCACTGATTTTGGTGATGGCATTTCTTAAGCTACTTGCGGCAGTAAAGCACAACTCGTAATCATCACCGCCACTTGCGGCATATTGATTTTGAATATTGGGCGATTGTTTGCGTAGTGTTCTGGATTTAGGGATCTGCTCTAAATGGATTTCTGCATCTTTACCTGATTGCTGGAGGATATGCCTCAGATCACCCAATAGACCATCGGAGACATCTAAAGCAGAATTGGCCACGCCTCTTAAGGCGATGCCTAAATTAATTCTAGGGGTGGGTTGATGCATACGCGCTTCAATTACTTCCAAATCTCCCTTTTCTAATTCAATCTCATGACGCAGTGCAGCAAGTGCAAGTCTGGCGTCACCAACGGCTCCTGAAACCCAAATGTCATCACCTACTAATGCGCCTGACCTAAGGATGGCTTTATCTTTTGGAATACTGCCAAAAGCAGTGATACAAATATTGAGTGGGCCGGCAGTGGTGTCACCGCCAATAAGTGGGCAGGTAAATTGATTGGCGATGGCAAATAAACCTTTGCTAAACGCTTCTAACCAGGCTGAATTCGCCTCAGGTAGCGCCAGTGCTAGTGTGAAGCCCATTGGCCTAGCACCCATAGCGGCTAGGTCTGAGAGGTTGACTGCTAGGGCTTTCCAGCCCAGCCACTCTGGATTAGCGCCTACAAAAAAGTGTCTGCCACTGACCAACATGTCGCTGGTAATGGCAATCTCCTCGGCAGGATCGGTTTTTAGTAGGGCGCAATCATCTCCAATTCCCATTTTTACTGAGCCGGGATTGCTGACAAGCATCAGTTCCGACTGCGTTTTAAAGAAACGCTGAATGAGATCAAATTCGCCAAGTGAGGATATTTGAGATTGCATGCCCCATTTTATGGCTCTTGGGAGTCTTTCATCTGAGAGGAATAGAATTAGAAGCTTGAATACCTCTGATTGATGAGTGAACTGATGAGCAAACCAAGTAATAACAGCAAAGAACAGCAAATAGCAGATTTAAGGGCGGCCGCTCTTCACTATCATGAGTTTCCAACTCCGGGGAAGATTGAAATCGCCCCAACGAAGCAGCTAACCAACCAGCGTGACTTAGCCTTGGCTTACACGCCTGGCGTTGCTGCACCTTGCGAGGAAATTGTTAAAGATCCTGCTAATGCCTTCAAATACACAGCCCGAGGTAATTTAGTTGGTGTGATCACCAACGGCACGGCAGTATTGGGTCTGGGAAATATTGGGCCACTGGCCAGTAAGCCAGTGATGGAAGGTAAAGCAGTTCTGTTCAAGAAATTTGCTGGCATTGATGTTTTTGATATTGAAGTGAACGAAAACGATCCAGATAAATTAGTTGAAATTATTGCAGCGCTCGAACCCACTTTTGGTGGTATCAATTTAGAAGACATCAAAGCACCAGATTGTTTCATTGTTGAGCGCAAGCTGCGAGCGCGTATGAAGATTCCGGTCTTTCATGATGACCAACATGGAACTGCGATTGTGGTTGCTGCTGCGATTCTGAATGGCTTAAAAGTAGTCGGTAAGGATGTTACTAATGTGAAATTAGTCACCTCTGGTGCTGGCGCTGCTGCATTAGCTTGTTTGGATTTATTGGTTGATCTTGGTATCCCACGTAAGAATATTTGGGTTACTGACTTAGTTGGTGTTGCATACAAAGGCCGTCAAGAATTGATGGATCCGCAAAAGGAGCCGTTTTGTCAGGAGACTGATTTACGTACCCTAGATCAAGTGATTGAAGGCGCTGATATTTTTCTAGGCCTCTCAGCTGGCGGTGTTCTTAAGCAATCCATGGTGAAGAAGATGGCTGATAAGCCATTGATCTATGCCTTGGCAAATCCAACACCTGAGATTCTCCCTGAGGAAGTAAAGGAAGTTCGTCCTGACGCGGTGATGGCAACGGGTCGTACTGATTATCCAAATCAAGTGAATAACGTGCTGTGCTTTCCATTTATCTTCCGTGGTGCACTAGACGTCGGTGCTACCACCATCACACGTGGCATGGAAGTCGCAGCAGTCAAGGCTGTGGCGGAGTTAGCACGAGCTGAGCAGAGCGAAATAGTGACCTCGGTATACGGTATTGAGAACCTATCTTTTGGTCCGGAGTATTTAATTCCAAAACCGTTTGATCCACGTTTAATTACCGTCATCGCACCCGCTGTTGCTAAAGCGGCAATGGAAGATGGTGTTGCGCTGCGTCCAATTAAAGACTTCGATGCTTACCGCAATCAGTTGCAACAATTTGTGTACCACTCCGGTACTTTGATGAAGCCATTATTTAGCATTGCCAAAGGAGTGCCTGCCGCTCAAAAACGTATTGTGTTTGCTGAAGGTGAAGATGAGCGCGTATTGCGCGCAGTACAAATCATTATTGATGAGCATTTAGCAACACCAATTCTGATCGGTCGTCCTGCGGTAATCGAGCATCGCATTGACAAGTTCGGATTACGTATTAAAGCGGGTGAAGACTTTGAGATTGTGAATCCAGAGAATGATCCACGCTTCCGTGATTTCTGGCAAACCTATTTGGCCTTGACTGAGCGTAAAGGCGTTACCGAATCTTTTGCTAAGTTAGAAATGCGTCGCCGCAATAGCTTGATCGGATCCATCATGATTAGCAAAGGTATGGCTGATGGCATGATCTGTGGAACCGTTGGTAACTTAGCAACTCATTTGAAATACATCGATGAGGTGGTAGGTCAAGAGCCGGGCGCCAATGTTTATGGCGCCATGTCTGGATTGATTTTGCCGGGTCGCCAAGTCTTCTTAGTAGATACCCATGTGAATATCGATCCAACGGCAGAAGAATTGGCTGAACTCACACTGATGGCTGCAAACGAAATGCGTAAATTAGGCATAGTGCCTAAGGTAGCACTCTTGTCTCACTCCAACTTCGGTTCTAGTAGCGCTCCATCCGCAGTCAAAATGCGTGACGTACTAGCTTTAATTCAAAAAGCAGATCCTAGTCTTGAAGTGGACGGCGAAATGCACGGTGATAGCGCTTTGGATGAAACCATTCGTGCTAGCGCTGTTACTTCATCACCTTTAAAAGGTGGTGCCAATTTGCTGGTGTTGCCAAATATTGATGCCGCAAACATTTCTTACAACTTGCTAAAGACTGCTGCTGGAAACGGTATTGCAATTGGACCATTACTCCTAGGTGCAGCTAAGCCAATTCATATTCTGACGCCTTCAGCTACTGTGCGTCGTATCGTTAATGTGACCACCTTGGCGGTAGTTGAAGCAGCAAGCAATGCTAGAGGGGCGGCCTAAGACCTAGGGATGGGCTTATATTTATACTAGTTAGTGTTAACTAACATAAATTATTACTTTATAAATCAATGGTTTATATAAAATGTACTGTAATTGGGCTTGATTTGATGGCGTGTTAAGGGTAATCTAGCATCCATCATGAATAATCGCTCTGAAAACGGCACTACAGTAGGCTTTGACGAACACAGCCGGGCTGAAAGTTGGGATAGTAACGATCGACTCGAAACCGAGTCATCCGCAGCCAATATCTATGCTGAGGGCGGTTTATCTCGTTTACAAACCTATGCAGCAAATCAAGTTTCGGGGAAAAAAGTGACAGCTTCTTGGCGTGCCGCTTTGGCCGTTCGCGATGCCGGACCGCCGGCAATGTTGCGCAGTGTGCGCCCTAATATCGTGCAATCTATTCGTGCTTTCCGCACTCCTGATCTTCAGGAGGCAGCTACTGAGCTTGGCCAGCATTTCATTTACGCTAATTGTGCAAATGCGATGACTAAAGGTGAAGTATTGGAGGCGATTGCGATTGCTTACACATTCACCAAGCAACAGGCGAAGAATTTTGATCCTTTATTGGATGCTTTGACGACAACTGTTGATAAGTCTGGCCCTCAGCCAGGTTTTGTAGTGGTGCTCGAAGGTTTACCTTGTACTCAGAAGTTTGACAAAGAGGCTCGTGAGACTCTGCTAGATGTATTCCGTGATGCCGTGGACTTCTGGTCTGAGCGCCGAACACCATACCGCGTGTTCTACTCTTTTGCCTAATCACACGTTTTAGCGAACCAAGCAGTAAGGCAGTAAATCAGCAAAAATCGCCTTTATTTGAGGCGATTTTGCATTTCTGGATCCCAAATGCTGTGAACAGCGGTAATTGCCACAATCCCAGCAGTTTCAGTTCTCAATACTCGATCACCCAGAGAGACTATTTGATAACCCGCTGCCTGAGCTTGTGCTTCCTCTTCTGGGGTGTGTCCACCTTCGGGCCCTATCATGAGAATAATGTCCTGTGGCGGGCTATCAATCAATGCTGAATACAAGCTTTTATCAGTATCTGGGCTTAAAAGAAGTTTAAGTTTAGCTTTTTGTGGCTTCTGTAGGTAACTTGCAAAACTTTGTACTGGCTCTACAGTAGCCAAGACTGTGCGATCACATTGTTCGCAAGCAGCTTGAACAATACCTTGCCAGTGCAAAAGGCGCTTTTGAGCGCGCTCAAAGTCACTAGAACGGGTTAATTTGGTAACTGAGCGCTCACACTGTAATGGGACAATGACCTGAGCCCCAGTCTCAATCGCCTTTTCAACCACCCAATCCATCTTGTCGCCTCCAGCTAGGCCTTGCGCCAAAGTAATGGCATAGAGGCTCTCACGATGGGTATCTTGGTGAATATCGCTCAACTCGGCTTCCCCTGATTTATTGCCCAGCGAGAGCAGTTTGGCTTGGGCAACTTGACCATTTCCATCAAAGATAGGGAAGAATTCACCGACTTGGATGCGGCGGACGCGCAGGTGATGTGCGAGCTCAGGAGTGAGGGGATTTGGCTTTTGGTTTTCCCATGGGCCGGGAAGATAAAATTGAGGCATTACTGAAATATAGCTAATTAATTTTCTCGAGACCCAATTTACGATGTCAAACCTTCAAATTCGTATGGCAAATGCCATCCGCGCTTTATCCATGGATGCAGTACAACAAGCCAATTCGGGGCATCCTGGAATGCCAATGGGTATGGCTGATATTGCAGTCGGTCTTTGGAATGAGCATTTGCAACACAATCCAACCGATCCCCATTGGATGAATCGTGATCGCTTTGTTTTATCTAACGGCCATGGCTCGATGTTGTTGTATTCCTTATTGCATCTCACTGGCTATGACTTACCAATTGGCGAATTGAAAAACTTCCGTCAGTTACATAGCAAAACTGCTGGACATCCTGAGTATGGAATTACTCCCGGAGTAGAAACTACTACCGGTCCTTTAGGTCAGGGTATTTCAAATGCGGTTGGTATGGCTTTGGCAGAAAAATTATTAGCAGGGGAATTTAATCGCCCTGGTCATAATATTGTTGATCACTATACCTACGTGTTTTTAGGTGATGGTTGTTTGATGGAAGGCATCAGTCATGAAGTATGTTCATTGGCTGGCACACTCAAACTGAATAAACTCATCGCACTATGGGATGACAATGGCATCTCAATTGATGGCAAAGTAGTTTCTTGGTTTAACGAAGATACGCCAAAGCGTTTTGAGGCTTACGGCTGGAATGTCCTTCGTGCTGTGGATGGTCATGATGCAGAGGCTGTATCTAGCGCAATCGCTCAAGCGAAGAAGAGTGACAAACCGACATTGATTTGTTGCAAGACTGCGATTGGTCAAGGTTCTCCCAACATGGCGGGTAGCGATAAGGTGCATGGCTCCCCATTGGGCGCAGCTGAAATTGCAGCAACCCGTGTTGCATTGAACTGGCCGTACGCACCCTTTGAAATTCCAAATGATATTTACGAAGCTTGGGATTTCAAGAAGCGTGGCCAAGCTTCTGAGCATGAGTGGAATAAAGAATTTCAGGCATACAAAAACAAATATCCAGAATTGGCTTCTGAATTGCAGCGTCGCATGCAAGGCGATTTATCCCAAGACTTCTCTAAGACTTTAGATGCTTATTTAAAAACCTGTGAAGTTAAAGCAGAAACTATTGCTACTCGTAAGGCTAGTCAAAATGCCATCGAGGCTTTGGCGCCAGCGTTACCCGAGTTCATGGGTGGCTCTGCTGACCTAACAGGATCTAACTTAACGAACTGGTCTTCATGTAAACCTGTACGTGGTGATCAGTGGGGTAATCACATTAATTACGGTGTGCGCGAATTTGGTATGAGTGCCATCATGAACGGCATCGCTTTACATGGTGGATATATACCATTTGGCGGCACCTTCTTAACCTTCTCTGATTACAGTCGCAATGCATTGCGTATGGCTGCATTGATGAAGTTACGAAGCATCTTTGTCTTTACTCATGACTCTATCGGCTTGGGTGAAGATGGTCCAACTCACCAGTCTGTTGAGCACATAGCAAGCTTGCGTCTTATTCCGAATTTAATGGTGTGGCGTCCATGTGACACTACTGAGAGTGCGGTTGCATGGGGTGCTGCGATTGAGCGTAAGCATGGCCCAAGCGCTTTGATCTTCAGTCGTCAGAACTGCCCATTTGTTTCACGCAATAGTCAGCAAGTAAAAGATATTGCCCGCGGTGGATATGTTTTGCATGATCCCAAGAAATTAAAGATCAAGGCAGTAATCATTGCTACTGGTTCAGAAATCGCTTTGGCGTTGCAAACAGCGGAGCGTCTAGAGGGTGAGGGTTTTGGTATACGCGTGGTATCGATTCCATCAACGACAGTATTTGATCAACAAGACGCTGCGTACAAGGCAAAAGTTTTGCCGGCGGATATTCCGCGCATTGCTGTTGAAGCTGGCGTGAGTGATTTCTGGTGGAAGTATGGTTGTGTTGCTGTGCATGGTGTTGATACCTTCGGAGAATCTGCGCCAGCACCTGTCCTCTATGAATACTTTGGTTTAACGGTTGATCAGATTGCTAAAACAGTGAAGCAATGTATTGCAAAGAAATAGACAGCATAAGAAACAAAGTATTTATCTAAGAATTCAAAATGAGCAAGGGAAATGGAATGACAATTCGTGTCGCAATTAACGGTTATGGTCGCATTGGTCGTATGGTCTTACGTGCTTTGTATGAAGATCAAGTCAATGGTAAGCCTAGGCGCGATATCAAAATCGTCGCAATTAACGCAATGGGTGATATCGACATCAATGCGCATCTGACGCAATATGATTCTGCGCACGGCCGTTTTCCTGCTGAAGTAAAGGTAGACGGTGATTGCATGGTGGTCAATGGCGATCGCATCAAGATGTTCTCTACTCGTAATCCTTTGGAAACTCCTTGGGGTGAGTTTGGTGTGGATTTAGTGCTTGAGTGTTCAGGCAAATTCACTTCCAAAGAAAAAGCCATGGTGCATATTTCTCAAGGTGCGAAGAAGGTATTGATCTCTGCTCCAGGTGAAAAAGATGTTGATGCCACTATTGTTTATGGCGTAAATCAGCAAGTTCTAAAGCCAAGCGATGTCGTAGTCTCCAATGCGAGCTGTACAACCAACTGTTTAGCCCCATTGGTTAAGCCATTGTTAGAAAAAATTGGGATCGAGTCTGGTTTGATGACTACGATTCATGCATTTACAAATGACCAAGTTCTGACTGATGTGTATCACAAGGATATGCGCCGTGCTCGTTCTGCTGTGAGCAGCATGATCCCAACTAAGACGGGTGCTGCTAAAGCGGTTGGCTTGGTTTTACCGGCATTAGCAGGGCGCTTTGACGGTTTTGCAATGCGCGTGCCCGTCATTAACGTTTCTGTCGTGGATTTAACCTTTGCTGCCAGCCGGGCTACTAGCGTGGATGAAGTCAATTCAATCCTCAAAACAGCCAGCGAGGGTGAGTTGAAGGGTATTTTGGGTTTCAATACCTTGCCTTTGGTATCGATCGACTTTAACCACGATCCTCGCCCTAGTATTTACGATGCTTCCCAGACTCGTGTATCCGCCGATGGGAAGTTGGTCAAAGTCTTAGCTTGGTATGACAACGAGTGGGGTTACTCAGTCCAGATGCTTAATGCTGCTCAGGCATTAATGGCTGTAAAGTAAAAGGTTCGGTAAGATTTGTGGCTAAAAGTTCTTAAAATCCTGCTTTAAATGTAAAAAAGACCTCAATTGAGGTCTTTTTTCATTATTTGCCTCTATCTTCCTGAATTAGGATTTTGGTTTATTGCGACAATTCTTCTTTTGGCAGTGTCCGTACATCGCTAAAGAGTGCTCTTGGAGCTTAAAACCGAGGTTTTTGGCAATATCTCGCTGCCTTTTTTCAATTGCCTCATCTACAAACTCCTCAACGTGGCCGCAATCAAGGCACACCAAGTGGTCATGGTGCTGACCCTCGTTCAGCTCATAAATAGCCCTACTATCACCTTTGCTGGACTCAAAATGACTGCGGAGCAAGATGCCTGCTTGCTCAAACTGGGTTAGCACCCTATATACCGTGGCCAGACCAATTTCTTTGTCATTCTTAGCTAGAGCCATAAAGACATCTTCAGCGCTAAAGTGAGTGCCACTATTTTGATGAAAAAAGTCCAAGATTTTCATGCGTGGACCGGTCGCCTTCAGGCCAATGTCGCGCAAATTTGCTGGAGTCGGATTTTGGTTCATATTCATGGGTTTGGGAGCTAAAATCAATGTCTTAATGATACGGCCTGCCATGCAAAATTGCCTTCAACTTTTTACCCGTCTACTGAACTCTATTTTTGAGATGTTTGACCGTGCTCGCACGGGCTTAGTCATTGCCGCTATTAGTTCGGCAATGATTGCTACTGGTTGTACCAGCGCTGTCGATGACACCCAGCGCGCTTGGATGAATAAAGTCTTTAGACCTTATGTTCCAGATGTGGTGCAGGGTAACTTTATTTCTAGCGAGCAATACGCCAAGTTACAAGTTGGTCAGAGTCGTGAGCAAGTGCGTCAAATTCTGGGAACGCCTTTACTGGCTAGTTATTTCCATGCAAATCGCTGGGACTACGTTTTTGAATTTAAGCGCGCTGGTCAACAAATGAGTAAAGAGCGTCGTGTGACAGTATTTTTCGAAGGCGATAAGCTGGTGAAGTTTCAGGGTGATGCATTACCAACCGATATCGAGTTGGTTGCTGAGATTGATGGTTACGCAAAAACGAAGCGTTCATTCTGGGATGTTATGACTGGATCAAATAAGCCACCAGTCACTCCACCTTTGCAGCAGCCTGAGTTGCTGGTTCCCAGTCCAACGAATAATTTGCCCGTCGGGGCTACAGTGCCTGCAGCTCCTGCCAGTAGTTCATTTTGGGACTTTTTTAGCTTTTCAAAAAAGTCGCCAGATGCGCAGCCCGTACCTCAACAGTTAGGCCCTGGAACTCTCAACGTTCCACAGGCTAGTGAAGCAAAGTAAAGATAAATTTGTGTTGATGTCGAGTGAAGTTTTTCGACAACCTTGAATAAGAAACGAAGATACAAATGATGAAAATCGCAATTGCTGGTGCAACCGGCCGCATGGGAAAAATGTTGATCGAGGCTGTGCTCAACTGCACTGATACTGAGCTTGTTGGTGCGCTTGAGCATGGGTCTTGCTCTTTGCTTGGCGAAGATGCCGGTGCGTTCTTGGGTAAAAAAACTGGCGTAGCCATTACATCGGACATTGCAAAGGCCTTGACTGGTGCTGAGTTCTTAATTGATTTCACTCGTCCAGAAGGCACGATGGCTCACTTAGCCGTGGCGCAAAAGACTGGCAGCAAAATGATTATCGGTACTACTGGCCTTAGTCCAGAACAGATTGATAGCTTGAAAAAGGCTTCTGCAAATTTAGCCATCGTTTTTGCGCCCAACATGAGTGTTGGCGTGAATGCCACATTCAAGTTATTAGAGATAGCTGCAAAGATGCTGAATGAAGGTTACGACATTGAAATCGTTGAAGCCCATCACCGTCATAAAGTGGATGCTCCATCTGGTACTGCCCTTCGAATGGGCGAGGTGATTGCGGATGCGCTTGGTGAGAAATTGGACGATGTTGCGGTATATGCACGTGAAGGTCATACCGGTAAGCGCAAAGCTGGCTCGATTGGTTTTGCCACTATCCGTGGTGGAGATATTGTGGGTGATCACACTGTCTTATTTGCAGGCGAGGGTGAGCGGATTGAGATTAGTCATAAGTCTTCTAGCCGTCAGTCTTATGCACAAGGTTCGTTGCGCGCCGCACGCTTCTTACAAGCTAAGGGTTCCGGTCTTTATGACATGCAAGATGTTCTTGGCCTGCGTAAGTGAATGTTCAGTAAATCAGAATAGAAGAAAAGAGTTGTATTGAATGAGTAAGGATTACGATCACCGCAGTATTGAAGCAGCAGCACGCGCTGATTGGGAAAGTGCGCAGGCTTATAAGGTAGCCGAGAACGCAGTTGATGCTTCCGGCAAGCCAAGACCAAAATACTACGCCTGTTCTATGTTGCCTTATCCATCCGGTAAGTTGCATATGGGTCACGTTCGCAACTACACCATCAATGATGTCATGGCGAGACAGTTGCGCATGCAGGGCTATAACGTTCTCATGCCGATGGGCTGGGATGCGTTTGGCATGCCCGCTGAAAATGCAGCGATTCAGAATAAAGTACCGCCAGCGAAATGGACCTACGACAACATCGCTTATATGAAAAAGCAAATGGCGGCGATGGGTCTAGCAATTGATTGGTCACGCGAAGTGGCTACTTGCAGCCCCGATTACTATCGCTGGAATCAATGGCTCTTTTTAAAGATGCTAGAAAAGGGCATTGCTTATCGTAAGACTCAAGTGGTTAACTGGGATCCAATCGATCAAACCGTATTGGCAAATGAGCAGGTGATTGATGGGCGCGGCTGGCGCTCTGGTGCTCTAGTTGAAAAGCGTGAGATCCCAGGCTACTACTTCAATATCACCGCCTATGCAGAGCAATTACTTTCTGGTCTAGATAATTTAGGTTGGCCTGAGCGCGTCAAGACCATGCAGCAGAATTGGATTGGTAAGAGTCGTGGTGTGCGGTTTGCGTTTAAGCACGAGATTGCCGATGCGCATGGTAACTTTGTTCAAGATGGTCAGTTGTATGTATTTACAACACGTGCTGACACCATCATGGGCGTTACTTCCTGTGCTGTTGCAGCTGAACATCCATTGGCAACATTGGCAGCTGCCAATAATCCAGAGTTAGCTGCATTTATTGAGAAATGTAAAACCGGTAGCGTGATTGAAGCTGATCTAGCCACTCAAGAAAAAGAAGGTATGTTCACCGGCTTGTATGTGACACATCCGCTGACTAATGAACCTGTGCCAGTTTGGGTTGGTAATTATGTCTTGATGTCATATGGCGATGGCGCTGTTATGGGTGTACCCGCACACGATGAGCGCGACTTTGCATTTGCCCTCAAATATGACTTACCGATTAAGCAAGTGATTGCTTTGCGTACTCCATCAGATATGTTCAACATCAGCCACTGGCAAGATTGGTATGCCCAGAAGGATGATGTCGTTTGCCTTAATAGCGGTAAGTACGATGGACTATCCTATGAAGAGGCAGTTGATGCAGTAGCTCAAGATTTAGAGCAAATGGGTATTGGTGAAATCAAAACTACTTACCGTTTGCGCGATTGGGGCATCTCTCGTCAGCGCTATTGGGGGACACCGATTCCGATTATTCATTGTGGTGATGAGAGTAATCCTGGTTGCGGCGCAGTTCCAGTGCCTGAGGCGGATTTACCAGTGGTGTTGCCTGAAGATTGCGTGCCTGATGGTAGTGGTAACCCGCTCAATAAGCGTGCCGACTTCCTGAATGTGAAATGTCCAAAATGCGGCAAGCCTGCGCGTCGTGAGACTGACACGATGGATACCTTCGTAGATTCTTCTTGGTACTTCATGCGTTATACCGGCCCAGATGCGAAGACCATGGTTGATGGCGGCAATGAATACTGGATGCCAATGGATCAGTACATTGGCGGCATTGAGCATGCGATTTTACATTTACTCTATGCGCGCTTTTGGACCAAGGTCATGCGTGATCTCAATCTCATTACTTTTGATGAGCCCTTCCAGAATTTGCTAACGCAAGGCATGGTGCTTAATGAGACTTATTACTCTGAAGAAGCATCTGGTAAAAAAACTTGGTTGAATCCTTTAGATGTAGAGCTCGAGCTAGATGACAAAGGCCGCCCTCACAGCGCCAAGTTAAAAGGCGATACTTCTGGCACGCCAGTCATTATTGGTGGTGTTGAGAAAATGTCTAAGAGCAAAAACAATGGCGTTGATCCTCAAGCTTTGATTGATCAATACGGCGCGGATACTGCACGCCTCTTTGTGATGTTTGCTGCTCCTCCTGAGCAGCAGCTTGAGTGGTCTAGTGCTGGTGTAGAAGGTGCCTCACGTTTCTTGCGTCGTGTCTGGATGTATTCCAGTAGTCAGGCGGATGCAATCCGTGCTGCCGATCCAGTATTACCAAGCGATTTAAATGATGCTGAAAAAGAATTGCGTCGTGAGGTGCATACCATTCTGAAGCAGGCTAACTTCGACTATCAGCGCCGCCAATACAACACGGTAGTTTCTGCGGCGATGAAAATGCTCAATGTCTTGGAGCCCGTGAAATTAGGCGATAACACTGCGGTGCGACCTGCTGTGTTGCGTGAGTGCTTGAGTATTTTGATTCGAGTGCTTTACCCAGTGGTACCTCACTTGACGCATGCTCTTTGGAATGAGATTGGATGCGATCAATCATTTGGTACTCTTTTAGATGCGCCATGGCCTCTAGTTGATGAAGCGGCGCTGATTCAAACTGAATTGACCATCATGTTGCAAATTAATGGCAAGTTGCGTGGCGATATACGTGTTCCTGCGGATGCGAATAAAGAGCAAATTGAGGCTTTGGCATTACAAAGTGAGCCTGCTGTAAAAGTATTAAATGGCGCAGCACCTAAAAAGGTGATTGTGGTTCCGGGCCGCTTGATTAATATTGTTGCTTAGATCGCTAACGCTTTATTTTGAATAGAAACTAGACACATGCGCGTAAATCATCTTCGACGTACCATGCTTGGGCTTTTAGCCTTGGCTCCAGTCAGTGGTTTGATTGCCTGCGGCTATCGTTTGCGTGGCATGGTCGATTTGCCCTTCAAAGTCATTGCGATTACTGGCAGCCCATCACCACCTCTGAGAACGGATCTTCAGACAGCGATTTTGACGGGCACAGATGCTAAGGTGGCTATCAATCCTAAAGATGCCGATCTCATTTTAGAAATTACCAGTGATCTCAATGGTCGTGAAATCTTGGCCTATAACTCGAATGGTCAAGTCTCTGCCTATCGCTTAAATATTCGGGTCGGATTTAGGGCGTATGACAACACTGGGGCAGATGTTGTGCCCGAAGCTGAAATCTACATGACTCGTGATATGGACTTCTCGGTGTCTACCGTTTTGGCGACCGACGTCCAAATGCAGCAATTTTTATCTTTGATGCGCAGAGATCTTGCGGTACAAATTCTGCGTCGTGTTTCTGCATCTGCTCGAGCACCACAGGCTCGAAGATTTTAAAGAATGACGATCAAATCGCATGGTTAAGAGCGATGCTCTACAGGTTCATTTGAAGTCACTCAATTCTGCGGCTTCATTAAAGCCTCTTTATATATTTAGCGGTGATGAGCCTCTCCTGATGATGGAAGCAATGGACCAGCTACGTGCCACTGCTAAAAAAATGGGCTATACCGATCGTGAAGTCTTATTGCAAGAGCGCGGATTTGATTGGAGCGCCTTGTTAAGTGCTGGCCAAACGATGTCTTTATTTGGAGATAAACGCTGGGTTGAGTTGCGTATACCAACAGGAAAGCCGGGTCGTGATGGTGCTGATGCGCTTAAGCAGTTCTCTGCCCAAATTGAGTCTCAGTCGGTAGGCTCTGAAGGCCCGGACACGATTTTTTGCATCATCTTGCCTAAATTGGATGGCAAGACCAAAACCTCTGCTTGGTTTAGTGCCTTAGATGAGGCTGGCATGGCGATTCAATTGGATTCCTTGGATCGCTCGCAATTACCGCAGTGGATTGCGGGGCGCCTAAAGAAGCAGGGTCAAGAAGTTCAGTCTGGTCCAGATGGGCAGCGTGCTTTAGCCTTCATTGCTGAGCAGGTAGAGGGAAACCTCATTGCCGCTCATCAAGAGATTCAGAAGCTGGGTTTGTTACATCCTGCCGGCGTCCTTACTGAGGAACAGATTCGGTCAGCCATTTTGAAGGTAGCTCGTTATAACGTCTTTGAATTAACTGAAGCGATGTTAGCTGGTGATCTTCCTCGCCTTAATCGCATGTTAGATGGCCTTAAGGGTGAGGGTGAGCCTTTAGTTCTGATTCTGTGGAGCGTAACTGAAGAGCTTCGGATACTATCGAAACTGAAAGCAGCAAGCGATGCTGGAGAGTCTGTACAGAACTTAATGCGCGCTAACCGGATCTGGGGAAATAAGGAGCGTTTATATCCTATAGCTCTAAAGCGAGTGCAGCCTTTGAGATTGCGGAGGGCAATGCAGGTGGCTGCAGGTTTAGATCGTCAAGCCAAGGGATTGCATGCAGCAGAATTACCGGCAGATCCTTGGGATGGCTTGCGTTTGGTGGGTAATTTATTGCGCTAGATAAAACAATATTAATTTTGACATAGTAAATATATGAGTAATTCAACAAATACCATTCAGCAAATGATGCAAGATATTGGCCAACGTGCTCGTCAGGCATCACGCGCAATGGCGCGGGCATCTAGCGAGCAGAAAAATAAGGCCTTATTGCATATCGCCAAGTTGGTTCGTGAGCGGTCTGAGGAAATTGTCCGAGTGAATGCACTCGATGTTGCTCGAGCAAAAACCAATGGTCAAGATGCAGCGTTTATTGATCGCCTGACGATGACGCCAAAGACGATTGAATCTATGGCATTAGGTTTGGAACAAATTGTTTATTTGGAAGATCCGATTGGCAAAATAACGCCATTACAAAAGCAGGCTTCCGGTATTGAGCTCGGTCAGATGCGTGTGCCACTTGGTGTGATTGGCATCATTTATGAATCTCGTCCAAATGTCACGATTGATGCAGCTGCACTGTGCCTGAAGTCTGGCAATGCAGTGATTTTGCGTGGTGGCTCAGAGGCAATTGATTCAAATACCTTGTTGGCGCAATTGATTCAAGAAGGTTTAGATGCTGCCAATTTACCCATGGATGCGGTGCAGGTTGTGACCACCACAGATCGCGCTGCTGTTGGCGAAATGATTACCATGACCCAATATATTGATGTGATCGTTCCACGTGGTGGCAAGAGTTTGATCGCCCGTTTGATTGCAGAAGCGCGCGTGCCAATGATTAAGCATTTGGATGGTATCTGTCACACTTATATTGATGCCGATGCGGATGTCGCAATGGCAATCAAGGTTTGCGATAACGCCAAGACTCAGCGCTATGCGCCATGTAACGCAATGGAAACGCTCCTAGTAAATAAATCGATTGCATCACAAGTATTGCCAGCTCTTTGCAAAATCTATCAAGATAAGGGTGTGGAGTTGCGTGTTGATGATCAAACCCGAAGCACTCTTGAAGCAGCCGGTTTTAAAGATTTAGTCAATGCCACTGAAGAAGATTGGCAAACAGAATATTTGGCACCAATTTTGTCGATCAAGACTGTTGCGGATATCGACGAAGCAATGGGTCATATCGAACAATACGGCAGTAAACATACTGATGCCATCATTACTAAGAATCAAGCGCAAGCCAATCGCTTTTTGCGTGAAGTCGATAGTGCCAGTGTGATGGTCAATGCCAGCACCCGTTTTGCCGATGGTTTTGAGTATGGTCTTGGCGCAGAGATTGGCATCTCGAATGACAAGCTACATGCTCGTGGCCCGGTGGGCTTAGATGGTCTCACTTCTCTCAAATACATCGTCATGGGTCATGGCGAGATTCGTACTTAATCCAGCTTCATTACAGAACGGAAATTAATCATGATGGGCAATGCATATTTATGGACCAAGACTTTTCATATTGTCTTGATTGCATCTTGGTTCGCAGGCTTGTTTTATCTTCCGCGTATCTTTGTGAACTTGGCTGATGAAAAAAATCCTGAGGTCTATGCACGTATTCTAGGAATGGCGAATCGCTTATTTCGATTTATGACTATATTGGCAGTACCTGCCGTATTGCTAGGCCTTGCTTTGTGGTTGCACTTCAGAATAGGTGCTGGTGAGGTATGGATGCATGCCAAGATGTTCTTTGTACTTCTGGTAATCGGTTATCACCATGCTTGTTGGGGTTTGCTCAAAAAGTTCCGTAATGGTGTCAATACCCATTCAGGGGTTTGGTATCGTTGGTTTAACGAAGCGCCAGTCCTTCTTCTTCTGATCGTGACCGCTTTAGTGGTCATTAAGCCTTAATTTTTTTATTTCATCTCTTTTAGATTGCTAGCCTCATGAGATTTTTTGTTGTTTGTCCAGGCGGACTGGAAGTGCCTCTTGCACAAGAGCTAGCAAGTATTGCGCAGCGCCCTGACTGTAAAGCCTTGGGTGCCTGGGTGATTGATCCTACGCCTACGAGTCCTACGGGTGGAGTAGGTTTGGCGGCGCCAATATCTGCCGCCATGGCATTGAACTTACATTCACGGATTGCGAGTCGAGTATTGCTACAGATGGCGGAATCGCCATACCGTCAGGAAGAAGATTTGTATAAGTTGGCTAGTGGTTTAGCTTGGGAAGAATGGTTTTCTTCTAAACAAACTTTACGCGTTGATGTGACGGCCCATCGTTCACCCTTGAAGAGCTTAAATTTTGCAACTTTGAAGATTAAGGATGCGATTGTTGATCGCCTCCGTGATGCCACTGGCGATCGTCCCAGTATTGATACTGCATTTCCGGATGTGCGGGTACAGGCTCATCTCACGGCAACTCATGCCACGATCTATTTGGACACTTCAGGTGAGGCCTTATTCAAACGTGGCTGGAGAGATGAAAAGGGCGATGCTCCCTTAAAAGAAAATCTTGCAGCAGGCATCTTGTCAATTACCGGCTGGAAGCCTTCGCAAACTTTATTTGATCCAATGTGCGGTAGTGGCACCTTTTTGATTGAGGCTGCACAAATGGCTTTAGCTATTCCGCCGGGTGCTATTCGGGCGGGGATGTATGGTGATGACGCGAAGCCGAGTCGATTAGCCTATCGCCCATTAGTAACTTCCGCTCATGGGTTTGGGTTTCAGCGACTCAAGCCATTTAATGAGGCTGCCGAGCAAAAGCGTTGGGCGACTTTGAAAGACGCTGTACATTCTGAGATGTTGGAGAGGCGTAAACAGTTCCCAGATTCAGAGTCTTTGGGTATTAGCGGTGGTGATATTAACGAGCGCTTGGTAGCGATGTTTAAAGGTAACTGGCAGCGGGCTCAGTTGCCGGGATTGCCAGTAACACGTCAAGTTGATGCCTTAGCAACTAGGCCACCAACAAATGCTCAAGATGGTGTGATGCTATTGAACCCGCCTTATGGTGAGCGCTTAGTGATCAAGGGTGGACGAGGCCAGGATCGTGCTGCGAGTGGCGATATGGGGCGAGACTCTTACGAACAAGCTGAGGAGCCAGAAGATCGCTATGCATTTAATCTAGAAACAGGACGTCAAAGTGCTAAACGCTCTAGCCGCGAGTCTCTCAAAAAGCTACAAGCTCAAGAAGAACAGGACCCTAAGTTTGTGGAATTCTTGAGGCAGTTTGGCCAGCATCTCAAGGATACTTTTGGTGGCTGGAATGTCTTTGTATTGACTGCGGATATGGCCTTACCTGGGCAGTTACGTATTAAGGAATCTAAACGCACCCCTTTATTTAATGGCCCCCTGGAATGCAGATTATTTAAGTTCGAGATGCATCAAAAGCGTGATGCTGCATCCGATTTAAAATAGAAAGATAAATAAGGAAGACGGTAATGGAATTCAAAACATATATGTGCTTAATTTGTGGCTGGGTTTATGACGAGGCTGCAGGTTTACCTGAAGAGGGTATTGCGCCAGGCACCCTTTGGAAAGATGTACCCATGAACTGGACCTGTCCTGAGTGTGGTGCACGTAAAGAAGACTTTGAAATGATGGCGATCTAATAGATTAATTTAATTAGACGATGTTTAAATTCATTAGCTAAATCGGGAAAAGTATCTTGGGAAAAAATGACATCTTATTTGAGCGCGCACAAAAAACAATTCCTGGGGGTGTGAATTCTCCAGTACGCGCTTTTCGTCAAGTAGGCGGTACACCGCGTTTTGTTGCTAAAGCAAAAGGCCCTTACTTCTGGGATGCTGAAGGTACGCGCTATATTGATTTAATTATGTCCTGGGGTCCTATGATTGCAGGCCATGCTAATCCAGAAGTGGTGGAAGCAGTTAAGCAGGCTGCAGAAACTAGCTTTAGTTACGGCGCCCCTACCGAAGGCGAAATTGAATTAGCAGAACGCATCTGTCAGTTGGTTCCTAGCATTGAGCAGGTGCGGATGGTATCGAGTGGAACCGAAGCCACTATGAGTGCTCTGCGTCTCGCACGTGGCCATACAGGACGTGATCTCATTATTAAATTTGAAGGTTGTTATCACGGCCATGCCGATAGTCTTTTAGTGAAGGCAGGTTCTGGCCTCTTGACCTTTGCAGATTCAACTCAAAATGCACCCTCTTCTGGTGGCGTTCCACAAGATTTAGTTAAACACACCTTAGTACTGCCATATAACGATGTGCAAGCCTTGAAGGAAGTGTTTGTAAAGCAGGGTGATCAGGTTGCCGCGGTGATTATTGAACCGTTTGCTGGCAATATGAATCTCATTAAGCCCTCAAAGGAATTTCTCTCGACACTACGCCAGCTGACTAGCGAGCATGGCAGTGTATTAATTTACGACGAAGTCATGACCGGCTTTAGGGTTGCTTTAGGTGGCGCGCAATCTCTGCAAGTTATTACCCCTGACCTGACTTGTCTTGGTAAGGTCATGGGCGGCGGTATGCCGATGGCTGCTTTTGGCGGTAAAAAAGAAATTATGTCTAAGTTAGCGCCGCTGGGCAATGTTTACCAGGCAGGCACATTGTCCGGTAATCCAGTAGCTGTAGCGGCTGGATTAAAGACGCTGGAGATTATTTCTCGAGAAGGTTTCTTCGATTGTCTGACGGGGCAAACTGAAAAGCTCATGTCTGGGTTCAAGCTTGCGGCAGATGAAGCAGGCGTACCTTTTGCGGTAGATAGTGTTGGTGGAATGTTTGGTTTTTACTTTGCCAATGAGGTCCCAACCTCTTTTGAGGCAGTCACTAAAACTGATATTGAGGCGTTTAAGAAATTTTTCCACTTGATGTTAGATCAAGGGGTGTATTTAGCACCCTCTGCTTATGAAGCTGGATTTACTTCTATTACTCATGACAATGGAGTTTTGGAAGAAATTATCACTGCCGCGAAAACTGCATTTAAAAAACTATAAGAGGCAGAGCCAAAATTACATTCTGAGTGGATGGTCATAGCCATCTACTTGGATAAACTTTAGATCCTTGCTTGGCTTACCTGATTCTGGAACTTCCATTGCGGTGAGCTTTCCACCCCAAACGCAGCCTGTATCGAGACCAATGACATTCCTATGCTGGAGAAGTCCTAGGGTTGACCAGTGACCGAAGTAAATCAGGGCATCTTGCGTTTTTCGTTTAGGAGTTTTAAACCAAGGGACATAGCCTTTGGGACCATCTTCAAAACCTTCTTTACTCTCGAATTCCATTGTGCCGGTAGGAGTACAAAAACGAATGCGGGTCAGTGCATTGGTGATGACGCGTAAACGCTCATAACCTTTAAGAGAGTTGCTCCACTTATTTGGGGTGTTGCCATACATATTCATTAAGAAATCTTTGTAGGATTTTTTACGTAGCGCTTTTTCTACTTCCTGTGCACACTCGATTGTTTGCTGCAAGTCCCATTGTGGTAGAACTCCTGCATGAACAGTGAGTACTTTTCCGTTACTCAGAGCCATTGGCCTATGGCGTAGCCAATTCATTAATTCTGCTCTATCGGGCGCATTTAGAATCGGTTGTACGGTATCAAGCCCTTTAGTTTTTCGGATGCCAGCATCTACCGCAAGCAAATGGAGATCGTGATTTCCGAGAATACACTCGATGCGTTTATCTTCTTGTAATTTCTTGAGGTAGCGTAGGGTGCCTAATGAGTCAGGGCCCCGATTTACCAGGTCACCTAAAAAAATCATCTTGGACTGTGCGGGGAGCTTTTTGACGAGCGCCTTCAAAGAGGGCGCGCAGCCCTGAATATCACCTACAGCATAGATCTTGCTCATACCCTATCTTAAAGCGGAAAGTGCCAGAGTTTTCACTAACTTAATCGGTCGTAGATTCTGGACTGACTTTTTTAACAATGCTATAGCGCACCAAGGTCTTTTTGCGTGCTTCATCATGATTAACAACTGGTAGGGGATAGTCACGACCCAGAAGAACGCCGGCAGCCTCTAGTTCAATATGGCCGGATTCCCAAGGTGCATGAATTGACTTCTTAGAGAGTTTGTCTAGTTGAGGTAAGTAGCGACGAATGAACTTTCCTTCGGGATCGAACTTTTGGGACTGAGTAATCGGATTGAAGATGCGGAAGTAGGGCTGCGCATCACATCCCGATGAAGAGGCCCACTGCCATCCACCATTGTTGGAAGACAATTCAAAGTCATTGAGGTGTTTTGCGAAATACATTTCACCCCAGCGCCAATCAATGCCTAAATCTTTAGTAAGAAAGCTTGCAACCACCATGCGCAGGCGATTGTGCATATATCCACTTTGGTTGAGTTGGCACATGGCAGCATCTACTAATGGGTAGCCTGTCTTGCCATCACACCAAGCTTTAAATAACCTCTTAGCAGTGGCACCGCTTTCCCATTCGATATTGTCATAGCCAGGTTTGAAAGCGGCACCCTCAGCAAGGCGTGGGTGATTGGCCAGAATCATGAAATAAAAATCACGCCAGATCAGTTCACTTAACCAAATCGTTGCACCCATACTGCCAGCAAGCATTCGGCGGTGTGCTTCGCGCACCAAGCCTCTAATTGAGAGCATACCAAAGCGAAGGTGGGTGGATATGTAGCTCACACCTTTGATTGCTGGGAAGTCTCGACCGATTTGGTATTGATCGATGCGGTGAAGGAAGTCTTCCAATAAGCTCTGGCCACCCTCAGATCCCGCAGGCAAATAAGCCTCAATACCTGTCGGGCTAAAGCCCATAGATTCTAGAGATGGGAAGGGAGCCTCTAATGATTTGGGGATGGCAGCTAACTGTCCTTTTTTAGGATCGCAGTCATAAGCGGCAATATCTTTTTCTTGTAGCGTTTTAAGCCAGTTGTTCTTGTAGGGCGTAAAGATGGAGAACACCGTATTCGAGTTAGTCAGAATTTCTTTCTTCTCAAAAATCACTTGATCTTTGAAAGTCTCTAATCCAATACCAAGTTTTTCTAGTGATCCGGAAATAGAGGCATCACGTGCAATTGCCGATGGCTCATAGTCATGATTGGTGTAAACGGTATTGACACCCAAAGTCTCAGCAATTCTCGGAATACACGTAGTGGGCTTGTCGTACTGAACAATCAGTACGCCACCTTGTTTGCGCAATTGCTCGTCAATTTGCTTAAGACCTTGCCAAATAAAATCTACGCGACGATCATGTTTGAGGCCACTTGTATCTAGATCTTCGGACTTCAGTGGATCTAAAATATCGGTATCGAAGATAAACGCTAGCCAAACTTGGTCATTATTTTTTAGGGCGTGATGAAGCGCAGCATTGTCATATAGGCGTAAATCACGGCGTAACCAAACGAGAGCTTTTTTCATAGCTGATATGTTAGAGCTGATTTACTGATTTCGCTGAGCTTGCATGTAATATTAATGCTTATGGATACATTTTTTTTCATTTTTTCGAAGACGGTGCAGTTTTTTATTGAACCCTTAAATTGGATCATTGCCTTTGTGGGCTTAAGCCTTTTTTCACTTTGTTCTAGAAAACCCCATTTATGTAAACGTTTTTTAATTCTCACCTTAGCCGATTTATTACTAGTTGGCTGGTTGCCTAGCTCCGAACTATTTTTAAGGGCTTTAGAGGATTCAGTGCCTAAAAGTAATTTGAGCATGATCTCAAAAGATGAGGTAGCCGGAATTATCATTTTGGGTGGCGCTATAGCTGGGGGTGATGTTGCTGTTGATCGTGGTGAGATTTCGATTTATTCCTCAGCAGAGCGCATTACCAAAGCCTTTGAGCTTATACGTCAATATCCACGACATCCATTTATTTTTAGTGGGTTCTCGAGTCATTTGGTGCCTACCGGGATGTCAGAGGCGAATGCTTTTAAGCAACTCATAGCTGAGCAAGGCTTGTCTGATCAGTATGCTCATTATGAGAGCCAGTCCCGAAATACCTATGAAAATGTGCTCTATATGAAGCCTATGATTTTGGAATTGGTAGCAATCAATCAAAGTAATATCAGTGGAGCCCAAAAACCTTGGTTACTCATTACTTCTGCAAGTCATATGTATCGATCGCTTAAAATTTTTCAAAAACAAGGCCTCGCGGTCATTCCAGTTCCAGTTGATTATCAAACTGGGCGTAAATTAAATTGGGGCTCCTTTAGCCTAATTGCAGGGGCGCAGCAGTGGAATAATGTCATCCATGAGGTAGTTGGTCTTCTAGCCTACTGGATCACTGGAAAGATCTAGCTAGGGCAGAGAATTCGGTAAAATAAATCAAATGAACATGGCTAAAAAAGCCCCTGTGGGTCAAGCTACAACATCCACTAAGCCTTCCCAGACTTCTGCTGCTGGGCCCTCAATCGCTTATTCTGCTAATCATCTAGCAAACCAATTCCTTGTTGCCATGCCTGGGATGGTCGACCCCAATTTTGCAGGTTCAGTTATCTATCTTTTTGAGCATACTGAACGGGGTGCGATGGGCTTGGTGATCAATCGCCCTACCGAGCTTGATATGGGGGCCTTATTTGAAAAAATTGAGGTCAAGCTGGAGGCTGAGCCGGTATCTAATCAACCGGTCTATTTTGGTGGTCCAGTGCAATTCGAGCGTGGTTTTGTCTTGCACGAACCTGCCGCAGAGTTGGCTTACAGCTCTTCCTTGGCTGTTCCGGGTGGCTTGACCATGACAACATCAAAGGATGTGCTTGAGGCTGTGGCAACAGGTTCTGGGCCGAATAAGTTCTTGATGACCTTGGGTTATGCAGGTTGGAGTGCGGGCCAGCTTGAGGAAGAAATTACCCTCAATGGCTGGATCAATGTCCCTTTGTCCCAAAAACAAATGGTTGAGATTATTTTTAATACCCCCTCTAGCCAGCGCTATGAGCGGACGATGGGTCTTTTGGGGTTTGACCCATCGCATCTTTCTGGCGAGGCAGGGCATGCCTGAGGGCATGAAGAAAGATACAGAGTTGACGGTTATGGCCTTTGACTTTGGGACGCGGCGTATTGGTGTTGCCGTCGGAAATACCCTCACTTGTCTGGGGAAGCCAATTAAAACGATCGCAGAATCATCTAGTAATGCTGTATTCAGAGTCATTGAGGGGCTTCTGAAGGAGTGGCAGCCCAATCACCTAGTGGTTGGCTTACCTTGTCACCCTGACGGTGCCGAGCATGAAATGAGTGCCAAGGCCCGCCGCTTTGGCAATCAGCTGCAGGGACGCTTTCATTTACCAGTGGAGTGGGTGGACGAGCGCTACACCTCGGCTGTTTTAGAGGGAAATCCAGACATGCGAGACAATTTGGATGCACTGGCTGCGGCCTTGATTTTGGAGCAGTATTTTCTTGAAAAGAATTGGATTAGTTGAGATGAATGCAGAGCAGTCCTATCTAAAGTTACTAGAGACTTTGAATCAGTACAAAAAGGCTGGCGATGTGTTTGAGTTAGCCGGTCTTGCAATGGGCGGGGCTTGGATTGCAGAGCGTTTAGCGACAGATTTAAATCTTCTTCACTTTGGAGTAATCAATGTAGCCTTTCATCGCGATGACTATTCTGAGAAGGGTATGACTGCGCTTCGAACCGCTAGCAACATGTCTACCCATCTTCCTTTTGAGGTGAATGGCGCAAATGTAATCTTGATTGATGATGTATTGCTTACTGGCCGTACTGTCCGCGCAGCGCTCAATGAGTTATTTGATTTTGGTAGACCTGCACAAGTGAAGTTGATGGTTTTAGCAGATCGTGAAAACCGTGAATTGCCGATCTCAGCTGATTTTGTAGGGGAGCAAGTAAGCGTTCCAGATACTCAAATTTTAGTTTTGGAAAAAGATGGTGCTGGCAAGTTCAGCTTCCAATTAGAGGAGCGTACAGTATGAGCGGATTGAATGACTTAGTCAACGCCCCAGTAAATCAATTTAATTCCGCTGGTGAGTTAACTCATTTGTTGACTTTAGAGGGTTTACCAAAAGAGCAGATCCTCCACATCCTCGATACCGCACAACAGTTTGTCAGCGTGACAGATCCTGCTAGAGAAGTGAAGAAAGTACCGCTTCTTCGTGGCAAGAGTGTATTCAACTTGTTCTTTGAAAACTCCACTCGCACTCGTACTACTTTTGAGATTGCTGCTAAGCGTTTATCTGCAGATGTAATTAACTTAGATATTTCTACATCTTCTACCGCAAAAGGCGAAAGTCTTTTAGATACGATTGATAACTTAGTGGCTATGCAGGCGGATATTTTTGTGGTGCGCCATAGTATTTCTAGGGCGCCGATTCAGATTGCTCAACATATTCCCGCTCACGTCCACGTAATCAATGCTGGTGATGGTAGCCACCAGCATCCGACTCAAGGCTTGTTGGATATGTACACGATGCGCCACTTCAAGAAAGATTTTAGTAGTCTAAAGGTTGCTATCGTAGGTGACATTTTGCATAGCCGTGTTGCCAAATCGAATATCTGCGCATTAAGAACTTTGGGCTGTAAGGATATTCGTGCGATTGGACCTGAAAGTCTTTTGCCAAGCGATTTAGATATGCTGGGGATCAAGATATTCCACAGCATGGAAGAGGGTTTAAAGGGCGTTGATGTAGTCATGACATTGCGCATCCAGAAAGAGCGCATGGAAGCAGGTCAAGTTCCCGAAGGCGATGAATTCTTTAAACAGTATGGTTTAACACCTACACGCTTAGCCTTAGCGAAATCTGATGCTATCGTGATGCACCCAGGCCCCATGAACCGTGGCGTAGAAATTGATTCCGCTGTAGCGGATGGCACTCAATCTGTCATCCTCAATCAAGTCACCTTTGGTATAGCAGTTCGAATGGCTGTTATGTCGATAGTTGCAGGAAATTAAAAAGTAACTTGTTTCTTACTGAATAGTAATTATTTTTTGAGAGTTATTTTAAGAGCTTTTGATATTTACTTAAAATAATCGTAGCCATCTCATCGTACGAGAATCGATCTTTAATAAATTTTCTTCCCTCTAAGGCAATCTTTTCACACATATATTCATCGTCAAGTATTCGTTTCAGGGAAGCCTTAAATTCATCAAGGTTATTAAATAAAATCAGATTGTGATTATTTTTCAGTTCAGGGTGTAATTCATCGTAATTATCTGAGAGCAGTAATGATCCAGATGCTAGGATTTCATAAGGCCTCATATTGATACCACTTTGAGTTTCTAGCGCACTCTCCGGCTTTGCAATGATGCTTAAAACAACTTTGGATGAGTTGTAGAGTCTGTTCAAGCTCTCCCCATAGCATTCCCATCCTTTAATTACTTTTATAAGTGAGAAATTGGATAGGGCAGGTGAAATCCATCTTGAACCGTAAAGGCTAACTTTGTTTGTTATTTCTAAAGCGGCCAGGATAAATTTTTCTCGATGAGCACTATGCTTTCCAACAAAGGCTATATCAATGTTTTTTTTAGTTTCAGGTAAGTAGCGGAACTGATGATGATCAACTGCATGAGGCAAATAATTGGTATTCATAAATCCAGCCTTATTGAGGGCCGCAATTGCGATCTTGCTGTATGAGAAATACCAATCTAAGTTTTGGGAGAATAGAAGAAGTCTTTGTGGATCTTGAACGGGGTCAACAAGCCAGCCAATTTTAGGGGCGTCAATTTGAGATAAGGTTGCTTTTGAATAATGAATCCCATGAATAAATAATACAAAATCAGGTTTATTTTTTTTATAGGACTTAATGAGCTCTGTATTTAGAAAATTCCAGTGATTTAATGGGTGCTTGGAGAAAAGAAATTCCCTCTTTTTCAAAATTCTTAAGTTGTGCGCCCACTTATTAACAGCATGAAATACATATTTATCAACCCAATGATGGTGTTCGTTGGCCAAAAAAGTGATTATCTCTAACCCGGCATTTTCAAAGCCCTTTACTAAGCCTGGCACTATGGATGGCTTTGATTGGTATACGATAAGTAGGCGTGTCATTTAGGGCTATAGTTTGATCGCAATAATATGAAAGTTTACAATGTCAGCATATGATTTTATATGCTGGTGAGAAATTATTGTTGACAACTATTTAAGGCTATATGAGGCTCGTAAATTATTTTAAAACCCTGAAATTAATGTTCCGGTCTTTTAGCAGTATTGTTGATATGGAAGAAGTTGGTGATTTAGAGGTTTTTTACTCTGCGTTTAGATCAGATTTAACTAAAAATACAAATTCCAAAAGCTTAGATTTGGGGTGTGGGAATATTCCTAGAAATCCATTTAAAGCAGATGTGCTTTACGGAATTGATATTCGAGATAGTGCTAACCCCAATATTGCTAGGTCAGACCTTGCTCAAGAGGGAATCCCCTATGAGGACGCATCCATGGACTACATTACTGCATTTGATTTTATAGAGCATGTCCCGCGGGTTTTGTATTTGCCGGAAATTCGCTATTCGTTTATAGAGCTGATGAATGAGGTTTACCGAGTTTTAACTCCAGGTGGATTATTTTTGGCGCAAACGCCGGTTTATCCATTCTCTGCGTGTTTTACAGATCCAACTCATATCAATCCAATAACAAGCGAAACTTTCTCTCAATATTTTGATGATCAGCGTCAGTGGGGAAGAATGTATGGCTTTAAAGGTTCTTTCAAAGTCGAGAGTCAGGTACGCCACTCCACACATTTAATTAGTGTGCTGAGAAAAGTTTGATTCTGATGGCTAACGTCCAAAAAAAGAACAGAGTTCAAAGTGGAAAAGTTTTGGTTGTCTACCATTATTATGAAAAAGATCAATCTTACATCGATAATTTTTCCCACTTCTTGAGATTTGGTTATTGCGTAGAGCTGAACTACCTCATTATTATTGCCGGTGAGTACACAATAGATTTTCCACTCGCAGATAATATTAAATACTTTTTTACTGAGAATAAAAATTTTGATTACGGTGGCTATTGTGCGGCTATTTGTGAGCTAAAAGCTTGGCAGGAGTATGATTTTTATCTATTTATTAATTCTTCTGTGCGTGGCCCTTTTATTCCTGCGTACGACAATCAAAATTGGACCGATCTTTTTATTGATCTATTTTCGAATGAAGTTGGTATTGTAGGCTCAGCGATTAGTATTACTCCATCCCATCATTCAATCGCGAAGATGTACTATGGAAAATATGGAATACGTGAACGCAATGATCAGTTTTTGGGGCATGTTCAGACCACCTGTTATGCACTAACCCGACCAGTACTAGAGCAGCTTGTTAAGCTTGGCTTTTATGAGGGTGCTGAGAATCTCAACAAGGACGAGACTATTTGCCATTATGAAATTAGACTTTCTCAGTTAATAGTCGACATGGGTTTAAATTTGCGCTGCATTTTGCCAGAATATAATCAGGTTGATTATCGCAAGGAGCTTCTGGATATAAACCCTTCATCACGCGAGGGTGATAGTGGGTTCGAGCGCTCATACTTTGGGCGGAGTGTGCATCCATATGAATCAATCTTTATCAAGACAAGTAGAGCTACACTTTCTGAAGAAGATTTGATGCGTTTAGCTCATTCAATGTCAATTAACTTAAAGCTAAATGACGCTCTAGAGAGGCAACATTTTATGCGCTCATTTGTTCAAAAAATACAGGCATCCTCACTAGGGCCGCGTGAGGACTCAAGATTGCAGAAAAAAAGTTTACTTAAATCCATGCTGAATAGATTTAAGTAAGAAGCTTTAGTATTTACAAAAATAATCAGCAATTTGTTGTTTGAAAATTTTTGGCTCATCTTGTAACCATTTTCTATAAGAAGTAAAGGCTGCATGGTGTCCAGCAAATTTATCCATAACATCTTTAGCAAGAACTCCAAAATCCTCGATAAAGCCATTTGCATTGCTATCCAATTTGTATAGCGGTGGTATGGGCAGATCTATAGCATTGCCGGCGGATCCTAATTTGCCAGTAATTAAGCAGCATCCATGCATTGCAGCTTCACGGGGCATGCGATCTCTGCCTGGGTGATGTCCAAAATCTATATATAACTTCGCACTATAAAGTGCCTCAGAGAGTTGATCTCGATTGAGTCCTTTAAGTGGAAAAAATTTCCATTCTGGGTATCGGGAAATTAACTGCTGGGTAACTGTCCATCCTTTAGTCGGATTGTAGAAAATTATGTTTTTTTGTGATCAATCCGATCGAGGTATTTATTCGTAAGGAAATCCTCATTAATCGAGTCGATTAATGGAATTGGCTCAATTCCGCAGGATTTGAGATATTGGGTTGAGTGTTCTGTTTGGGAAAAATGCAAAAGTCCCTTTAAATTTTTTGCGCCAGACCAGGGCCTGCGTCCTTGAAGCACTCTTTTAAAATAACGAACTCGGTCATGAAGCAGCCATGTATGGCGACGCTCCAAGAAATTTTCTAAGGATAGCCACCAAAGCGCTGCTTGGGCATTTTTTACTTTCAGGGCTGGCATTGGGTCAATTTCCGGGAAAATGATTAAGTTTCCGGCCATATCCTCGTAGGGTGCTGACTGTGTTTGGTAGCATTCATATGCAGCTGGTGGTTTAGCTGATGCAGTGAATGGCTGGTAGCACATGAATGCAGGCAGCCCTAGGCTATTCATGTGCGCAGTTAATTGATGAAGCGCTTCTGGCCCACCAGATACAGCACCTGCCGGGCAAACCACTAATATTTTTTTAAATTTATGCATCTGTAAATGAGCCACTCTAAGTTGATATTGTCTATGAGCTCTGAGCGCCCAATTGACTATAGAAGCGCCAGGCATCCTCACACATTCTTTCAATTCCATGCTTTGGTTGCCAGCCTAATACTACTCTCGCTAAGTCACAATTTGCATAATACTCAGCTAGGTCGCCGGGTCGACGCCCAACTATATCGTATGGAATTTTTTTGCCGCTAACTTTTTCAAAGGTTGCGACCATTTCAAGGACGCTATTGGGTTTTCCTGTTCCAAGATTCACCACAAGCATACCTGGATTGCACTCTAGATATTCCAAGGCCAAGAAATGACCCATAGCTAAATCATCAACATGAACATAGTCCCTGAGTCCTGTGCCGTCATGAGTCGGAAAGTCACCTCCAAACACTTTTAGCCTTGAGAGGCGACCCATGGCAATTTGTCCAATGTAAGGGATCAGATTATTTGGGGTTCCAACGGGATTTTCTCCAATGAGTCCGGAGAGGTGGGCACCAACCGGGTTAAAGTAGCGTAAGCAGGCAATTTTGAGGTGTGGATTTACTCTCGATATATCTCTAAGAATATCCTCAATCATTAATTTCGTGCGCCCATAAACATTAATGGGAGCGGTGACCATATCCTCATGATACTCAGTAGTGCGAGACTCACCGTAGACTGTAGCTGATGAAGAAAAGACAAAAGCATCTACCTTAGCTTTTAGCATTTCCTCTAGAAGGCTAATGCTGCCAACGACATTGTTGTTGTAGTACCTTAACGGCTCACTTTGGGATTCGTCAACGCTTTTAAGTCCAGCCAAATGAATTACCCCTGAAATTGGGTGATTAGCAAAGATCGTACCAAGCAATATTCGATTATTAATATCGCCTTCGTAAAATATTGGGTTGGATCCTGAAATCTTTTGGATACCCTCAAGTGCGGAGAGCTTGCTATTACACAGATTATCCAATATCAGTACTTTATAACCTCTCTCTAACAGGGTCAATACCGTATGGGAGCCAATATATCCAGCACCACCTGTGACGAGAATCGTCTTCATAGTAGATTTAATGTAGAGGTGAGGGTTGATAAATGCTGTAATGGTATTCTGCTTTAAACACGGTACTTATCCTCTATTAATATAATGCTCTGTCAAACGTGCTGTCGATGATAATTCATTGCATTAGTCCCTCAAGAAAGCTATGAAAAACAATTCAATGCGTACTTACACCAAGCTAGACTGGTTAGTAATGTTTGCCATCTTCATGTTTCCCGTCACTTTTTTGACAGTGCGTCATGGTGTGCATGTTTCGTTATTTGCTTTGCTTCTCATCACATTTTACCAATTCTGGCGAGTTGGGTTGAAAAAGATTCAGCTCCTTTACCCGCAGGATTTACTGACCCTTTTTATATTTTCGGGCTTGTTCATTTCAATTTTAATATCGCAAACATTTCGTGGGGCAATACATTTTGCGGCATTGGATGGGCCATCTCGAGTCTTATTTGCTGGAATTATTTTTATTTTCCTCAAAGAGTTAAATATTCCGTATATTAAAATTCTAAGGATCGCCATACCAGCCGGCCTTATACTTATTTTTTCTATAATAGTAGTGAAGCCTTTAGATCCGTATTGGTCGGGAAGATTTTCGATGTATTTTGTGGATCCAAACACATTAGGATCCCAAGTTTTTATTCTTACGCTTTTATCTATAGTGATGATTGGCTGGAATCAGAATCAGTCCAGTTCTTTGCTGGGAGTTCAGGTGTTGGGCTGTTTAATGGGGTTCTATGTCGCCTTTGGATCTGGATCTCGTGGTGCATGGCTCGCTACCCCCTTTATATTCGCCCTGTTTATATTTTTAAAAGCCGGAGATATTGCGCATGCTACTAATTTGCAGAGAAAAAAACTCTGGTATCAACTATGCACTATTACTTTATTAATTTTCAGTTTATTTTTTGTTAGGGTATTTTTTCTTAAATCATTTAGCGCTAATTGATCGAAGTATTGCTGGATATCATGAGGTACGCAATTGGATAAACGGTGTTGAATTAGATACCTCAATCGGTTCTAGACTGAGCATCTGGAAATTTAGCCTTCAATTCGCCAATGAAAGCGTCTTATTTGGTTATGGCGAAGAAAAAAATATGTTGCAGTTCTTACAAAATAGCGCTCTTAATATCCCGGAAAATAAGACTGCAATTAATATACTGGCATTAGCTGGGCCACATAGTGATATTTTGAGTAAACTGTTGTCAACCGGCATATTTGGTTTGGTTGCTTATCTCGGACTTTTGCTGCTCCCCCTTATTATTTTTTATAGGCATCGCAATGACATTGATCTCGATAAAAAGATGGCATCAAGGGTTGGCCTATATTACATTGTCGGTGTTTTTATTGCTGGATTTTCTAATGAGCAGCTCTCCTTAAAGTATCTTTGCACGTTTTATGGTCTGATGATCGTAACCTTAATGGCGCAAGTACTTCATAAATCTTCTAGCGCAGAACAGTCAAAGGCCCAAAGTGGTTTTTAATTAATTTGAGTGGCTTTATGGGTAATGAAAAGGTAGTTCTATTCTCCGACTCCTCCATGAATATTGGAGGCCAAGAGTTACAGGCGCTTCAGCAGATGCATTCTCTTCATGAGTGCGGGTATCAGCCAATATTACTATGTAAGCCCAAGAGCGCAATAGCTTCTCGTGCAAAGGATGAAGGTCTATGTTTCATTGAGATGCCGTTTCGAAATGCGTTTCATATTCCTAGTTTAATGCGGCTTTTACGCTTAGCAAAGGAGAAAAATCCCGTAGCGATGTTTTGTCATGGCAGTCACGACGCCTTAATTTCTGCTTTAGTAGGAATGGCGCAAATTTTTCTTGGCCGTAAGCGCATTCCCGTTTTTCGAGTGAAAACTTTTCAGCATGGCTACCCTCTATCGTTTGCCTATAACTATCTTTTTGCGGGCACGCTAATACCTAGTTATTATTTGCGCTCTAAGTTTATGGCTAATTCAGCTATCAATATTCATAAGCTGCATGTACTTTATCCTGGGATTAATTTTTCTGGATTAGAAGATCAGGATGCAGTATTGCCGGAGCGTGTACAAATTTGGTTGGATACTCATCGGGGTCCAGTCATATCTCATGGCGCTATTCTCAGGGGTGAAAAAGGCCACAGCACCATTTTAAAGGCTCTTGTACGCGTCAAGGAGGTATTTCCGAATGTACGATATGTCATTGCGGGTGAGGGTCAGGATAAGCCCCTGCTAGAGGCAGAGATTATGAGATTAGGGCTTAGCGATAATGTGCTGATGACTGGAATCTTAAAAAAAATTGCACCCCTTTTAAGGGTGAGTGACATTGCAGTTCTTCCATCTTTGATTGAGCCTTTAGGCATGTTCCAAATCGAGGCGCAATATTTAGAGGTACCAGTGATTGTTAGTAATACTGGCGGTATTCCTGAGACGATGGTAAATCAAGTGACGGGTTTGATGATTGAGTCTGCAAATGTCGGGGAGTGGGCTAATGCCATTATTTGGATGCTATGTAACCCAATCGCCGCAAAGCATATGGCACAAGAAGGTAAAAAGCTTGTGATTGAAAAATTTTCCCTGAATGCTAACAGCGCAGGGTTGGTAAGTCTTATTGAGAGGGCTTAATTAAATCCATTCAAAAGTATGATTTTTTCTTAAGCCGTGCACAGACATGCCATATTTTTTGACTTCGTCTTGGCAAGATTGAGATTGATGTTTTTTTGCTTGAATCTTGACTAGCTTTCTTTGAATCCAGCTTTGGTTGAGCAACTTGTAGTTATAGCGGTTGGCTAATCCATCTTTCTCAGATAGTCCCCTCTCTTGCTTCATAGCGGTTTGGGTAATCGACCCAAAGTGATGCAACCACGATGCCCCCGTTATCGAAGTTTGAATATTTGATTTTTTGAGTTCATTAAAGAACAAAGTGTCTTCATACCCAAGTAGTTTCGGTATGGGTTGGAAATATCCGACATCCATCCATACGGAGTTGTGAATGGCTAAGCACACAGCATGCTTGCTGCCTAAGCGATGTATCTCTTTTATATCAGCCGTGGTTTTTTGACTGAATACATCAAAGTCATAATCTAGCGGCCCCTCAATTAAGGCGGGACTAATTACTCTAAGACTTTTAGATTCTGCGGCGTGAATAAGATTCTCAATCCATAATGGTGATACTAGGACATCATTATTCATAATGATGCTCCATTCACTTTGCAGTGCTAAGGCTCCCTGATTCCAGGCGGTGCCACAGCCGAGGTTGCTTGCATTAAATATTCTTCCTCCAAGAGGAAGGGTGGCAAGGTAATCTCGTGTGCCGTCAGTTGAGCAGTTATCCACTACCACGAGTCGATCCAAGGGGGTACCTTGCTTAACCATGCTATCGATACACATTTTTGTGTATTCCACAGAGTTATAGCAAGCAAAGGTTAGGCTGTATTTATTGGGATTCACGATTTAATATTGGTAATGTTTTGTTAAGATGCGACTGTGACAAAGAATTCTAGAGTTTTTGGGATTTTGCCTTGATTTGGGAAAATCTCATACACATTCTCGTCATATTACATTTCGTATTACATATATTGGCTAATTATGATTTTAATAACAGGTGGCGCCGGCTTTATTGGAAGTAACTTCGCCTTAAATTGGCTGGCTGACTCTGCGTCTGAGGGGGTAGTTAATCTCGATAAGCTGACCTACGCTGGTAACTTAGCCAATTTAGAGCCCCTTAATAATGATCTGCGCCATATTTTCATTCATGGCGATATTGGAGATAAAGAATTAGTCCCCAAGCTCTTAAAAGACTATCAACCACGTGCGATTGTGAATTTTGCTGCAGAAAGCCATGTCGATCGCTCAATTCATGACCCTGCTGAGTTTGTGGCAACGAATATTATTGGCACCTTCAATTTGCTTGAGTCTGCCCGTGAGTATTGGAATGGATTAAATGAGTCTGCCAAGAAAGTGTTTCGCTTTCATCACGTGTCTACTGATGAAGTCTATGGTTCCCTATCTTTGACGGACCCAGCCTTCACGGAAACGGATGCCTATGAGCCTAATAGTCCATATTCTGCATCCAAGGCTGCATCGGACCATTTAGTGCGCGCCTGGTTTCATACCTACGGTTTTCCGGTGGTTACAACCAATTGCTCTAACAACTACGGCCCTTATCACTTCCCTGAGAAATTAATTCCACTGGTGATCCTCAATGCACTCAATAGTAAGCCATTACCTATTTATGGCGATGGTCAACAGATACGAGATTGGCTCTATGTTGGAGATCATTGCTCCGCAATTCGGGAGGTATTGACTAAAGGTAAATTAGGTGAGACTTACAATATCGGTGGTTGGAATGAAAAAGCCAATATTGATGTTGTAAAAACTATTTGCACTATTTTGGATCAACTAAAGCCCCGCTCAGATGGTAAATCTTATGCAGAGCAAATTACTTTTGTTAAGGATCGCCCCGGTCATGATCGACGTTATGCGATCGATGCTAGTAAAGTAGAGCGCGAGTTAGCCTGGCGTCCTGAGGAAACCTTTGATACAGGGATTCGAAAAACAGTTCAATGGTATTTAGATAATCCAGCGTGGGTAGAGAGTGTATTGAGTGGCTCATATCGCGATTGGCTAAAAAAGCAGTACAGATAACTCCAATACGTCACCCATGAAAATTTTAGTATTTGGTAAAGATGGTCAACTAGGTAAGGCTTTCCATGCCGCTCTTAGTGATTGCAATTTGGGTTTAGCTAAACAGTTAAACATTCAATACCTTGGGCGGTCTCAATGCGATCTGACTAGCGAACAAGCCATCGCAAATATGTTGGATCAATTTGGACCTGAACTTATCATTAATGCGTCTGCATATACTGCCGTTGACAAAGCTGAAACAGAGGCAGATTTGGCGTTTGCGGTAAATGCGAGAGCCCCAGAATTAATGGCTCGATATGCCGCTCAGTATGGCGCAACTTTTTTACACTTCTCAACAGATTATGTATTCGATGGCGAGAAGTATGGGTTTTATTTAGAGAACGATCTTCGTAATCCACTGGGAGTCTATGGTAAGAGCAAAATGGCAGGTGAAGAAGCAATTGCGAAAGCCTTTTCTAAGGTGGCTAACCAATTGCCAGGGGTCGGTAGTCAGTACGCTATTTTGCGCACTAGCTGGGTATATGGTGATGGTGGAAATTTTATTCGCACTATTTTGCGTTTAGCGAAAGATCGCGAAGAGTTAAAGGTGATTGAAGACCAGTATGGTGTCCCAGCTAGTGCACAATGGTTGGCTCAGGTTAGCTTAAATTTGGTAATGTATTCTCATGGCGCTTTAAGAGAGTTTCCATCCGGCATTTATCACGCAGTTCCTGCTGGCGAGACTAGCTGGCATGGGCTTGCATCCCTGGCAGTGCAGGCTGCTTTAGAAGCTGGCGCAGCGCTAAAATTGACTCCTAAAGCAATTAAACCTATTCCTGCGATCGAATACCCATTACCTGCTTCTAGACCCATGAATTCAAGAATGTCGACTGATAAGTTACATCAAGTCTTTGAGGGGCGAGGCGATATGTCAAAATTACGTCTATTGAATAAGCCTTGGGATGAGGCGGTTCGGGTCTATGTCCACAATGTAGTTCAAGATGGACTTAATTAGAAAGAGCGCTATGGCGGTAAATCAAATACATCGCAAGGGAATTATTTTGGCGGGTGGATCAGGCACTCGCTTATACCCCGTCACTAAAGCGGTATCGAAGCAGCTCATGCCTGTCTATGACAAGCCGATGGTGTACTACCCTTTGACTACCTTAATGCTCGCAGGGATTCGAGACATTTTATTGATTTCAACTCCGCATGACACACCACGTTTCTCAGAGCTACTTGGCAATGGTTCTCAATGGGGTTTAAATATTGAGTACTGCGTTCAGCCGTCTCCAGATGGTTTGGCTCAAGCATTTATTTTGGGTGAAAAATTTGTTGGTAACAATCCGAGTGCATTAGTACTTGGTGATAATATTTTTTACGGGCATGAGCTGGTAGACCAGCTTGATAGTGCGAATCATCGTAATAGCGGCGCAACAGTTTTTGCATATCACGTCACTGATCCGGAGCGTTATGGTGTCGTTGAATTTGATAAGGAGTACAAGGCACTCTCAATCGAAGAAAAGCCTATTAAGCCAAGAAGTAGTTATGCAGTCACCGGTCTATACTTCTATGACAATCGGGTATGTGACATTGCATCCTCGATCAAACCTAGCGCTCGTGGTGAATTAGAGATTACCGATATCAACCGCGTGTATCTTGAGAAGAATGAGTTGAGCGTAGAAATCATGGGTCGTGGATTTGCTTGGCTGGATACTGGCACACATGATTCATTATTGGATGCGGCAGGCTTTATTGCTACTTTGCAGAAGCGTCAGGGTTTGATGGTTGCTTGTCCCGAAGAGATTGCTTATCGTCAGGGATGGATTAGTGCTGAAGAGGTTTTAAAGGTTGCTATGCAACTGAGTAAAAATAGCTATGGTCAGTATTTAAATAAGATTTTAAATGAGCTCAATACTTCTGACCAACCCGTCTCTTTACTTCATAAGAAGATGATTGCATGAGTGCCGCCATCTCTAAGCTGCTAGTTACTTCAACAGTAATTCATGATGTAGTAATCATTGAGCCAAAGGTATTTGGTGACGAGCGTGGTTGGTTTACCGAGTCTTTTAATACCCAAGACTTTGCGCTTGCTACTGGCTTGGCTGTAAAGTTTGTTCAGGATAACCACTCCTTTTCACGGCAGTGGACTTTGCGGGGCTTACATTATCAGCTAGAGCAGACTCAGGGTAAATTAGTGCGCGTTGTGTTGGGTAGCGTTTTTGATGTTGCCGTGGATGCCCGCAAAGATTCGCCAAGCTTCGGCAAGTGGGTTGGGGTTGAGCTTAGCGCTGAAAATCACAAGCAATTGTGGGTCCCTCCCGGCTTAGCGCATGGCTTCTTAGTTTTATCTGAGACAGCCGAGTTTCTCTATAAAACTACGGATTATTACCATCCTAAAAGCGAAGTCTGCTTGGCTTGGAATGACCCGGTAGTGGCGATTCAGTGGCCCTTACCCGAAGGTATTGCACCCAGTATGAATGACAAAGATTCTGCTGGTTTATCGTGGGATGCTGCCCCTAAGCTTTAATTGGCTTGAGGTATTTTCAAAAGATAAGATGATGTCCGTATGAGCGCCCCCCCTAAAATTCTGCTGGTTAAACTATCGTCTCTCGGGGATGTGCTGCATAACTTACCGATTATGTGGGATTTACGTGCACGACTTCCTGATGCTCAAATTGATTGGGTGGTCGAAGAGGCTTATGTTCATTTGCTAAGTCCTCTTTTATCCCGACAGGATTTCAGGGGAATTGATCGTATTATTCCCTTTGGCTTGCGTCGCTGGAAGAAGAATTTATTCAAGCTATCAACCTGGCATGAATTCTTTTCTTTTTGTATGTCACTTCAGTCAACTGCTTATGATATCTTGATTGAGACCCAGGGCTTACTAAAGTCTGCCATTGTGTGTGCCCTTGCAAAAAAGAGTTCGAATACGATCGTTGCGGGCCTGGCTAATGCAACAGATTTTTCAGGATACGAGCCGCTTGCTAGATTGTTCTACAGCCAATCTGTGCAAGTCCCCATGCAATGCCATGCCGTAGATCGTTCACGCTGGGTGATGTCCTCAGCCTTAGATTGGCCTTTACTGGATCGAGGTGATGCGCCTCGGTTTTATGCCAAAGATTTTTCTAGTAATATTTGGCCAAATACTGTAGAGGGTTTAAAGAATCCTTACGTACTTTGTTTTCATTCAACTGCTAGGGAATCTAAACGCTGGTCAAACGACTATTGGCTTGAACTCGGTAAAGATTTATCTGTTCGTGGCTATCAAGTGGTCTTCCCCTGGGGAAATGCTTCAGAGAAGAAAGTTAGCCAATTGCTTGCTGCGCAGATTCCAGGCGCAGTTGTACCACCTGCCTTTTCTATTGAGGATGCTTTCTCGGTCATTTCTGGTGCGGCACTAACGGTTGGGGTTGATACTGGACTTACCCATCTTGCAGCAGCTCTTGATAGACCTACTATTGAAATCTACTGCGATTCACCGCGCTGGAAGACAGAGGGGTATTGGTCTAAGCAGATTTTTAATCTTGGGGATATGCAAAAACCTCCAAGCGTGCAAGAAGTTATAAGTGCCTCTCTTAAACTTTTGCAGCAATCTTAACTTTTTGTGTTTAGCGAAGTAGAGTATTAATAGCTATCAGATCCTCATCTGATAGCGCAGCAGCATGAGCCTTAAGTCTAATTGCATTAAGAATGGTGCTATATCGTGCCTGCTGTAGTTGCGAGCGGGTAGTGATCAAAGTGTCCAACGCAATCAACACATCAATGTTGATTAATGTCCCTACTTGGAATCCCAATTTACTCGATTCGAGGGCTGAGTTTGATGAGCGCTCGGCTGCTTCATAGGCCTTGACGCTCGCTAAGCCTCCGTAGAAGCCAGTAAAGGCTGCCCTAGTATTTTGGGCGGCAGTACGTCGAGCATTATCGTAATTGGCTTTAGCTACATCAACCAACGCTGCATTTTGACGAATTACTGAGTTATTGAATCCGCCTGATACGAGCGGGATACTCATTTGCAGCGCAATAGTGTTGTTGTAAATGTTCGTTTGCGCAGGCGTTAAGCTATTAGCTGTTCCATTTGAAGTGTTATACCCGGCCGTTCCAACAAAGTTCACCGATGGATAGTTCAGCGCTTGTGATGCTCGGTAAGAACTCTCTGCTAAGTTGACTGACAATTGGCCGGCCAATACGTTAAAGTTGGCTGTCTCTGCCTGCAAGATCCAGTCGTCTAAGGTTTGACCTTTTGGTAATTGCGGATTTACACTCTCCACAATTGGCATGCTATTACCGCCTTTAATTTTAGAGCGGGGGTCCCTTAAGACGCCGTCAATCTTCGCTTCTTTGATCAAGGGTTTTAATGGTCCCACCGGGTGACCCACTAATTGCTCTAGCACGCCTCGTTTAACAACAAGATCTGCCTTCGCGGTAATTTCTTGAGAGTTAGCTAGATCAAGGGCAGCTTGAGCTGTATTGACATCAACAATATTAGCAAGGCCGGCATCAAATTTAGCTTGGGCGATTTCGAGCTGTTGTTTGATTAAACCCTTTTTATTGCGATATAACTCAACATTATCTTGACTTGTGAGTGCATCAAAATACGCTTGCGATACCCTAAGAATTAAATCCTGTTGCGCTAAATAAAAGCGCATGTCTGCAATTTTGGTATTGAGGTCACCTTGCTTAAATGCCTCTAAGGCTGCCATATTAAATATAGGCTGCGTTAGGGTGACTGTGTAGTTTTTTTGGTCGTATACACGAGACCCTGTCACAGCTCCCGCGGGCGCGTTGCCAGCTGTGTGTTGATAGTAGCGTGTACCACCAGGAACTGCGCTAGCCTGAGGAAGGAGTAAGGAAAGTCCTTGCCAATAGAGTTCTTTGCTCGCTTGATAATTAAAGCGAGCCGCATTTAAGACGGGATCACTAAATGCAGCCTCTTGATAGAGTCGAATGAGATCTGATGCTTGTCTGCTACTGACTAAACCGTTACCGCTTAGGTTCGAAGACGCACTATTGGTGGGAATTGCCTGTTTAGGGGTAATTACAATTTGTGGTGGTACATCTAAGCCAAGCAAGGATTGAGTGCTTATTTGGCTTGGTAGTGAAGGTTTTGCCGCATTGGTGCTTTGTGCAAGAGCGCTTGGCGGTATGATGGATATGCCAAGCGCTTGGCTTAGGATTAAACCTAAGGTGCTGATTTGGGGTAGGCGAAAGCGGGGTGGGATCATTTCATTCAGATGCATTGCTGTGTGTCTTGAAGTTTAAGGCTTATTTGGGTAAAACGCCTTAATTGACCACCATTTTGCCAAATCCTCTTTAGAGCTTGATCTAACTATAAAATTGCGGTCATGGATCTTATTTTACTGGGCAAGGCCTTGATACTCGGAGTAGTAGAAGGTTTAACAGAGTTTTTGCCAATCTCAAGTACAGGCCACCTCATTTTGGTGGGTGACTTGCTCAATTTTAATGACGAGCGGGGGAAGGCTTTTGAGGTCATCATTCAATTTGGAGCTATTTTGGCAGTCTGCTGGGAGTTCAGAGCAAAGCTCTGGAAGGTAGTTTCTACTATCAAAACCAGCGCTGTTTCACGTCGCTTTATTCTCAATCTACTGATTGCCTCAATTCCAGCAATGGGGTTAGCCCTTGTACTTGGTAAACACATTAAAGCGGTATTATTCGCGCCGATTCCTGTGGCGAGCGCATTCATCTTGGGAGCATTAGTTATTTTTTGGGCGGAGCGCAGACAAAAAATAGTTTTGTCAGCAAAGAGTCATATTCAAGCAGTGGATGACCTTTCTCCGATGGACGCTCTCAAAGTTGGGCTTGCACAGTGTGCAGCCTTAATTCCCGGAACATCCCGTTCGGGAGCAACTATTATTGGCGGCATGCTCTTCGGTTTACCTCGTGCAGTGGCTACAGAGTTCTCATTCTTTTTGGCAATCCCTGTCATCGGTGGTGCAACCGCATACGAGCTTATCAAGCTTTGGAAAAACCCTGTACCCTTATCTGGCGAATTTACTTTGGTAATTGTGGTGGGATTTATCGCCGCCTTTATCTCCGCTTTTATTTGTGTGCGCTGGTTGATTCATTATGTTTCTGGGCATAACTTCATTCCGTTTGCCTGGTACCGAATTGTCTTTGGTGTGCTGGTATTGGTGAGTGCATATACTGGGCTTGTGGCTTGGTCTCACTAATTCAAAAATGAATATTAATAGAGGCAGATTGGAATAAAAATGGATGCATCTATTGACGCTATTACTAATAATATTCAATTAGCATTAGCCCCAGTCTTTTTGTTGACTGCGGTAGCAACTCTGATTAATGCTATCTCCGCGCGCTTGGCTCGATCTGTGGATCGTATGCGTGCTATTCAGCACCGGATTCAGGAGGGCGGCATTCAGGATCAAGCAATTTTGATGCATATGATAAAAGAGGCAAAAGAAGCAAAAGTTCGAGGTCGCCTCTGTACTGCTGCAATTTTCTTTAATGTGTTGAGCGGCGTATTTATTTCACTGACAGTCCTTGAGTTATTCTTCTTCCAAGCTGGAGCGGTGCGATCATTGCAGGCAACCTATGTCATTTGGACTTTCGTACTTGGTCTAGTATCATTTATGACTTCACTTTCCATCGTTTTAAGTGAAGTAGTTTATGCCTATCGTTCGGCTGGCTGGAATACGCCTTTCTTAAAATAAAGGTATTACGATAGTGACTTTTCCTAGAGCAGACCGTATTCGCTCTTTTGTATTGAGAGCGGGCAGAACAACTTCTGGTCAGCAGCGTGCCATTGATGACTTGGGCCCCCAGTTTTTGGTGCCATTTCACGATGCCGCGTTAGATCTTCCGCGGGCCTTTGATGGCTCGTTGCATCCTAAGATACTGGAGATTGGTTTTGGGATGGGTGAGACCACTGCCAAAATTGCCGCTTTACGAGCTGAGGATGATTTTCTGGCGATTGAAGTACATACGCCTGGGGTAGGCGCTTTGCTGAAATTGATTGGCGAAAACCAATTAACCAATTTGCGCTTAATTCAGCATGATGCAGTTGAGGTTCTGGAGAAGATGATTGCAGCAAACTCTTTGGACGGCATTCATATTTATTTTGCAGATCCTTGGCATAAAAAGCGTCACCACAAACGCCGACTCATTCAGGCCGAATTTAGCAGATTGCTGGTTTCACGTTTAAAGCCGAATGGCTATTTACATTTAGCGACCGACTGGCACAATTATGCAGAGCAAATGCTTTTGGTATTAAATGCAGAGCCAACCCTCATTAATACATCCGATGAACAAGTGCAAATAGAAACCTTTTTAATAGAAGATGCCGCCAAATCTTGGAACTCAAAAGAATTTAGACCCACGCTGGAGCAGCTCGATACTAAACACGCCGGTTACATAGATAGACCCTCTTACCGACCTATTACGAAGTTTGAGAATCGTGGTGTCAAGCTTGGTCATGGAGTTTGGGATTTGCTGTACAAAAAACGCTAACTGTTTATGGTCGGAGTGTAAGATGCTGAATCAAAAATATTTTATCCATGCCTATTAAGTTCATCCCTATTTAAAAATGTCTATAAGTAAACGCTTTAAAATGTTTAAAAAACAAACTGGCCGGGCTCTTCTCGGTCGAAATCCATTTGATCTCGCATATTATTTCTGCAAAGGTAATGGGCTTGAGGTTGGTGCTCGTAATAATCCATATTCTTTTGCCCGTGGCTGTAAGGTTAGTTATGCCGATATTGGAAATACGGACGAAATTAAATCTATTCTTGCTGAAGGATTTAGGTTGGGTTTAAAACGGGAAGAGTCGGGATTTGTTGGGGTTGATCTTATTTTAAGGGGCCCAAGATATGGATTCGAGCTTATTGGGAACAATTTTTTCGATTTCGTTTACTCGGATAATGTTTTGGAGCATACGCCTAACCCAATTTTTGCGATAGTTGAGCAGTTAAGAGTAACTAAAGTTGGAGGTTATGTTTATACCGTTATCCCTAATAAGTATTTCACATTTGATAGGAATCGAGAGGCAACCCCCGCATCTTTGCTGATCGAAAAGTATCAAAAGAATATCTTTCACTATACGATTGATGAAGCACTTGACATCATTCTTAAAACTGAAAATTTTCCTAGTATGAATCTTGAGGGGGATGCGCTACTAGACCATGCAAGAAAAATGATTTTGGCTAACGATGGTGAATATCATTTTCATGTGTTTGATATAAAAAATACAATGGAAATGTTAGATTATATTTGTCAAAATAAATCTGCAACCCTGAGATATTTTTCGGCACCTGATTTTAAATATATTCACTTTGCAATTTGTAAAGAGGCTTAAGCCCCTTTACTTGATTATTGATAAACAAGCATTGAGTGCATTTTTTATATTAAATTTTGAGGTACAGGCAAAATCTCCTCTTTCACATTCCCATTGACTGCCAAATGGATATAAATTCTGACAGCCGTAGCATGATACTTCTGGGGTAATTGCTGTAAAAATGGCATCAGGACTCCTGAGAGGTTTTCTTACTTCGTGGTGGGCAATCGTAAAAAAACTAACGATAGGTGTTTTAGTACACGCTGCGATATGTAGTGGTCCAGCATCTGTTCCAATAAAAAGGGCGGCGTTTTCAATTAGTCCCTTTGACTGCTGAAGCGAAAGCTTGCCCCTAGCATCAATTAATGGCAGATCTTTGTTTGTGAGGGCAACATCCAATTCTTCACCCCCTATTTGCAATATCTTTAGGCCAGTTTTGACGCTAAGTTCCGTAATTAAATATTCCCAGTCTTTTGGTTTAACATTTCTATATTGTTGACTTGGGTCGATTCTGTTGTGGCACACGATGTATGGCCCGCCAATATCATTCAGCCATTTTTCAACAATTTTTTCATCATAATTACTTAAAAATAGCTCCGGTTGCAAAAATTGATTATTTTGATGCGCACCAAAAGCAAGGAAATTATAGGCAGATGTTATGTGCAAAAACCTATTTTTTTCATAGCAGAGATCCAAGTTTAGAATTACATCGTAGTTATTCTCCAAATATCTAAGCTCTTTAATTGAGAGAGTTTTGTAAATGTAAGGATTATTTGTGAATACTGCTGGATACCTAGTTGCAACTGTAATTAAACATAATCCATCATATTTCTCATGCAGTAGCTTTACTATTGGTGTGGCCAAAAGAACGTCCCCCATCGCCCCAGCTCTGATAATCAAAATGGAAACATTTGCATCAACTTTATAAACATTTTTTTGTACACTACAAGTGTTGATTCCTGCTTGGTGTACTCGAATTTTTGAAAAGATGGAGGTTGAAGGCTCCTTGATGTGCAATTTTGTTTTTAGTAAATATTTTTTTGGCAAGTAGACACGAAAAATATCATCAATAAGTTTTTGAACCCCCCCCTTCTGGAGTGAGAGATTTGCAACTTTTATATATCTTGGAATTGATCTTGGGTTTCTAATGCACTCCCATCCGAAATGGACTATCGCATACAAAGCTAATTTTATTTTTATATAGTTTGTTTCGATTTTTTTGCGCATTGGATTGTGAGTCTAATCGGTATGTAATAAATCTGAAAAAACGTCTTTTAATTTATCTAAAGACCTAGGCAAATATATTTTATTTCAAGGTATTCATCAATTCCGAAGGCGCTACCCTCTCGCCCGAGGCCAGATTCCTTAACACCGCCAAATGGCCCTACCTCGTTTGAAATAATTCCGGAGTTTACACCAACAATACCATATTCAAGAGCTTCCGCCGCTTTCCAGATGCGACCAATATCTCGACTATAAAAGTAGGATGCCAATCCAAATTGACTATTGTTGGCCAACCTTATTGCTTCCTCATCGTTTTCAAAGGTAATGATGGGTGCTACGGGCCCAAAGGTTTCTTCATGGGTAATGAACATGTCATTAGTGATATTAGACAAAATAGTTGGCTCATAGAAGGTGCCGCCCATTGAGGATCTCTTGCCACCGCTAATGAGTTTGGCGCCTTTACTTAGCGCATCGGCGACGTGCCTTTCTACCTTCATTAGTGCAGCTTGCTCAATGAGAGGTCCCTGAGTTGTGCCAGGTTCCATTCCATTACCCACCTTAATCACTCGAATGGCTTTAGCAAACTTTTCTACAAATTGATCGAGCACATTCTTGTGGACATAGAATCGATTTGCGCAAACACAAGTTTGGCCTGAGTTACGAAATTTAGAAGCCATTGCGCCTGAAACGGCCGCATCAATATCAGCGTCCTCAAAGACAATAAAGGGGGCATGACCACCGAGCTCTAAGCCTAATTTTTTTACCGTGGGAGCGCATTGCGCCATTAAGATTCGTCCAACTTCGGTTGAGCCTGTGAATGACAAGTGGCGGACGGTAGGTGATGCGCATAGTATTTTACCAATCACAATAGATCCATTGGCGTCTGCAGTGAGAATGTTTATAACGCCTGCTGGCACGCCAGCTCGCTGAGCAAGCTCTACTAGCGCTAATGCACTAAGTGGTGTGAGTTCAGCTGGCTTGATTACGATAGTGCAGCCAGCCGCCATTGCTGGTGCAATCTTACGCGTAATCATTGCGATCGGGAAATTCCAAGGTGTGATGGCGACGCAAACACCAATTGGCTGTTTCATGACCATCATGCGCTTATCGCCCCAAGTAGTACTTGGAATGGATCCAGTAACCCGCTTGGCCTCCTCAGCAAACCACTCCACAAAAGAGGCACCATAAGCTACTTCACCAGTTGCTTCAGTGAGTGGCTTGCCTTGTTCTAGGGTCATGAGGGTCGCTAGGTCTTGGGTATTCTGAATAATCAGATCAAACCATTTGCGCATCACATGAGCGCGCTCTTTTCCAGTTTTACTCTTCCAGCTTTGAAAGGCCTGCCCAGCGGCTTCAATCGCTCGCTCAGCATCGCTTGGCTCTAGATTGCTGATATTTGCAATCAGCTCTCCAGTAGCGGGATTGTGAACCGCAAAAGTTTTTCCTGAATTTGTTTTAAACCAGGCGCCATTAATGAAAGCCTCTTCTTTAAATAGACTTGGATCTTTGAGTAATTTTCGAATATCTGTTTTCTGCATGATGGCGTCTCTTTGGTAAAAAGTTATTTTTATTTTATCCCTGAGTGTAGTTTGGATTACCACTCAAAGCTATGGACAAAATAAACCCCCTGGACCTCTTGGAGGCGCAGGGGGTGAGATCTGATTGAGTCTTGCTTCTAACTCGCATTTACCTCAGTGCTACGTAACTGTTGAGCTAGAAGATCTAGTACGCCATTGACGTATTTATGGCCATCAGTACCGCCAAATGTTTTGGCTAATTCCACAGCTTCATTAATAGCTACTTTGTAGGGAACAGCCAAATCAATAGCAAGTTCATAGGTGCCGATTAGAAGGGCGGCATGTTCTACAGGAGAGAGCTCGTTAATAGGGCGATCAAGTGCAGGGGTAATGAGACCCTCTAGCTCATCAGTACGCTCTAATACTCCAGCAAAAATACCCTGAAACAAATCATGCTGGCAGCGGCGAAATCCAGGATCTTCAGCCAATTGCTTAGCGATTGCTGCAGCATTTGGAAGGCTTCCTGCGCGGCGCATGACTAGGCTTTGATAAACGCCTTGTAAAGCATATTCACGAGCACGACGACGTGGTGTGAGTGAGCGCTTAGGTGCGCTTGGTGTGCCAGGTGCCGCCTGTGGGTTGGGGACGTTTTTATTCATCTTAGGAATTACTCTTCTGAAGGATTGATTTCAAAATCAATATCGGGAGTAAGGGCTAAAGCCAGATTAGCCATTTCAACAACCGCTCTTGCGCAGTCTGCGCCCTTTACTTGAACACGTATCTGAGCTTGCTCATCCGTCTCGCAGGTGAGAACACCGTTAGCAATTGGTAACCCAGATTCAAGGCATACACGGGTAATGCCAGCACCAGATTCGTTGGACACGAGTTCAAAGTGATAAGTCTCACCACGGATGATGGCGCCTAATGCAACCAAACCATCAAACTCGCCTGTTTCAGCAAGCTTCTGTAGAGCAAAAGGAATTTCTAGTGCGCCTGGCACGGTGACTAATTTGATGTCAGATTGGGATACGCCAAGTTTGATCAACTCTTCAATACACGCAGTCGTCAAGGCAAGGCAATGCTCTTCATTGAAGCGCGCTTGCACAATACCGACGCGCAGGTCTTGCCCGTTGAGGTCAGTAGCGAGTACGCCTACAGCAGATTCTTCATTAGATGTATTCATCATATTTCCTGAAATTACTTATTTTTTAGATTCAAATGGGATGTAGCCGGTAACTTCAAGCTTATATCCGGAAAGACTAGGTACTGGGTTAGGGTTAGCGAGCAAACGCATTTTGCCAACGCCAATATCTTTGAGGATTTGCGCGCCAATGCCATAACTACGGAAATCAGTTTTGCGAGCTAATGGTTTTTCCGCTGCTTCAGCATGAGTGCCATTCAATTTATGAAACTGGGCTAGCCAATCTGCATCATTAGGGGCTGCAACGCCCGAAGCGTTGAGTAGGACTGCCACGCCAGAGGATGCTGAAGCTAACTTCTGCAAAGCTTGAGCTAGGGGCCAGGAGTGGGTGCTGACATTTGAGTCCAAGAAATCCAATACAGTGACGGGCTCATGAACGCGGACTAGTGTTTCTTCACCTTCCGATGGCTTGCCATGCACCAGTGCCAAGTGGATACAAGAGCTTGGCGTATCTCGATAAATGATTCCGTGAAACTTACCCCAGGGAGTGTTGAATTCACGTTCACCCTCGCGCACCACAATACTCTCGTGTTGGCTGCGATATTGAATTAGATCTGCAATACTGCCAATCTTTAATCGATGTTCTTTGGCAAACTCGAGTAAATCTGGCAAACGTGCCATGCTGCCATCGTCTTTCATAATCTCGCAAATGACGGCAGTAGGTGAGCAACCAGCCATGGCGGCCAAATCACATCCAGCCTCCGTGTGACCAGAGCGGATCAGTACGCCACCAGGTTGCGCCATTAAGGGAAAAATATGGCCTGGCTGAACTAGATCATTCGGTTTTGCGTTTGCAGCAACGGCCGTCTTGATGGTGTGAGCACGGTCTGCTGCCGAGATACCAGTAGTCACGCCACTAGCTGCCTCAATCGAGACAGTGAAATTCGTCCCCATCGAGGTACCATTGTCCCGAACCATGAGAGGTAGGTTAATTTGTTGGCATCGTTCACGTGTCAAAGTAAGGCAAATTAGGCCACGACCATGCTTAGCCATGAAATTCACCGCCTCTGGAGTGACATAATCGGCAGCAAGCACTAGGTCGCCCTCATTCTCGCGATCTTCTTCATCAACCAGAATGACCATCTTGCCGGCCTTGAGCTCAGCAACGATTTCTTCTGTGGAGGCGAGGTTATTTTGCATAGCCTTCTATTTTAAGCTAGGAGGGGGTTTCGGGCTTTGGCCTAAGATCCTGTGGTCCATATTGGAGCAATATCCAGTTTTTCTGACAGTGAGTATCCATGAAAGGCCTGTTTTTGCCACTCTAGTCTCGAGAAAATGGCCTGTGCTTTGCCTCTTTCAAAAATCCCCGCCCTCTCTTAAATCTAACGATCAGGCCAATGGATTTATCTTATTGGAGGTACTGGTGGCAATGAGTCTGGTAGCAAGCAGTTGGGTAGGTTTGAGCAATATTTACCAAGGGATGATTTTGCGCTTAGGCCAACTGCAGGAGAAAAAGGCGGAGCTTAGAAAAGAGATGAATAGACATGAGCTGACCATATTAGCCGCCGCACAATTAAAAAACTCAAACCCAAATTCACGAAAGTTAGCAGATGAATCTATTGGAGTGTCTCGTCGGTCTCGCAATCTCCCTAGCCTTAGTCGCACCACTCATCAAAAATAGCGGTGAGTTCATCGCCAAGCAAATTCAGTATGAAAAATCACAGTCTTTGACTGCAGAAGCAGATCGCGCATTGGAATTGATTGGGCGCGCTATTCGGATGGCGGGTTATCAAAATACTCATGCATCCACTACATCTGCAAGAAAAAATACTTCATCGATTGATTACCTTCAGATTCAGAAAAACAATGGATATCGAGGATCTGATTCGCTGATGGTGAAACAGGAGATTTCTCAAGGGGTGGACTTTGATTGCATTGGCAATACGTTGTCAAAAGAACGCACTAAAAATAATTTAGCTCAGCAAGGATTTTTAGTGGATCGACAAGCATCTGCGCCCAAAGGTGTAAAGGTCAACGGTGGCTCATTAATCTGCCAATCACTAGATCGACAAGGCCGAATTCAAAATACGACCTTAATGAATGGCATTCACCATCTTTCCTTTGAATCGCTTCCAGCTAATGCTAGTAAGGCCTTTAGAGTGAGGCTGGAGATGACTGATGGTGTATCCATTCACCAGAAGTTTGAACGAACATTTACCACTCGCAATCTGCTTTGAGTCTATCGTGATCATTGCCTGGGTTCTATCGCTACTGACACTACTCTCTGTGCTGGTAATGCAGTTGGAGCGCTTAGTTGCGCTTGAGGTGATAAGCATCAATACTTATGCAGAATCTCAAAAAGAATTTATTGCGGCAGAAAAAGCACTCAATGAATGTGAACAACATCTTTCTAATATCACCGCCCTAGAAAATCCTGCTTGCCATCTGCAGTCTGCTGGAAAAAATCTTTGGTTGATATCTAGCAAGTCAAAGCCCAGGTTAGAGGCCCTCATATTCCTTGATGACAAAACCCATATTGCCACACGAGTCAATTGGCGCCAGAACTTTGAATAAGCACGATCAAGGTCATAGTTTGCTGGAGTTGATGGCGGTTGTGCTGATCATCTCCATTATTGCGATATCGACATTACCTCTATTGCATGAACAAATGGCCGCTCGAGAAATCGACATCATTGCTAGACGTTTTATTGCGCATGCTCAATTTGCAAGAGCTCAAGCATTACTATTGGGCGCGCCTGTCCGAATTACTCCATTAAATGGGGGTCTTTGGGATGAGGGTTGGGTGGTTAAAAATGTTTGTGATGAGCGCCAGCCACAGTTAAGTTGCACTGAGCGGCACTGGATTTCACAAGGTGATCTTGTGCAGGTGTATTTCAAAGGAGGGGGTAAGCAGTTTACCGATCCTCATACATCCAAGAGAGGCATTTTGTTTAATGCTGCCGGTGCTGCCAAAACAGCCCAAGGGGGATTTGTGGCTAACCGGTTGATATTGGGTCATGACCGAGATTCCGAGCTCGAGCGACAGCTCATACTGGGCAGCGGTGGACGCTGGCGAATTTGTGATCCGCACAAGGACTCCAAAGCTTGCAAGTAGGATGGGTAAATTTGCTGCTTGTGCCCACAATCGGTTTTAATAGACCCATGTACACCGAAGTTGACCGCCAATTTATGAGCCAAGCATTAGCCCAGGCTCAAAATGCCCTTTATCTATCGAATCCCAACCCACGGGTAGGATGCATCATTGTGAAAGACGGGGTAGTGATTGGGCGTGGTCATACCCAAAGAGTGGGTGGGCCCCATGCGGAAGTTCAGGCGCTGGCTGATGTCAAGGTGAATGGTTTTGATGCTGCTGGATCAACGATCTATGTCACCTTAGAGCCCTGTAATCACACTGGTAGAACGCCGCCTTGTGTCGATGCCTTAATTGCAGCTAAGCCAGCCTTAGTGATTGTGGCGATGTCTGATCCTAACCCTTTGGTTGGCGGCAAAGGACTCGAGCGACTAAAGGCTGCTGGCATTGATGTGCGTTGTGGTTTATTGGAATCTGAGGCTCAAGCATTGAACCAGGGATTCATCTCCAGGATGACTCGAGGTTTGCCTTGGGTTCGCATGAAGATTGCTGCCAGCTTAGACGGCAAGACAGCTTTACCAAATGGTCAAAGCCAATGGATTACCAGTTCTTTAGCTAGGGCAGACGGTCATCATTGGCGTGCACAAGCTTGTGCCATATTGACTGGTGTAGGTACAGTTAAAGAGGATGACCCAAGTCTCAACGTCAGAGATGTGGAGACCCAGCGCCAGCCTTGGAGAATCATTGTGGACTCCAAGCTCGAGACACCGCTGAACGCAAAGGTATTGAGTAACTCCAAGGGATCAGGAGTCATCTTAGTTTGCGCTTCCTTGGATTCTCAAGAGAGCCAAGATAAGGCAAAAGCATTCAAGGCTCTCGGTGTTGAAGTAATTGCCATGGCTAACGCTAATGGCAAGGTAGATTTACCAAAACTCTTTTTATATTTAGCAAAAGAGCGCCACATGAATGAAATCCATGTCGAGGCTGGATTTAAATTAAATGGATCCTTACTGAGAGAAGATTGTGTTGACGAGTTATTACTCTATTACGCACCCTTATTTATGGGTGAGGGCATTGGAATGGCCAATATCTCCCCATTAACAAATTTAGACCAACGTCAAGATTGGCAAATCATCGATCAAACTTTGTTTGGCTCTGATCTTTGTTTGCGTCTAAAGAAGAAATAGCATTTCAAGAAAATTACAAAAACCCTATTTAAGATCTCACTATGTTTACTGGAATTATTACTGCGGTTGGTCAAATCAAAAGCGCTCAAGCCAAAGGCGATGGCCTGCACTTGGTGGTTGAAGTGCCTTCTGGATATCTTGATGATGTAGCTTTGGGTGACAGCATTGCGATTCAGGGTGCCTGCATGACAGCTACCGAATTGACTGAAACTACCTTTGCCTTAGACATCTCGCGCGAGTCTTTGAATAAGACGATTGGCCTAGATAAAGTAGGACCGGTAAACCTAGAAAAAGCCCTACGACTCAATGATCGATTAGGCGGTCATTTGGTGAGCGGTCATGTGGATGGGGTTGGCAAGGTTACGCACTTTGCAACGGTTGTTGATGATGCTTATGGTTCTTGGCTGCTGCAAATTGAAGCGCCCAAGGCTTTAGCGCCATTCTTGGCTTACAAGGGATCGATTGTTGTGAATGGTGTTTCCTTAACGGTTAACAAAACACAAGACAGTAACGATGCCTGCATAGTGGATATTAATATCATTCCTCATACGCTTGAGAACACTACTTTGGGTAAGCTAAAGCAGGGTGATACGGTGAATCTAGAGGTAGATTTAATTGCGCGTTATGTGGCACGCATGATGGAAACACAAGCTAAGTAAGCTAGGTAGCTTGCAGAGCTTTACTTCTTTTGATATCGAGTGGGATCGCTTAAATTAGCTTGCTTAAACCCTATCTGTCGTAGGCGGCAAGATTCGCACTCTCCACAAGCTTCACCCAAATCATTTGCTTGGTAGCAAGAAACGGTTTGCGAGTAGTCGACGCCTAAAGTGGTGCCTAGTTGAATGATTTCTGCTTTGCTCATGCTAATGATCGGTGCATGAACCCGAAAGCGATTCTCATTATTGATGGCTTCCACACCAGCTTTAGTGGCTAGGTTTGCCATAGTCTCAAACGAAGCAACATATTCTGGGCGACAGTCTGGGTAGCCTGAGTAATCAACGGCATTGGCACCATAAAAAATATCCAATCCGCCCAATGACTCTGCCCAGCCTAAAGCAAGTGATAGCAAAATCGTATTCCGAGCAGGAACATAAGTAACGGGGATTTCTAGCTCTTTGCCTGGGGTAATCGGAATGTCGATGGATGAGTCAGTCAAGGCTGAGCCACCAAAGCGCGTAAGATCTAAATTCACCACCTCATGACGCACTACACCCATTTTCTTGGCAATGTGTTTTGCTGCGGCTAATTCAGATGAGTGGCGTTGGCCGTAACCAACTGACAAAACGTAGGGCGCGTAACCAAGGTCTTTTGCGAGAGCCAGAATTGTGCTGGAATCTAAGCCACCTGAAAACAAGATAACAGCTTGCGCATTAGGTTTGCGTGGAGCAATATTCTGAAACGCAGCAGACAACTTAGACATAGTGCGAATATATTTTTATTGACTACTTACTTTGTAGCAGCGAGAAGTTTTTGCGCATCTTTAGCTGCTTCAGTATCAGGATGCTTGCTGATAATCTCAGTAAAAGTTTTCTTGGCAGCTGCCTTATTACCACTTTCTAGTTGCGCATTACCGAGTGTCAGCATGGCTGATGGAATGCGGGGATGTGTTGGGTAGCGCTTAATAAGACTTTGTAGCTGGGCAATTGCACCGGTATAGTCCTTATTTACGTATTTACTATTACCACTCCAAAAGAGTGCCAACGGAACGTATGGGCTCTTAGGGTAGCGATTCGCAAAGGCTGAGAAGCCCTCATCTGCCCTCTTGAGACTGCCTGCCTGGAATGCTTTTAAAGCATCATCGTAGACTTTTTTCTCGCCAGGTTGAACGGTGCCACTAATGCCTTCAATAGTTTCTGTACGGGGCTCAAAATTACCTAGGCGTGTATCCAGATCTTGATAGTAAGTCTTCTGGCTTGTGTTGATATCGTCGCCTTGCTTTTCAAGGCTTTCAATTTTGCCTCGCAGCTCCGCATTGTCAGTTTTGAGTTTTTCAATCTGATTTTGTAAATCCATTTGCGCAGTTGCAAAAGATTTACGTAAATCTAAGATAGCTTTGCGTGCGTCATCATCGGCAAAGAGGGCCCATGCATTACTAGAAGCGCTTAAGCATAGAGCGGCAGCACTTAAACAAAACGCTCGTGAGAGCGTTTGTTTAAAAGAGTATGAGAGTTGAGTCATTAGTTTGTAATGTAAACAATGTCCGCGCGGCGATTTTCTGCCCAAGCTGCTTCGTTATCACCTTCAGCTTTTGGTTTTTCTTTACCAAAGCTCACTGCTTCCATTTGATTCTCAGAAACGCCCATCAAATTGAGTGACTTACGCACAGCATCTGAACGACGTTGACCTAATGCCAAGTTGTACTCTGCAGTACCACGTTCATCAGTATTACCTTGAATGATGATCTTCTGCTGAGGATTAGCTTTCAAGAAGCTGGCATGAGTAGAAAGTTGTTTTTGGTATTTAGTTTGAACGGTGTACTCATTCAAATCAAAGTACACGCTACGCTGAAAGAGGGGGCTGCTTGGATCATTCCATGGCTGTGAGCCAAAGTTACCGCTACCACCACCGCTATTGGCGCCATCAACATCATCCAATTTGACGCTGGAGCAAGCCGCCAAAAATAAAGCTGTTACACCAACGAGAGTGAGGGTTGCTGCACGACGTGCGATAGAGATGTTCATGATCTGTCCTTTTCCTACAAACTGAGTAACTAAATAAGCTAATAGCCAATATTATGCCCCTAAGAGTTCAATATTGGCTATTTCGCCAGAAAGATCTGGCTGCCGAACTATGGCCTAGTAAGGCTTAGTCCATAAATGGTCCCCAAGATGGCTGACGTACGTCAGATCCAGGGATGCTTAATATCTGCTTAGAGTTTCCATCAACTGAGACTGCAGCCAAAACCCGCTTACCATTCACCTTTGTGGAATACAGAACATAACGACCGTTCGCCGCAAAAGAAGGGGTCTCATCGCTAGTTCCATCAGTGAGCGCTTGCGTATCGCCTGTTGCCAGATTAAGAATATACAGGCGGAAGGCCCCACCAATATTGGCGATGTAAGCAAGAAACTTGCCATCTGGTGAAATGCGTGGAGAAGTTACAAAACCCTGTTTGAAGGTAATACGTTTAGCGCCTTCAACCTGTTCGCCTTCAGCGCTCATGCGATAAATCTGGGGATTGCCACCACGATCACTCGTGAAGTAGATGTAACGACCATCAGCTGAATATTGGGGTTCGGTGTCAATGGTGGAGCCGCGAGTAAGGCGGAGTAAGCCTGTTCCGTCAGCATTAATGCTGTAGATCTGGGTATTGCCATCTTTTGAAAGGGAGATCGCTAGCTTTTTGCCATCTGGTGACCAAGCTGGAGCACTGTTGTTGCCCTTTTGATTGGAGAGAGGGATACGGCGACCCGTTGCGAGTTCGTGAACGTAAATCACCGGCTTACGATCCTCAAAGGAGACGTAAGCCACTTTCTTACCATCTGGTGACCATGATGGAGAAATGATTGGTTCACCACTATTCATGGCATTGCGAATATTTTGACCATCCGCATCGGAGATGACTAAACGATAGCGTTTACCTTCTTTAATGACATAGGAGAGGCGTGTCGAGAAGATGCCACGCTCACCCAATAATTTGAAGATGATGTCATCAGCAATCTTGTGAGCTGCTGCGCGTAAATTGTCTGCGCTGGAATTGATATTCAAGCCACCAAGACTTTCGGATTTGCGAATATCAAAAAGCTTATAGCGGATCTCAAACTGACCCGTGCCAGTCTGTACCACAGAGCCCACAGCTAAAGCATCTGCACCGCGAGCTGCCCAAGATTTGTAGCTCGGTGTGCCTTCGTCACTTTCGCTAGCGTTGCCATTCTCGGTGTTTTTAAAATAACCGCTACGTGCTAAGTCTTGGCGAATGATTTCAGTCAAACTGGTTGGCAGCTTACTCTCGTCCTTAAAGCGCATCACGGCAATGGGATAAAGAGACTGCCCTACGCCGGTAATTTGAATACTCATTTGCGCTTGAGCTGAAGAGCTCATGCCAGTCATGGACAACATCACTACGAATACTGATGCTGTCAATGAAAAATATTTTTTAGCTACTTGCAACATGCTTTAGTCCTTGGGTTTAAAGGTCAGCTTAACTTCTCTTTGAGGAATTTTGCCATTGTCATCTTTCGGCAGACTTTCTGCGCGAGTGAGTGCGAGGAGAACGGCACGATCCCATCCTGCATTCCCGCTGGAGCTTACGAGATCTGTACTTAATATTGCACCATCTGGTGCCAGATTCACTTTAACAACTGCCGCAGGGTTGCCGCTAATCGATTCTGGATTAAATACGATGAGTGGTTTGACTTTCTTGACTACTTTATCTGTCCAGCCGGGAGGTGTATTGCCGCCACCGCCAACACCACTACCGCTAGTTCCGCCACTACCACCTTCAGCGCCAGCCGCTGCGCGTAAGCGTGCCAGCTGATCTGCGCGCACTTTTTCAGCGGCAGCATTGGCTTTGGTTTCTGCAGGTGTAGCAGCTTTCGGTGCTTCAGCCTTTTTAGGCTGCTCCTTTTCCTTTTCTTTCTCCTTGGGTGGAGTTGGCTTAGTTGGAGTAACAGGCTTAGGTGTTTCTTTCACCACTTCTTTTTTAGGAGGCTCTTTTTCTACCTTCTTTTTCTTAATGGCGATGTCCGCAGCCTCTTCCTTCATCTCAGTTTTGATTTCAGGAACGATAGGCGTTTCGACTTGTTGGTTTGCATCCCAAAGCTCAACTTCTACTCCTGAAGGAGTTGAGTTATTCCAACTAATACCAACGACTAAGAAAGCAAGTAAGCCTAAGTGCGCAGCCAGTGAAAAACTAAAAGCACGTGTAGTGCTTTCGTTTTTAGTGGAACGTCCTCGAGTAAAGTTCGAGTGAAAAGTTTGCGCGCTATTCATGTATGCAATACAAAGAGGCTTATTGGCTCTTTACGGCAAGGCCAACACGCTTCACACCATTCTCTTTAAGCTTGGACATCACTTCCATCACGACTTCATATTTAATGGATTTGTCTGCAGCAAGAACAACAGGCTGTTCAGCAGATTTTTCTGCTTGCGCTCTTGCAAATGCACCAAGTTCAAATTTATTTAAAGTTTGAACTGGATCACCATCTTTGCGTACGATGACATTCTCATTGGCATCAATCGTCAAAAAGACAGGGGGCAAGGTTTGCACTTTTGCACCGCCAACTGTTGGCAAATCTACAACACCAGGGTTCACCATGGGTGCGGTCACCATAAAGATGACCAGCAATACCAACATCACATCAATGTAGGGAACCACATTGATGTCGGCCATTGCCCGACGCTTAGAAGATTTTCTGAGTGAGCCAGCCATGCTTATCTGCCTGAAGCTTGACGTTGCAAAATGTTGGTGAACTCTTCAATGAAGGTTTCAAAACGAATCGCTAGGCGATCCACATCGGTTGCAGTGCGGTTATAGGCAACTACCGCAGGGATGGCAGCAAAGAGACCGATGGCAGTAGCTACAAGGGCTTCAGCAATACCAGGAGCGACCGCTGCCAGGGTGGCGTTTTGTACGTTAGCCAGACCGCGGAAGGCGTGCATGATCCCCCAAACGGTGCCAAAGAGACCGATATAAGGTGAGACTGAGCCTACGGAGGCTAAAAAGGGAAGATTGGCTTCTAGCATGTCCATTTCGCGCTGGTAGGTGGCTTTCATAGCGCGGCGGGCAGCATCGATTTCACGAACCTTCATGAACTCCTGCATGCCTGCTTCGAAGATGTGCTCCAGAACTGCATCGCTGCGAGTATTACGCTGAGCAGCCCCTAAAAGGGTATTCAGATCGCCACCCGACCAAAAGTCCCGCTCAAAGCGCTCGGTATCGCGTCTTACCCCTCTCAGAATGGCGGTTTTCTTAAAAATGATGGTCCAAGAGGCTATAGACATACTCAGTAATAACAACATTACTAACTGGACTAATAGGCTCGCATTCAGGACGAGAGAGAGAAATGAGAGGTCTTGAGTAGGTGTCATGGTGGATTTTTGTATGATGTAGGTTGATTTTACTTAGTTAATTCACTCAGCAATACAACTTCATCAGGATTATGACCATGTTTGACCGCCAAAATACCTTAGCCAAAACCGATCCGGAATTGTGGGCATCGATTCAGAATGAGAATAAGCGTCAGGAAGACCACATTGAGCTGATTGCTTCTGAGAACTATGCCTCACCAGCAGTGATGCAGGCGCAGGGTTCTCAGCTCACTAATAAGTATGCTGAAGGCTACCCAGGTAAGCGTTATTACGGCGGTTGTGAGTTTGTAGACGTGGCTGAGCAGTTGGCGATTGATCGAGTGAAGGCTTTATACGGTGCTGAAGCGGCTAACGTTCAGCCCCATTGTGGCGCTTCTGCTAATCAAGCAGTATTTTTAGCTTTCTTGAAACCTGGCGATACCTTTATGGGAATGAGTTTGGCTGAAGGCGGTCACTTAACTCATGGTATGGCTTTGAATATGAGTGGCAAGTGGTTTAACCCGATTTCTTATGGTCTCGATAAAAACGAAGCGATCGATTACGAACAAATGGAGCGTTTAGCTCGTGAGCACAAACCGAAACTCATTATTGCTGGTGCATCTGCTTACTCTCTTGTAATCGATTGGGAGCGCATAGGTAAGTTGGCTAAAGAAGTCGGCGCCATTTTTATGGTGGACATGGCACATTACTCTGGTTTGATTGCTGCTGGTGTGTATCCAAACCCAGTTCCGCATGCGGACATCGTTACCTCCACAACACACAAGAGTTTGCGCGGTCCTCGCGGCGGCATCATCTTGATGAAAGCGGAGCACGAGAAGGCAATTAACTCTGCAGTATTTCCAGGTCTACAGGGTGGTCCATTGATGCATGTGATCGCAGCTAAGGCAACAGCGTTTAAAGAAGCGCAAGAGCCTAGCTTTATTGAGTATCAAAAACAAGTGATTGCAAATGCAAAAGCATTGGCTGAGACTTTGATTTCACGTGGTCTGCGGATTGTTTCTGGTGGTACAGATTCTCATGTGATGTTGGTGGACTTACGTGCCAAGAAGATGACTGGTAAAGAAGCTGAGCGTGTATTGGGCGAAGCGCACATTACTTGCAATAAGAACGGCATTCCGAATGATCCAGAAAAACCAATGGTGACTAGTGGTATTCGTTTAGGTTCACCCGCAATGACAACACGTGGTTTCAAAGAAGCTGAAGCGCGTCAAGTGGGTAATTTCATTGCCGATGTTTTGGATAATCCCAATGATGCCGACAATATCGCCAAGGTTCGTGCGCAAGTTGCTGCGTTGACTAAGCGTTTCCCGGTTTACGGTTAAGCGAGCATCCATTGCGCTGCCCTTTCTGCCATAACGACGATACCCAGGTTTTAGATACTCGGGTATCGGACGAAGGCGATACCATTCGCCGTCGCCGCCGATGTGCAAAGTGCGATAAACGATTTACGACTTACGAGCGTGTTGAGCTCGTGTTGCCAGCAATCGTCAAGAAGAACGGCAGCCGTGTTGAATATAGTCACGAGAAGTTGGTGAGCTCAGTAAAGCTGGCATTGCGTAAGCGCCCAGTCTCCTCCGACTCAGTTGATGAATCTATAGCCCGAATTGAAGAGAAGTTACTCAGCCTGGGTGAAAAAGAGATCCCAAGCGAGCGCGTTGGTGAGTTGGTGATGCGTGAACTGAAGCGTCTGGACAAGGTAGCCTACATTCGTTTTGCTTCTGTCTACCGAAGCTTTGCTGACATTGAATCTTTTGAGAGCGCGCTAAAAGAGCTGAAGTGACGCTTAGTTCAGATATTTCTTAGCTTGTGCTTCGCACATCATCTCAATAACGCCATCGATATCAGTAGGATGTTTCCAGTTCAGCATTTTGATTGCTTTGGATGGGTCGCCAATACTGCAGAGAATTTCATTAGGCCTAAAAAAGCTCGACTCAATTTCTACATGAGCTTGCCAATCTAAATCAAAATACTCAAAAGCCTTTGCGGCAAAATACTTCAGAGATTCCATGCGGCCGGTAGCGATCACAAAGTCATCGGACTTATCTTGCTGCATCATTAACCACATGGCATCTACATACTCAGGAGCCCACCCCCAATCTCTAGAAATATCTAGATTTCCAAGTTGAAGCACCTCGAGTTGCCCGGCTTTAATTTTTGCAGCACCGGCAATAATTTTTTGAGTTACAAAACGCTCTGGTCGCAGTGGTGACTCATGATTAAATAGGATTCCAGTGCATGCATAAATTCCATATGACTCTCGATAGCTATTAATTAACCACTTGGCAGTAGATTTGGCTACGGCATAAGGGCTGCGCGGTGCAAAAGGCGTGTTTTCATTGGCGGGGAGGTTGCCTGTATCGCCAAAACACTCGCTTGAACCTGCGTTATAAAAACGCACCGGCTTGTTGAGGAGTCGAATGACTTCAAGAATATTCAGAGTTCCAATGGCGATACTCTCGATTGCCTCTACTGGCTGATCAAAGGAGAGTCCTACTGAAGTTTGCCCAGCTAAGTTATAGATCTCATCGGGATCGTATACCTGAATCGCATTAAAAACACTTCGGAAATCATTTATGGATACCGAGATGAGGTTAACTTGATCGCGGATACCTAGTGTGTTGAGGTTGTTGAATAAAGAGGCCATCACATCACGTGATGACCCCGTAACCTCATAACCTTTTGATAGTAGATGTTTTGCTAGGTAGGCACCATCTTGACCAGTAATGCCAATGATTAAAGCTTTTTTAGACACAAATTTATTTCAATATGCCAAAAATAGAAGCGGTGATGTCATCGACGCTACCGGTACCACTGACTTTGCGATAGGCCGGAGCCTTTACTTTGTCAGCCGCATTGCTTTGTGTTGCCCAAGTGGAGTAGTAATCCACTAGCGGACGAGTCTGATCGTTGTATATCTGCAAGCGTTTTCGGACGGTTTCTTCTTTATCGTCATCACGCTGAATCAAGGCTTCACCAGTCACATCGTCTTTACCTTCCACTTTTGGTGGGTTGAAAGTAATATGATAAGTACGGCCGGAAGCAGGGTGAACTCGACGACCACTCATGCGATCGATGATGGCTTCAAACGGTACATCAATTTCTAGAACGTAATCGATTGGCACGCCAGCATCTTTCATGGCTTGCGCTTGGGGAATGGTTCTTGGAAAGCCATCGAACAAATAACCTTTGCTGCAATCAGGCTGAGTTAAACGATCTTTGACTAAGCCGATGATGATGTCATCAGAAACGAGACCGCCAGCATCCATAATTTTTTTAGCGGCAATGCCAAGTTCAGTTCCAGCTTTCACGGCTGCGCGCAGCATGTCGCCTGTTGAAATTTGTGGAACAGCAAATTTTTCGCAAATAAACTGGGCTTGTGTTCCTTTGCCAGCACCTGGTGCACCGAGCAGAATTAAGCGCATTGTTTTCCCCTTAGAAGCCCTCATTGTCCCGTATTTTTTCGGAATCTTTTGTTACTAATTCCTAGGATTATCCCCGAGAACCCCCTAATTAAGAGATTCTGGGCTAGCTGGCCAAGATGCGGCGTACCCGCTCGAGATCTTCAACTGTATCAACCCCTGCTGGTGGGGCTTTACTGGCTGTATGGACGGCAATACGATAGCCATTCCAGAGGGCGCGAAGCTGTTCTAGAGCCTCTGTTTGCTCTGGTGGCGCAGGATCAAGGCGGGTATAAGCCTCTAAAAAGTCGGCACGGTAGGCATAGATACCCAAATGACGTAAATGGGTGATGGTTTGCTTCGAGTCAGGATCCCGCACAAACGGAATAGTGGCTCTAGAGAAGTAGAGCGCCTCATTGGCGCGGTTAAGAACTACTTTAACTACATTAGGGTTGGTAATTTCTGCGGCATCGACAATGGGCACTGCCACAGTTGAAATCGCACACGTGACATTGTCGGCCAAAGTTTGAGCAACTTGATTGATCAGCTCTGGAGGAATCAGTGGTTCATCGCCCTGAACATTGACCACTAAAGTATCTGCTGGAAGTTTTAACAGTTGCGCCACTTCTGCAATACGGTCTGTGCCTGTCGGATGATCGGCACTAGTTAACAAACACTCAATACGATATTGATCACACACGGCCTGAATTTCTGGTGAATCAGTCGCAACCACCACACTTTGGGCATTGGATTGCTGCGCACGTTCTGCCACCCGAATCACCATGGGCTTACCACCAATGTCAGCGAGTGGTTTACGAGGTAGGCGAGTGGATCCCAGTCTTGCAGGAATAACTACTAAAAACTCTGGGGCGTTAATACTCATTCGTATGATAGTGGTTAATCAATGCTTAATTAATTTCATCAGCAGAAAGGCTGCGAGCCTCATCAATTAGCATGACAGGTATGTCATTACGAATCGGGTAGGCCAGGCGATCCGCTTTGCAGATGAGCTCATGTTTTTCTGCATCTAAATGCAAAGTACTTTTGCACAAAGGGCAGACCAAAATCTCTAATAAGCGCTTGTCCATATTTGATCTTTGCTATCTTTTATAAAGTGTATTGATTTGGATCGGGTCTCTGCAGAATAGACTGCAACCATTCTGCTAATGTATTTGGAATCTCTAAACTCATCGGAACCACCCAAATGCGTTCATCCTGTATTGAGGTACATTTTACGGCATCCTTTTCGGTTATGAGGATGCACTCAGCATGGATGGCAGAGAAAAATTCTGGGGTGAAGGTAGCGTGATCAGTAAGACCAATACACTTGCCTGCAACACCATGCTTCAGTAAGTCATCAAAAAAACGCTGTGGATTACCAATTGCGGCAACAGCAGTGATTTTGTTTGGAAGGTACTTATCGGCAATAGTCGCTAGTGACCGGGTGTTATTTGGATTATTCAGTTGATAGGGTGTACCCAGCAGACTGCTCAGCGTAAAAGCGCGTCGCCCCAAATAATATTCATCGATGTGATTGGAGGGCGCTATAGCTCTAGTCGTTAGAGTGGCATCTCGCTCGCGTGATGCAGGCTCACGTAAAGGGCCAGCAGGCAGCAAGAAGGCATTACCTTCGCCGCGTTGATCACGTACTACAAATTCAATATCACGACCCCCTTCGCGAGCAGGCCAGCGCAGCAGGCTTCTATGCTGTAAGCCATCATCGCTAATAATGACGTTCACTGAGGGGTCATGTTTTAGCAAAGACTGAATGCTGAGAGTTCGTTTAGGGTGGACCCAAATCGGAAATTGATTGTCTGTGCGCGTGGCAATTAATACGGGTTCATCGCCGACTTCAGAGGGATTGGAGTCGCTCTTGACTTGGCGAGGTGTGCTTGGTGCCTTAGCACCATAACCCCTGCTAATAATTCCAGGCTTCCAACCCATACTTGCAAGTTGCTCAGCCAAGGCAATGACGATAGGAGTTTTACCGGTGCCGCCTACGCGGATATTACCAACAATAATGATTGGTACTGGCGCTGGTTTGCGTCTACCTAAGTTCAGCTCATTTACCAAATCTAAGGCTTGATTTACCCAACCATAAACCTTAGATAAAGGCCAAAGCATAAGACTTATTGGTCCGCGTCTTTCCCAAAACCGAGGAGCCTTATTAAAGAAAGAAGATTTTTTTGGGGATGACATTAAAAGCGACTTATTGAGTTCAATATTTCGGATGTGATGGATTATTTCTTGGTAGTTTGACTGCTAAATACGATATTGGATAGGTTGGCATCACGCGCCGCCTCTAAAGCACTCATGACTGCCTGGTGAGGCGCTTTAGCATCGGCGTCGATATTGACTTGGACGGCATTGTCTTCATTTAGCGCATGCAGGCTATTGCTCAATTGGCTCCGGTCAGTCACCTTGCCGTTAATGGCAAAGCGCCCATCACGACTGACTGCAATATGAATTTGTTTCACTTCCGATTGGCTGGCTGAGCCATTGGCAGTCGGTAGAGTGATGGCTAGTTCCTGGTAGCGGGTAAACGTAGTGGAGATCATTAAAAAGATCAGCACTACCAACAGCACATCAATAAAGGGAATGAGATTAATCTCGGGCTCTACCGGAGCTGTCCTTACCCCTAGTGAAAATTGACCTCGATGCTGATGCTTATTTTCTAACCAACTCATTTTGTATCCGCAGAGTGTGGATAGAGTTTTTTAAATAATTGACGGGTAAATTCTTCGCACTCATGTTGGCGTTGATTTGCCATTGCACGCAGACCCCGCCATGCAGCTAGAGCGGGAATCGCAATTAACAATCCAAAAGCGGTGTTGTACAGAGCAATGGAGATGCCGTGCGCTAATTGTTGGGGGCTGCCAACGCCCTGACTGCCAAATATTTCAATCATGCCGACAACGGTTCCAAAGAGTCCCAAGAGGGGGGCAATGGTCGCAATAGTGGCCAAGACTCCAAGATAGCGCTCTAGCTTTAACCAAGTGGATTGAGCACTGGCTTGTAATTCTTCTAAAGCGGATTCTGCAGAGCTACCTGAGGCTTTTTCCCGAAGGATGCAGGCAAAGAGGCTGCCAACGGGGGAGAGTTGACCAACAGCACTAATTTCAGATCCTGAGACTGTTTTTTGCTGGAAAATGGCATTTGCCAGTCCAAATACCGTTGCTAAGCTATCTTTAGGAAATAGGTGAATTTGCCGCAAATACCAGGCACGCTCAATGACAATAGCCAGTCCGATAATAGAGATGAGGAGGAGGGGCCAGATTGGCCAGCCTGCAGACAGTAAGATTGAGTACATAAGCACAGTACTTTAGCTGAATTAATAACCCGTTTTCATAAAGCTAGCCTGTGGATAACTCTGTGCAAAACTTTTTAGAAAATGTGCTGTAAGTCCTTGATTAATAGTCAAAGTAGCAAATATTGAGAGAAATCTATTAAAATTGGTCTCAAGATTTATTTATATAAATCAATAGCTTGCATTTGTTTTCTTGGATTTATGAGACGTTTTGGGTCAGTAATTACTTACTTTTGAGTATTAGGCCTAGGGCGTATTGGCTTCTGTGGATATTTATTGGCCCCTAAGCCCAGTAGCTGTCTAGAAAAAGAGAAAAAATGTCGGAAATATCAAGGGAAATTCTGAGTGTTGGCGACCTTAACCGCGCCATTGCTAGCTCTTTGGAGGAGCGCTTCGATACCGTTTGGGTGAGCGGGGAGATATCCAATTTTAAGGCCTATGACAGCGGGCATTGGTACTTTTCCCTAAAAGATGAAGAGGGTCAGATTCGTTGCGTGATGTTCCGAGGGCGTAATGGACAAGTCGGATTTATGCCTCAATCGGGAGATTTGGTAGAGGTTGCAGCCAATTTGGGATTTTATGTTCCGCGTGGGGACATTCAGCTGACGGTGCAAAGCATGCGCCGGGCTGGCATGGGCGGTCTTTATGAAGCCTTTTTAAAGCTCAAAGCCAAACTCGCCAAAGAAGGCTTATTTGATCTTCAGAATAAGCGCCCTATTCCAACTCATCCGAGAGTAATTGGTATTGTTACTTCGCCGCAGGCAGCAGCTCTAAAAGATGTCTTAAGCACGCTTGCTAGAAGAGCGCCGCATATACCGATTGTGATTTACCCGACATTGGTGCAGGGGCCAGATGCGCCCGCTGGAATTATTTCCGCACTAAAGGCTGCCGAAAAAGAAAATGCAGTTGATGTGCTTTTGCTAGTGCGAGGCGGTGGCAGCATTGAAGACCTCTGGGCATTTAATGATGAGCAGTTGGCTTACACAATCGCACAATCGCCCATCCCAATCGTGAGTGGCGTTGGTCATGAAACCGATGTCACGATAGCCGACTTTGTTGCTGACTTGCGTGCACCCACACCTACGGGCGCGGCAGAATTGGCGGCGCCACGACGCGATCAAATGTTGCAAGAGTTAGATGCCATCATGCAAGCTTTGCTGCAAAGAGTGGGTCAGCGAGTCGAGCGTGAAGCACAAACCTTGGATCAATTAGCCCTACGTCTTAATCATGCTTTACCTGATCCTGATCGCATGCGTGAGCAAATTAGCGGTTGGCAAAAACGACTCAACCAAGCATGGCTAGTGAGAGTTGAGAATTGGAAACGTGATCAAGGCTATTTTCAGTCTCAATTAGAAATGCTCAACCCGCAAAGAACTTTAGAGCGTGGTTATGCGGTGATATTAAGCAAGGAAGAGCATGCAATGCATGCAGTTCGTAATCCAAAAGAGCTTAATACAAAAAATGCGTTTGAGGTGCGCTTAGCTGAAGGTCAAGTAGAGGTGGAGTTTGCCAAGCTTGGGTTACTGAAGTAAAGCTAAAGAATATTTGGCTCAATCTCAAGCTGCACCCCGAATTTACCCAATACCTCTTCTTGAATATTTTTTGCTAAACCCATGATATCTTTTGATGTTCCGCCACCATGATTGACCAGGACTAGCGCTTGTTTTTCATAAACACCTACAGGACCAATGCGCTTGCCCTTAAAGCCGCATTGATCAATTAGCCATCCAGCCGCCAGCTTTCGTGTTCCGGTGGCATCTGGGTAAGACACGAGATTCGGGAATTCTTTAATTAATTGCTCATATTGTTGGTTGCCAACAATCGGATTCTGAAAGAAGCTTCCGGCATTACCAATTACTGCAGGGTCTGGCAATTTCTTAGATCGGATGGTGCACACCGCATCAAAAATTTGCTTTGCACTTGGCTTGGAGTTTGACTCGGTAAATTGCTTTGCCAGATCGGCATACTGCAATCGTGCCTGCCAAGATTTGGGAATTTTAAAAATGACCTTTGTCACGATAAAGCGATTGGGATTTTGCTTGAAGTAGCTATCGCGATAGGCAAACTGGCAGGCCTCTTGCGGGAGAGTGACAAAGGCATGGGCCGTAGAATCAAATACCTCGATGCTGTCGATATATTCGCCGATCTCAACACCGTACGCCCCAATGTTTTGAATGGGCGCGGCGCCAACAGTGCCTGGTATCAGTGCGAGGTTCTCAAATCCCGGGAGATTGTGCTCTAGCGTCCAGGAAACCAATTCATGCCAATTGACCCCAGCTCCCACGGAGAGCCATGAGTATGTGTCATCCGATTTAACAAGATCTTGGCCGAGAATATTAATGAGTATGGTTGCTCCAGGCAAAGACTCCGGAAGAATCACATTACTTCCACCGCCCAATACACGCCAGGCAAGTTTTTTATCCCTCAGTTCTTTCATGAGGGCTGGTAACTGATCCGCGGATGTGATCTCGTATGCGAATTCCGCCATGGAATCCAGACCAAAGCTATTCCGGTGCTTGAGTCCCAGATTGGGGGTCAATTTTGCAGGATTGGGCGCATTTTTCGCGGAGTTCATGCCACAATCTTATTCGTGTTCGAGTTTCTGTTCTTAATTTATGGAAAAACTTGAAAAGTAACAATGCAATGATTGAATTTGCAAAATTAATTACCCAGATTATTTAAGGAGTTTGAGATGCCCTCATTTGACGTAGTGTGTGAGCCTGACATGATTGAGTTGAAAAACGCAATTGAGCAATCCAATAAAGAAATTACCAATCGTTTTGACTTTAAAGGCTCTGATAGCCGAGTGGAGCAAAAGGATGAGACTCTCATCTTGTTTGGTGATGATGACTTTAAATTGGGACAAGTTCGCGATGTTCTTTACGGCAAGATGGCTAAACGCAATGTGGATGTGCGCTACCTCAAGGACGACAAAAAAGAGACGATTGGTAGTGATAAGCGCAAGCAAACCATGAAAATCCAAAAAGGGATTACTTCTGAGTTAGCTAAAAAAGTAGTTCGCATTATTAAAGACAGCAAGATCAAAGTGCAGGCCAGTATTCAGGGTGATGCAGTGCGTGTAACGGGTACTAAGCGCGATGATTTACAAGAGACTATGGCTATGCTCAAGAAAGAGGTCAGCGAGGCTCCATTAGGCTTTAATAACTTCCGTGACTAATATAGTTGTGCCAGTCATCCACCAAGTAAGCCAAGAGGCCATTGAGCGCTTCTGTGATGCTTGTTGGTTGGAGGATGGCTTGGCACAAAACAGTTTGTCTGCTTATCGTCGAGACCTATTGCTCTTGGCTCAATGGCTTCAAAAAGATTCAGGTGCTGATCTCTACAGTGTTACTGAAAAAGATCTCACTGCATATATTGCACATCGACGAGCAGATAAAGCGACCACTGCCAATCGTCGGTTGACGGTATTCAAGCGCTTTTATCGCCATGCCCTGCGTATGAACTTGGTTAGACGTGATCCTTGCATTGGTTTGCGTGCTGCAAAGCAAGGATTACGTTTCCCTAAAACATTAAGTGAAGATCAGGTCACTGCCTTGCTTAATGCCCCCGATATGGAAACTTCGCTTGGGTTGCGTGATCGTACTATGTTGGAGTTAATGTATGCCAGCGGCTTACGGGTCTCTGAAATCGTTTCTTTAAAGACGGTTGCCCTAGGATTAAACGAAGGTGTTATTCGGGTCGTGAATGGTAAAGGCGGTAAAGAGCGATTAGTGCCATTTGGTGGTGAGGCAGGTCAGTGGTTACGCCGCTATCTTGCTGATGCCAGAACGCCATTACTTGAAGGCAAGACTTCTGATGCCGTATTTGTTGGACGCCACACGGGGACGGGATTAACCCGTCAGGCTTTCTGGGTGCTAATTAAGCGTTACGCCACAATTGCCAATATCCCTGTTGCCTTATCTCCGCATACACTACGGCATGCATTTGCTACCCACTTACTGAACCACGGAGCAGATTTAAGGGTGGTGCAACTCCTCTTGGGTCATGCTGATATCTCGACCACTCAGATTTATACCCATGTGGCTAGAGAGCGTCTTAAATCGATCCATCAGCAACATCATCCTAGGGGTAGTTGAGAGTGTATTGGTCGCAACTAATTTCAATCAGGTAATAAGTGATTAAGATATCAATATGAATTTAACCCTAGAGCTATTGCTTATTCCGATTGCCTACCTGATTGGCTCAATTTCTTTTGCCGTAGTAGTGAGTAAGAGCATGCGATTGCCTGACCCCCATTCTTATGGCTCCGGTAATCCAGGTGCAACCAATGTTCTTAGAACTGGTAATAAGCTAGCGGCGGTACTCACTTTGATTGGTGATGCCCTAAAGGGCTACCTTGCAGTCATGTTGGCAAGAGTATTGCTCGGCGATGAATCTTTGACTTCAACACTCAGCTCTTGGTTGCTATGTGGCGTTGTGATTGCAGTGTTCTTTGGGCATTTATTTCCTATCTTTCATGGCTTCAAAGGCGGTAAAGGCGTTGCTACTGCCTGCGGAATTTTATTTGGTATTAATTGGATTTTGGGTTTAGCTACTCTCGGAACTTGGATCATCGTAGCGGTGTTCATGCGCTATTCCTCTTTAGCTGCTTTAGCAGCTGCGGTCTTTGGGCCAATCTATTTTGTATTTTTGTTTGGCTTTCAGCCCATGGGCATTGCGCTACTTGCGGTTTGTCTTTTGCTGATTTGGCGTCATCGCAGCAATATTCACAATCTAATGAATGGCAAAGAAAGTCGTATTGGCTCAAAGAAGAAGGGGCAGTCATGACCATTGCCTATTGGTGTGTGTTGTTCATGGGACTCTTTCCCTATGTGGCAACAGGAATTGCTAAAAAAGGATTTGAGGGTTATGACAATGGCATGCCTAGACAATGGCTTGCTAAGCAGACAGGGTTTCGGGCGCGAGCCAATGCTGCACAAGCCAACCTTTTTGAATCTCTCCCATTCTTTTTTGCGGCAGTTGTTATTGCATCTATTGCTAATGCGCCACAAAACAGAGTTGATCTGCTGGCAATCGGATTTGTTGCAGCACGCACTGCTTATTTGATTTGCTATGTGGCGGATTGGCCAACCACTCGATCCATCGTGTGGTTGGCTGGTTTAGCTTGCGTCGTAGCCATCTTCTTTCAGATTTAAAAAGAAGTAAAAGTCATTCACTAAATTTATCGAGATAATAAATAGATATGCCTACTAAAAAAATTCCTGCAAAGACGGTTGCTAAGTCTCCTGCCAAGAAGGTCTCCACCGTTAACTCTGCTAAGAAAGTGGCCGCCCAAAAGAGTGATGTTGGTGCTCCATTATCTGTTGTGATTCGTCGACGAATTGAGGCGCAAAAGGCGCGCTTTCATGCCAATGACAATATTTCTAAATTCATTCAGCCTGGTGAGCTAGAAGGTCTCGTGGATGAAGTGGCAGAAAAAATGCAGGCTGTTCTAGAGAGTTTGGTAATTGATACTGATAGCGATCACAATACTAAAAATACTAGCCAACGCGTGGCTAAGATGTTTGTTAAAGAAGTATTCAATGGGCGATACATAGAGCAACCAACTTTAACCAAGTTCCCGAATGTCAGTCGTTTAAATGAATTGATGATTATTGGCCCCATTACTGTTCGTAGTGCTTGCTCTCATCATCTTTGCCCAATCATGGGCCGTATTTGGATTGGGGTATTGCCAAGTAAAGAATCTGCTTTGATTGGTTTGTCAAAGTATTCACGCTTAACTGAATGGGTTATGTGTCGTCCACAGATTCAAGAAGAGGCAGTAGTGGAGTTGGCGGATATGCTTGAGAAAAAAATTAAGCCAATTGGTGTTGCGATCGTGATGGATGCAGATCACTTCTGTATGCAATGGCGCGGCGTTAAGGATCGTGACTCCAAGATGGTCAATAGTGTGATGCGCGGCGCCTTCCTAAAGGATTCCAATTTGCGTAGAGAGTTTTTATCCCTTCTAGAAAAGCGTTAGAAATTAATGTCTATGGCAATCATTGACAGATTGAAGGATGCTTTTTGCGCTCGTGCTGGGGTGAATGCTTTAGGAGGTCTATGTTTTATCCTGACTTTGTTTGGTTGTGGCTCAATTATTTATCCTGACATCAATAAGGACCCCGCTAAAAATAATATTGCGACTTTCCGTCGTGATGCGATTGATTGTGCGGGCGCCTATCCAGAATCTGGCTCCGGAATTCATATCAAGCAACGAATAGGGTGTATGAATCTGAAGGGCTGGCATTAGCCTTGCCCTAATTTACTGCATGAGAATAGTTCTCAGGTAAATACCTATATAATTCAATAGCTTATAAAGCTTATAGTAGACTAATTTCATCTGTTCTATGATCAACACAGATGCAAACTTTGGTTTTCTTACCTACTGAAGTTCATACGCAAAATAGTCGTCGCCAATTTATGATTTTGTCAGCTGGTGCTTGCACCTTGGTTTTGAGCGTGAAAGTTCAAGCTCAAGTGATGGTCGCTGAAACCGATCCACAAGTTGCTGCATTGGGCTACAAGTCTGATGCCTCAAAAGTAGATAAGGCAAACTTTGCTAAGTATGTCGCTGGTCAAAAGTGTGATAACTGTGCCCTTTACCAAGGCAAAGCTGGTTATGCTGCTGGTGGTTCTCACTGATTGCTGGTAAGCAAGTGGCTGGCGTAGGCTGGTGCTCTGCTTACGCTAAGAAGGCCTGAGCTATATTGCTACCCCAAAATTAGGAAAATTTACTGGGCAAAGGTTGTTGACTTCACGCATTAGTAGATGGTTATATCAGTTTAAACAGTTTTATTTTTTAATATGTAGGGTAAATTTGGATTGGGTCCATTAGGAAGAAGGTAACCAATATTTTCTTTTCCCGCCGATTTGTTATTTATATGTATGCTAGTTTTGATTGCCCAAATCTAAGCCCCATTTTTTTGTTTAATTTATTTGCAACTTGCAATATAATCAACTATCTCTAAGGTAGGTAGCGGGAAGACCAGCTTTGATTTTGCAAATTTGGAATTACCGATAAAAAATTTCTTAAAGTGCCAAGGCAAAACTAGTAAATAGTCTGGTTTCTGGTTAAGCATCTCATCCTCCGAGATAATTGGAAGCCAAGTTCCTGGCGTGAAACATCCAAATTTTTCATCATTTACTTCGCCAACGCAAGTAATGTCATTTGGTGTAATTTGACAAAACTGTAAAAGAACATTGCCTTTTGTGGATGCCCCTAAGGCTGCAACTGTTTTACCTTCTTTTTTTGCGTTGTTTAAAAAATCAATAAGCGCTTGTTTTGCTCCTTTAGTACGCTTCTCAAAGGCAATGAAGGGTGCCAATGAATTGTATCCTTGCTCTTCCTCGCTTTTTAATATTGCTTGAATTGAAGGTAGTATGTTTTGAGATATTTTTGACTTCTGAACTGTCACTGAGAAACTGCCACCATTAATGTCATTAAACTCGACATCAACTATTTGGAAACCAACTTTTTCAGCCATAAACTGAATTTGATTTAAGCAATAGAATTCCAAATGCTCGTGACAAACCGTGTCAAAAGAATTTGTCTCAATCATTGTAGGTAAGTAGCTTTGCTCAAATATCCAAATACCGTCATCCGCGAGAACGCTGTAAATATTTTTCATAAAATCAATTGGATCCTCAAGATCATAAAACATTGAAAATGAGGTGATTACACTAGCTTTTTTATTCGGAAAGGATTTCTCTATTAAATCAGAGGAAAAAAAATCAGAAATAAGTTGAATATGATCCTGATAGTAGGGCTTAAACTTAATGCCTGTTGGATCAATCCCTACTAGATTGAGTCCGTGATTTGGGTAGGCTGCTAAAGTTGTGCCATCGTTACTGCCAATATCAATAACTAGATCACCTTTGCTTAAGTTCACCAATGACAGTATGCGATCAACTTTGGCGTGCAGGTGTGCAACCATGCTCTTATTCAGCCCAGACCGATAGCCGTAGTTCAGCCCATACATTTCACTTAAGTTATAAGAATGGGCTAGCTGAACTAGTCCGCAAACGGAGTCCTCCCCCATACATTTCACAAGTCTTAAGGGGCCAACAGTTGCAACTAATGGATCATTTTTCTTTGGGAAGACGCCGGTTAGCATTTGTTCGCCCAAGTCTAAGATGGGTACCAAATTTGCATTACCGCAAATGCGGCAGTTTGTAGCTACTTTATACTTATTCATATTACCCATTTTGATTGTTCGGGGAGGTCTTTTGGGTTATTAATGTTTATGCTGGACTGCAGTAAAGCCAGGTCGTAATCAACCATTTTATGTACTAGTTGCTTAAAGCTTATTGACGCTGACCAGCCAATGGATTGTAATTTCAGAGTGCTTCCTTCGAGATTGGTCGAATCAGTCGATCTAAAAAATTCCTCTGAACTGATAACGTGGTCTAAATAGTTTAAATTAAGTCGTTCAAATGCAACTTGACAAAACTCTCTTATTGATCTGCTGATGCCGCTAGCAATAACATAGTCACTTGCTACTTTGGTTTGTAACATCATCCACATTGCCTGTATCGCATCCCCAGCAAATAGCCAATCTCTTTTCATCTCTAAATTTCCAAGCACTACTTGACTTTCAAGCCCCAGCTTAATCCGTGCGGCAGCATGAGTAATCTTGCGGGTTACGAAACTTATTCCCCTGCGGGGGCTTTCATGATTGAAAAGAATAGCAGAAGCTGCAAAGATTCCATGATGTTCTCTGTATATGTTAACCATTTGGTGACCATATAGTTTTGCGGCAGCATAAGGGCTCTGAGGATTGAACGGGGTTACTTCTGTTTGCGGGGCTTTTGAAATTTTTCCAAACATTTCTGAGCTAGATGCTTGGCAGAAACGAATTTCAGGGTTTATATCATTTATGGCGGACAATATTTTTGTAACTGCCAAGCCATTTATAAGACCAATAAGCGCAGGATTTAAGTACATTTTTTCGCCTGAGCTTAGGGCGGCAAAGTTATAAATTTCATTTGGGCAATTTTTTTCAATAATTTCACATAATTGTGAATAATTATCAACATCCCAATTTACCAATTTAATTCTCTCAGATATTGCCTTCGGGATAAGTTGCTTAGCAGAAGAAGGTGATCGTGTCGTACCAACAACTCGGTATCCTTTTTCTAGCAATAATTCAGCCATATAAAGGCCGTCTTGCCCGGAAATGCCTGTAATAATTGCCGTATTCATTTGAATTATTAGTATAGGATTGTACTAAGCGATAGAGTAATCAGAATATTTTACTCTGAATAAAATTTTTTGAGAATTTTATAACTAATATCGAATGCTGGGCATTTATATAATTCTCATGTGATATTGAAATGGTAAGCTTTGGAATACACTGGCCATAATCATATTTGCCAATCGAGATTTAGCCTGAGGCCTGAAATTAAAATCCTAAGATGAATTAATTGCTAATCGATAAAATAACCGCAACTATATTTAAATTTCAATAATCTGGGTTGAGATATTTTTTAGCAAGCATAGATTTAATACTTCCACTAGCTTTTTGAATAAGAGGGCAAAATGGCTTAATTGCGTTTTTTGCCTTTTAGTTTGATTTGGCCATACAAGTAGACTCTATGGTCATAATGCCCATGTGAATCGCATTTTAAGTTTTTTTAATAATGCTTTAGAAAGTGCAATCGCATAAAATATGTACTAGCAAGTAAACCAATAAGTAAGGATGGGTTTTAATTGATGGATCAGATTCTGCCGGTGATTCTTTGTGGAGGTTCGGGAACGCGTCTATGGCCCCTATCTAGATCGGGCTTTCCTAAGCAGTTTTTGGTAATTCCAGGAGGCGATGAAAAAACAAGTCTCTTCCAGCAAGCGGTATTAAGAGTTCGAAGTATTTCTAATGTGTGCTTTAGGGTGGAACCTCCATTGGTAGTTACAAACGAAGAGCATCGCTTTTTAGCATTAGACCAATTGCGTGATTTGAAAAATAATCAATCAACTCTTTTTTTGGAGCCGTCGGGGCGAAATACTGCTCCTGCATTAACGATGGCCGCGTTATTTGCGATTGGACGAGAGGTAAATTCGAAGAGCGACCCTATTTTGATAGTCTTGCCAGCTGATCAGGTGGTATCTGACGATGATGCCTTCATACGAGCATTGCAAAAGTGTATCTGCATTGCGCAAGAGGATTCAATTGCTATTCTGGGTATTCCTCCTGCGTCCCCCGAAACGGGTTATGGATACATCAAGGCAATGGCCCCCCATGATTCTAAGTTTGGCCTTCGGGTAGATCATTTTGTTGAAAAACCGGATAAATTCACGGCCCAAAAATTTATAGATGAAGGTAATTATTTTTGGAATAGCGGAATATTTGTCCTAAGGGCTAGCGTATGGCTTGCTGCTTTGAAGGAGTTTCGGCCAGATATTTTATCTTCAGTTAAAAAGGCCTGGGAAGGTAAGGCTGAGGATAATGTTGGTGATGCAAAGTTTATGCGTCCTGACAGAGAGGCTTTTAATCTAATTCCCTGCGAATCAATTGACTGTGCTGTAATTGAAAAATGCCCAGGGTCTAACTTTGTTATTCAAATGGTTGAGCTAGATGCTGGTTGGAACGATCTAGGCTCTTGGGATGCGGTCTGGCAGACGGGGCAAAAAGATGAGTTAGGGAATGTCACTAGTGGCGATACATTGTTACTCAATTCGAAAAATAATTTAGTCTACGCGGATCACCGCTTGGTTGGCACTGTTGGGGTCGAAAACCTTATCATCATTGAAACTGCCGATGCTATATTGGTAGTAGACAGATTAAAAAGTCAAAATGTTAAGCACATTGTTAATGAGCTTGCAAATCAAAAGCGGGATGAAAAGAATCTCCATCGAAAAGTGGTTCGCCCCTGGGGTTGGTACGACAGCATAGATGAAGATGGGTGTTTTAAAGTGAAGCGAATTCAGGTGAAGCCAGCTGCAAGTCTTTCGCTGCAAATGCATCATTACCGAGCTGAGCACTGGATAGTGGTTCGGGGTTCGGCAGAAGTTACCAATGGAGAAGAGGTAATTTTTCTTAAGGAAAATCAAAGTATATATATTCCGCGAGGTCAAAAACACAGGCTAGCAAACCCTGGAGATACGTTGCTAGAAATTATTGAGGTTCAGTCTGGAGAATATTTGGGCGAAGATGACATCGTACGTTTTAAGGATACTTATGGCCGTAGCTAGACATCTAAATGCAATCTTTTAAAACGATAATGAATATTATGAAGACAGATAAGACAGGTGTAAAAAAAATTGCCCTAATTACCGGAATAACTGGACAAGATGGGTCATATCTTGCTGAATTTTTATTGAACAAGGGCTACACAGTCCATGGAATTAAGCGGCGAGCCTCATCTTTTAATACGGGGCGCATTGATCACCTATATCAAGATCCGCATGTAGATCACCCAGATTTAATTTTGCATTATGGAGATTTAACTGATACTAGCAATTTAGTTCGCATAATTCAACAATCTCAGCCGGATGAAATTTATAATTTGGGTGCGCAATCCCATGTTGCAGTGTCGTTTGAGTCGCCTGAGTATACGGCTGATGTTGACGCAATCGGCCCCCTACGCATTCTGGAGGCCATAAGAATATTGGGTTTAGAGAAGAAGACGCGCTTTTATCAAGCGTCAACATCAGAACTTTATGGACTAGTTCAAGAAACCCCTCAGAGAGAAACTACCCCGTTTTATCCGCGTAGTCCATATGCTGTTGCAAAAATGTATGCCTATTGGATAACTGTCAACTATCGAGAAGCATACGGTATTTACGCTTGCAATGGCATTCTTTTTAATCACGAGTCAGAACGTCGCGGCGAAACTTTCGTTACTCGAAAAGTAACGCGGGGATTGGCAAATATTGCCCAAGGGTTACAAAAGTGCTTGTATATGGGAAATATTGATGCCTTAAGAGATTGGGGGCATGCCAAAGACTACGTGCGAATGCAGTGGTTAATGATGCAACAAGACAAGCCAGAGGATTATGTAATCGCAACAGGAGTTCAATTTACCGTTCGAGAATTCATTATTCGAAGTGCTAGGCAATTGGGGTTAACTTTGCAATTTGAGGGGCACTTAGCTGATGAGAAAGCAATTGTGATTGCAATTGAGGGTGAAAAAGTCCCTGCTGTAAAGGTTGGGGATGTGATTGTGAAAATAGATCCACGTTATTATCGGCCTGCAGAAGTGGAAACTCTTTTAGGAGATCCTGCCAAGGCTAAGGAAAGACTCGGGTGGTTTCCTGAAATTTCTTTCGATGAGATGATTTCCGAGATGGTTGAAAGTGATTTACAAAAAGCAAGGCAACATGCGTTGCTTACCAAGCATGGTTATTTAGTTTCTGTTAGCGGCGAATATTAAATATTTGAAATTTATATTGACGGCAATTTTTATAATCGTGAACTTATCCATTTATTAAAGATAAAGTAGTTTGGCAAGCCAATTCCACTGGTAAGAAATACTATTGAATTAGTATTATTGGAATAATTTAAGAATGATGGGGCGAGAAATGTTAATGAAATTTTTGAGAGATCATAGTTTTAAGGGTAAGCATAGGTTGGCAAAATGGCTATACCCAAATTTGGGGGAATGCATTGTCCCATATGCCAATCAATATTTAATTGGCATTAATGTAAGCGAGCATCAGGGAGGGGTGATATTTTGGGATCAGAAGTACGAGTCTGAGACATCATGGATCATAAAGCGCTTTTTACACACGCCTGATAGCGTTGCTGTTGATATCGGTGCGAATATAGGATCTTTTACACTAATGCTGGCAGAAGTTGCTAGCAAAGTACATTCTGTTGAGCCGCATCCTGATTTTCGCAAGCGCTTAGATCGAAATATCCGATTAAATAATTTAAAAAATGTTGAAGTACATCCCTTGGCCATATCCTCTGCAGAGGGTGCGCGGATTCTGTATTCGCCCCCCCAGCATATGATGAATAAATCAGCTAGTTTGACTGATTCAAACCCTGCGCTTGAGGAGAAAATTGAGGTCCAAGCCATAACCCTTGAAAAGTTTTTAGCAGGATTTAACAGGTTGGATTTTTTGAAGATAGATGCCGATGGATCTGATGCAGACATCATTTTATCGGGACTTATTGAGTTAAGCAGGTTAAGACCTGTAATTTACTTTGAAGATAATGGGGGATGGAAGGGCTCAAAAGAAGATTTGATAAATGCAGAATTTCTTGATGATAAATACGAAATTTGTTTTACTAAACTGGCTGAAATGGGCTACCAATTGTTTTTAGTTTTAGATGGGTATCTTGTGCCAACGAAAAGAATCCGCGGCACACTGAATATGTATTTGGCAATCCCGATATAACTATTTTTTAACTGAGCGGAGGAATCAAAGTAGGTATGTTGTGAAAATTGCTGCTCATACAGTTGCATAGTCTTCTCAAAACGTATCCATTTTTTCAGTTGGTTTAAATTTTCGTAACCAAGTTCAGTATTTATTGTTTTAGGACAATTTGATTTAAGATGTAAGGTAAAAAATTATTGCGATATGCAGCTCTTGATAAATGTGAGGCTGGATCTCCAGGCTCAAAAATATTATCTCCATCAAAATCTTCGTAAACAGATTTAAATACCTTGTTAATATTCAAATGAGTAATTGATTCATGATGACTTGATCCATCAATCGCCACTTGAACTAAATCGGCAACGTTTACTTTGTAGGCGTTTTTTGCATCAGCAGGTAATAGATGATTGCGATGGGGGTGTGTAACGATATAAAGTTTCTTTCCACTTTTTTCAACAAAGAATTCATTAATATAACCCCTCACCCTTGAAATAAATAAGTCTTTATCCGTCGGGCTAACCCCTTTTTCTAATGGAGCGAGTACGTTTGCGCCAGCCTCTTTGTCAATCAGACCCTTTATCGCAACAGTGCTGTATCGGTAAAATTTCATAAAAATATTGACTTCTGATTTTAGTATGTTCGATTTATCTATGCTGAGAAGTGCGTCTTGGTGGGGCTCTGCATAACTGTCGCTTCTGGTGCTTAGCAATTTTTTCCCAGATGTATCTGTGACAGGGTGCCTATATCGATAAAGCTCGTCTCCAATATCTGTTTGATCAATGATGAGAATGACTATATTAGGGTGTATATTAAAGTTATCTCTGAGGGCTCGAAGTTGCAGAGTTTCAGGGGTGGGGGCGTAGCTACCTATTCCAGCACTTACAAATCCAACTTTATTCTTTGTGGCAAAAGAGTTTAAAATTTGTTTAATCTCATTGCTAGATGTAGCTTGCTCCCCCCATGAGTCTCCCTGAAGAAGGATGTTTAGTTTTTTACTTGAAAATGGATTAATAACTGTAAATAACATTTCAGTTATCGGTATATTTTCTCCCAGAACATAATAGGATCTAATGTGGTCTAGTTGTGTATTGAATTTTTTTCGAAAATTTGATGCATCTTCCGATTGGTAAATTTGTATTTGATTTGCAAATGATTCAGGAATCAGATAGTATTTTTTTGATCTTTCAATCCAGAAGCTTGCAAAGAAGTAAAAGCTAATAAAAAGAATTCCATTGCTGAAAAAGAAAAGAAGAATTTTTAAAGAGGTATTATTGGGGCGCATAGATAATGATTTATTAGATATATTTATACATATATATTTTGCCATAGTTTATAAAAAATTTAAAAGAAAAAATTCTTATAAAGGATAAAATGATTTCAATACATGTATATATTGAAAGGATAAGTATATTAATAAAAACCGCTTCCAATTGGCCGTCTGCCTTAATGGTAAAGCTTGGTATTAAGTCTTCTGCTGTAATTAATTTAGGAGGAGACCTTAATTACCATCTATACAGGGAAAATTGGAATAATTTTTTAGATTTACTTTATTTTAAGTATTATTTTCCTGATGGATCAATAGTTAACAATATTGCCATGTTTACTTATCGAGGCAAAAGAGTTCTATTTGATATTGGAGATGGTACGGCAATGAGCACTTTGCTGGAAATCTTTGCTGGTGATATTTACCGGAAATTTTTCCAGATAGCACATGTTAAAGATGCCATAATTTTAGACATTGGGTCTGCATTTGGGGATACAGCATTAAGTTTTTTGATTGAAGGGGCGAAATATGTTTATGGCGTAGAGGCCAATCCCGGCTGGGTTAATTTGGCGAATGTGAATACAGACCTGAATGGCTATAGTAGCAAAGCATGTTTCTTAAATGGAATTGTTGACTCTTCATCCGGTAGCGGTCATGTCTTCTCTCAGGCGGAGAGTATGTTTAATTTGTCAAATGCAATTAATCTGGTGGATAGTAGTGCTGTTGTAGTCCCTAGATTCACATTGGAAGACCTGATTAAACTATACCCTTTGCAAGATGCAATCCTGAAAATGGATATTGAGGGATATGAGTATCAAATTATTCTTAATACTGATCATAAAGTGCTGAGAGTATTTAAATATATTGTAATTGAATATCATTACGGCTTCAATAAACTAAAAGCTTATTTGGAGTACGCGGGATTCAGAGTAATTATTACAAAACCTCATGTTAGTTATTCTACGGACATTGTAGACGAACACCTCAAAAAATTTACTGTGGGCGATATCTATGCAATTAGGATGTAAGCAGCTGTTACAAATTTTTTAACGCCAGGTATAATTTTAGTTAGTACATCATTGAAGTGTTTATCAATAGAGCTTACAATTGGCACAATGTTAGAAACCCAAAACAATTTTAAAAAAAATAGAGATTTTGGTTATCTTTTCGGTTTGATTTCATTTGCATTCTTTGTATTTTTTTACCAAAAGAATGCCTATTTTTTATGCCTGCTCGCCTTTTTTTTCGCTACCACTTTTGCTCTCGCTGCGGTGTTATGGCCTCAATCGCTAACTCCACTTTCGAGGGCTTGGTATTTATTGGGTGAAATTTTAGGAAAAATAGTAAGCCCTATTATTTTGGCACTTATTTTTTATGGGCTATTAACGCCCATTGCATTAATCACCAAGCTTTTGGGTAGAGATGAACTTCGTCTTAAGCGTAATTTGAGTAAAGTATCTTATTGGATTGAGCGTGAGCCTGAGATCTTACCTCGAGATAAATTTAAAAATCAATTTTAGGATGTTTATGTCTTTTTTAAAAGAGTTGTGGTTATTTTTGCGCCTAAATAAAAAACTTTGGTTACTACCTATCATTTTGGTAATGGTATTAATGGGTAGCCTGCTAATCTTAGCGCAAGGCTCTGTATTTGCCCCGTTTATTTATACATTGTTCTAAATGAAAATATTAGGTATTTCAGCCTATTATCACGATGCTGCGGCTTGTCTAGTTGTGGACGGAGGTATTATTGCCGCAGCTCAAGAGGAACGCTTCACCCGAATAAAACATGATTCAGATTTTCCAAATCAGGCAATTGCCTATTGCTTAAGAGAGGCTAAAGTTTCTCCCGCCGATATTGATTTCATTGTTTTTTATGACAAACCTTTTTTAAAATTCGAAAGGCTTTTGGAGACGTATTTAGCATTTGCACCGAGGGGATTTTGGTCTTTTGCTAAATCAGCACCTGTTTGGCTCAAAGATAAACTTTTCCAAAAAACAGTTATCGTAAAAGCATTAAGAAGTATATGGGGTAGGAATATTGATTGGGGTGAGAGATTGCTTTTCTCTGAGCATCATTTAAGTCATGCCGCATCTGCTTTCTTTCCATCACCATTTAATAACGCTGCCATTTTAACGATGGATGGAGTTGGAGAATGGACAACCACTTCCTTGGCAATTGGTAGCGGTAACCAGTTGGAGGTAATCAAAGAAATTCACTTTCCGCACTCACTGGGTTTGTTGTATTCTGCAATCACCTATTATGCTGGTTTTAAGGTAAATTCTGGTGAGTATAAGATCATGGGCCTAGCTCCATATGGCTCTCCAAAGTATGCCAAGCTTATAAAGGATCATTTAATCGATATTAAGGAAGACGGCACCTTTCATTTAGATATGTCTTACTTTAACTATTGCATCGGTCTAACTATGACCAATGCAAAGTTTGATAAGCTTTTTGGTGGGGCGCCCAGGAAACCAGAATCAGAGCTTACCCAAAAGGAAATGGACCTGGCGGCATCAATTCAGTTGGTTACTGAAGAGGTGGTGATTAAGCTTGCAAAGAGCATTGCAAAAACTACCGGCCAGAAAAATTTATGCCTGGCTGGTGGTGTGGCCTTAAATTGCGTTGCCAATGGAAAGCTTATTCAAGAGAAATTATTTGACAATATTTGGATACAGCCTGCCGCAGGAGATGCAGGGGGGGCTATAGGTGCTGCGTTAGGGGCATACTACCTCCACGCTAAAAAGCGTCGCATCATAAACGCAGAATTAGATGCAATGCAAGGTTCCTATTTGGGGCCGCAGTATTCGCAATCTGAAATTGAGGCTCGACTTACTTCTGTAGGGGCAGTTTTTGAGGTGGTAAATGATGATCAACTCATTGAAGAGGTCGCGCAGGCTTTAGCGCATGGAAGTGCAGTAGGTTGGCATCAAGGTAGAATGGAGTTTGGGCCAAGAGCACTTGGCTGCCGCTCTATTTTGGCCGATCCAAGGTCCACCTTGGTTCAGAAACAGCTTAACCTGAAGGTAAAGTATAGAGAGTCATTTAGGCCATTTGCGCCTAGCGTTCTAAGGGAGGATGTCTCGAAATGGTTTGATATTGACGTTGATAGCCCTTATATGCTTCTAGTGGCCAACATAAATCAAAATCAAAAAATTGCAATGACACCTGAGCAAGAAGCATTATTTGGCATCGATAAATTAAATGTCAAAAGATCGAGCATACCAGCAGTGACTCATGTTGATTATTCAGCTAGAGTGCAAACGGTTTATAAAAAAACAAACCCTCGCTATCATGATTTACTCTCGAAATTTAAAGAGATTACTGGATGCTCAGTTTTAGTTAACACATCTTTTAATGTTAGAGGTGAGCCAATTGTAGAGTCGCCTGAAGATGCATTTAGATGTCTAATGGGAACAGAGCTTGATATATTGGCTGTAGGAAATTGCATTCTTAAAAAAGAAAAACAAAAGAAATATTTGGCAGAAGACTATCAAAATAAATATTCACTAGATTGAGTGTAGGAAATTTGTAATTTATTAAATCTCTCTTCATAAAGTTACTTGTGGCGACTAAATTAATTAAATGAAGAAAAATAAGCTTTACCAGACTTTAATTGTACTAATTTTGCCGGTGATGGCTGTGATGGCCGGTGTCTTAATGACAGAGTTTTTTTGGCAACTCCTATCTAAAAATCAAAATAATATTGAGACTCGGAAATTTTCTCTGTATTCATCAGATAAAAACAATGTATTTCGAAATATACACAGTTTTTTTGTATATGAAAAAAATGCAAAAATAAAAAGTAGCGCATACATATTAACTAATGATTTTGTTAAAGAGTATGACTACACAATTCTTACAAATAACTTTGGCCTTGTTCAGAATAAAAATATTTATCCAGGGATTCCCAGTCTTTTGACGCTGGGGGATTCATTTACTGAGGGGCAGGGTGCGCTCGCATGGTTTGAGAATCTTGCAAGTGAAAGACTACCAAATATTCCTCAATATATAAATGGGGGAATAATGGGTACGGGATTTCAACAATGGGAATTGTTACATGAGCATCTTATAAAAAATAAGATACTAGTTAAGTATTTAGTGGTCATTTTTATTTCAGATGACTATAAGCGAACAACTTGGAATATGTCGCCTAAGATTTTGGAATGTATTAATAATTACTTGAAATGTGAGGGAGATGAGTATTTTTATGGAATGCCTAAAAATGAAAACGATCTAAAAAAATTCCTGGGTAAATTAAATGATTCTAGGATTGAAATGATGAAAAAATCAACATTTAAGTTCGTTGATGCAATTGAAAAATATCTCCCGGCTACACTTTCAGTATTAAGATATATTGAAAATATGATTTTAGATGTGGAAAGCCATGAAAGCCTAAGACATAATAGGGATGCAATCTTAAAACTTTCAAATACGTATGGCGAAAATATCATTTATATCCATCTTCCGCAAAAGGAGGAGATTTCAAATCGCCGAATTAGTAATCTTGGCATTGAAGCGCGAAATGAAATACTTAAAGCAGGCTCAACATTATTTGATGGTTTTAAAGAGTGCAGTTTATCTATTGAAGACTATTTTATGAATGATCCACATCCCAATGAAATTGGATATCAAAAAATTTCAGCTTGTGTTGGTAAGTTAATTAAAAGGAAATGGGGTGAAGTAAAGTGAGATTAGCCAGAATATTAGGATTGGTTCTAGATTATGGATATAGGTAGGTTTAAAATTTATGTGGCCGGACATACCGGAATGGTCGGCTCGAGTATTGTTCGCGAACTTTCTAAAAGTGGACATATTGTCTTAACTCGCACTAGAAGAGAATTGGACTTATTGGATAAAGCTGCTGTCATGCAGTTTCTTTCCGAAGAAAAGCCGGATCAAATATATATGGCTGCAGCTCGAGTAGGGGGAATTTATGCAAACAGCACTTTTCCTGCAAGCTTTATATATGAAAATCTGGCTATTCAAACAAATCTAATAGATTCGGCATATCGCACAGGCGTAAAAAAACTACTTTTTTTAGGTTCTAGTTGTATTTATCCTAGAATGGCCCCCCAACCAATGAGCGAGAATCAACTGTTAACTGGGCCCTTAGAGTTAACGAATGAAGCATATGCAATAGCTAAAATTGCTGGGATAAAAATGTGCCAAGCCTACAACACGCAATATAAAAATGAAGCCATTGATTACAGATCAGTAATGCCCACTAATTTATTTGGACCTGGAGATCATTATGATCTTGATAATAGCCACGTAATACCAGGCTTGATGAGGAAAATTTATGAGGCAAAGAATCGCGGTGATAGTGAAGTGACAGTATGGGGAACCGGTAAACCTTTCAGAGAGTTTATGTATGTAGATGATTTAGCAAGAGCATGTATATTTGTTATGAATACAAATGTTGATCGCTTGAAAAAATTTAGTGATCTACATAGAGTAAATATTGGCTCTGGATTTGAAATATCCATTAGTGACTTAGCCACTTTAATATCAGATGTGGTTGGATACAAAGGATCGATTAGATTTGATCCAAAAAAGCCTGATGGCACACCAAGAAAATTACTAGATTCATCCTTGTTACATAATCTTGGTTGGAGACCGACTGTAGATCTAAAGGAAGGTCTAAAACTTACATATGAAAACTTTTTAGCATCAATGACTAATTAAATTATTAGAGATAAATACTTTAACAAAATATGTATAGGTAAAGTTAAAGGCACTTCTTAAATTGCTGAAGGTAGTTAATTAATTAGTAAAAAAATATATGAATATTGAAAAATTATATAAGTTAAGTATATGTATTCCAACTTACAACAGGCCCGAAGAATTCGAAAGACTTATAAAGGTTCTGGCGCCTCAAATCATTGAAGATGTGGAGCTAGTAATTAGAGACGATAGTACTAATGAATTCACAAAAAAAATAGTAGATAAATTTTTTAAGCCGGGTGGTAGTGGAGCTGTTAATTACATAAGGGGTGAAAAAAAGGGGTTAGATGAGGCTATGCTCTTTATGCTTGAGATGGCAAAAGGGGAGCATGTGTGGTTTTTTTCTGATGATGATGAAATGAGAACAGACTCCATCGCTCACATTTTAAATACATTGGGATCAAGAAATATTGATTATGCATGGATAAATTTTCGCTACGATGAGACTAAGACAGCAATTCCAGTCGAAAGCGATAGATTTTTTAATGACAATAATGAGGTTCTCGAAATTACTGGTAGATCAATAGGATTGCTTACAACAATTTTAATAAGGAAAAGTGCTGCAATCCCATTTTTGAGCCTTGCAAAGCAAAATATTTATGGATTTGCTTTTGCAATTTTAATTCCAGTGTTTGGTGTGGTGAGATCTAGTAAAAATTTATACCTAATAGCAACCCCATTAATAATAAATAATCCAACTTTAAATGATGAAATAAAGCAGTTAACAAATAAGAATGGGATCATAAAAAATGACGGATTTTATGTGTATGGAATATACCTAAAAATGGTTTTAAATATGTTTTCTGATGGATTCAGTAAAAGGGCAGTGCGTGCTTATTTGAAAAAAAATTTTCGGCAGACATGGATGGGTATGGTGGTGGGGTACTGCGGAGAATTTGATACCCCCAAGGGCAAGCGGATTGAAATGTTAAGAAATTACTGGATGTTTCCTGAGGTGTTTATAGCTATTTTACTTCTGAGCTTACCAAGAGGCCTAGTGGACAGACTTTACGGTGCCTATAAAAAAATGAAATATGTTGTGCTAAAAACTAATTATCTAGGTTAGGTTTGAATTGAAAGAGAAGTCTAATATTTTAATTTTTACTGCAGGATCTTTGGGTGATTCACTCAGCAGGGTGCCGGCAATGAGGAGTATTCGGAGTTTACACCCAGATAAATTAGTTTATGTACTGACTAATTCGCCCTCTAAAAATAATGTGCCAAGTGGTAAAGGCGTATATATTCTTTTGAAATTAGTAAATGAGGTTTTTGAATATAAAGTTGATTTAATTTTTTTTAAAAAATGGTTTTTTTTAAGAAAAATTTTAAAAGATAGATCAATTGGTATCGTATATAACCTAATGCCAGAAAGAACTGTCTATCAGAGAACGAGGGATAAGTTATTTTTTTACACTGCAGGGGTGAGAAAAATTGTTGGTTTAAATGCATATACAAAAGAAGGTCAACCTGAGTGGCAGAGGCTATTAGCAATAAACAACTTAAACCAAGAGGTTCGACTTGAAGATTTTCGTCTTGATATACCATTATCAAAAATAGAGCAGGCTTATAGAAAATTTGGATTGAATGAAGAATATAAATTGGTAGTTTCAGTTGGAACCACGAAGTCTTGGGCTCAATGGGATCAAGAAAAGTGGGTACAACTTCTCAGTAGACTTTATTTATCTACCGGGGTGAAGATAGTCTTTATTGGATCGGCTGGAGATTGGAGTTCTACGGAGTTAATAATTAAAAAATCAAATATTGATGCAAAAAACCTATGTGGCAAAACAACAATTTCGGAGTCTTATTCGATACTTTCAAAAGTAAATAGGTTCTTGGGGTATGACAGTGGACCAATGCATCTAGCAGTTTCATCGAAGTGTAGGATAATCTCAATCTTTTCTGATCATGCTGTAGTAGGTAAATGGTATCCATTTGGCCAAGAAGACAATGTGATTAGAGTTGCAGACGGTCAAAATGTAAATTCAATAGAGTTAGAGCGTGTATGGAGCAAATTATTGCAAATAATGGCCTGAGAGTAATCTTTATTGGCGACTTGAATGCCTATACCCGAAGCGCATGGAGAGCTATGGCGCTAAAAAGTTGCGTCAAGACCTTGCGGCTAATTAGCCATACAGCAGTCCAGAAAAATGGAAGTATCTATAAGCTATCATTTTTAGAAAAAATATTTACAAAACTGAGAATTAAATATGACAATATGGGATTAGATAGAGAGATTCTGAGCTTAAATTTAAAAAGCTTTGATCTAATTTGGGTAGATAGTACATTGAATATAAGTGGCGCCACAATTGCAAAAGTAAAAAAATCGAATATAAATCTAAAAATTTTGTACTTTAGTGAGGATGATTTTCTAAAAAAGCACAATAGTAAAATTGGATTTTTAAAAAATCTTAAAACGTATGATTATATTGTTACAACCAAAAAAAGGAATTTAGCTAGTCTTTCCCAGAGATATAAGAGAGTCATTCTGGTTGCAGACACATATTCTCGCTATCTTTTAAATAAAGCACAAAAATTATTACCACATATATTTACAAAGCATTCCTATTTATACGATGTATCTTTTGTTGGTGCCTATGAATTAGAGCGCTCAGAATCTTTAATTTTCTTGGCTCAAAATGAAATAGTGGTGAATGTTTGGGGTAACGGATGGAGTGCCCTCAATAATGCACATAAAAATCTAATAATTCACAATAAACATTTAAGAGAAGAAAAGCTAATAGAAGTCATAAGAACATCTAAAATCAATTTAAATTTTTTAAGAAAAAAAAATAATGATCAAATTACAAGTAGAAGTATAGAAATACCCTCATCTGGCGGGTTTATGTTGGCTGAAAAAACAGAGGAGCACTTGGCCCTTATTTCAAAAACAGAAGCAGAAATAGAGGCAGTTTTATTTGCGGATAACAGCGATTTGTTGAGGAAGATAAATTTTTATCTAATAAATCATGCGGTGAGAGAGCAAATCAGATTGGCTGGAGAGGCGAAATTTACCAATGAAAAATACTCAATTGAAGCAATTGTAAGTAACATACTGAAAGAAATAAATGATGATCGTAATAAAATATCTAAATAAATTTTTCATATCATTGCGAGATAATGGTGTTAAGAATACATTTGTTAAATTGAACAAATTTATAATAAGAGAATCCTTAATCATTTTTAAAAATTATTATTATAAATTCGTAAGAGAAAAGCACTTTACATTCGATGGCGTAAGGCTTGAGTATTTCTATCATCTCTACAATAAAACATATGAGAATGAAAGGATCATAGAGATACCAATTATTTCTCATTTAATTAATAAATATAATTTAATTGAGTATTGCGAGCTTGGGAACGTCGTTTGGAATTATGGAATAAGAGGCCATATGGTAATTGATAAATATGATCTTAGTTCATCAGTCTTAAAGGAGGATATTGCTACATATAAGCCAAGCAAAAAAATTGCCAATATGATTTCAATATCAACATTGGAGCATGTAGGTTGGGATGAAGGTGAAAGAGGCTATGATAAAGTTGGGCAAGCCTTTAATAACATTATGAATAACGTTATTATTCAGGGTGGATATTTTATATATACATTTCCAGTTGGTTATAACCCTTTCTTGGATAACTATATATTAAAAAATAAAAATCTATTTAAAAAGTTATTTTTTATGAAACGAATAAGTATAGACAATGTCTGGGTTGAGACTAATCTTGAAGATTGCATGAATACAAAATTTGATTCTCCGTTCATAAATGCAAATGGCTTGGTTATAGGAATCCTAGCAGCAAAATGAGTGAAGATAGTCGGGTCCTAATATCTATATGTATACCTACATGTAATCAGCCAAATGATTTACTCCTTACGCTCAAATCTTTAGTTGATCAGGAGCTTAATCAAGTAGAGATATTGATAAGAGATGATTCGGACAATTTAGAAAGCGAAGAGGTAGTTAAGAAATTTCAATCACTTTCAATTAAATATAAAAAGATGAAGAAATGTGGAATTGATCAGGCTTTTATTTGGTTAATTAACAATGCTTGTGGTGATTATATTTGGTGGTTTGGTGATGATATTTTTGAAAAAAATAGCATTAAAAATGTTTTCACTAATATTAATAAATTTAATCCGGATTTAATATATTTGAATTCCTTTTGCATTCAGAATATGGAACCATCTATTTCTTCGAATAAGTATTTTGGTAGTGACAAAAACTATTTCTTAGGTTTAATAAAAGATCAGATGGGTTTTTGCTCTGCGTTAGTTATGAGATCGTCACTTTTGAGGCCATGCATGCCTGACGCAGAAAAATTTATTGGGACGTGTTGGGTAACATTATTTTTATCATTAGGAGTCCTTAATACTTCCAGTGCAGTCCTATTTGATGAGCGATATTTTTTTAAGTCGAACTATAAACCACCTGGTGAGGTGAGATGGTATGATTCTTATTTAGTCCATTGCATTAACTACGCAAATGTACTGGAGTTTTATAGTCTGCAATTTAATAAAAATTTAATTGAGTCACTTATTCATATTAAATATATTGCATCTGTAAAGGCTGTCTTATCTGAAAGAGGTAAGGGGTATAAAGGCGGCTATGCCTCTAGGGGAAATAAAATATTAGTAACAATTAAAAGATTTTGGATGAAAAAAATTACCTATCCAATTTTATTTACTTTTTTAATTCCAAATTCTCTAATGCGGATAATTTATACAATTTATAGTAACTCATACAAATGCAAATAAGCTTCTTAAAAACTTTGAAAAATCTTTTAAGAAGATTAGATCTTAATAATAAAAAACAAATATTATATTTTGGAATTATTTCACTAGCTTCATCTGGTGCAGAGTTTATTGCTGTGGGATCATTAGTACCGTTCATTGCATATATAACTAATGATTCTAAGATTAGTTTTATTTTGGATTATTTTCCAATAATTAATTCATTCCAAATGATTTATGTTGTAGGAGGTTTTTTCATAGGCTCGAACATCTTAGCTGGTCTATTAAAAATTTTAGTATTGAAAAAAAGTTGCAATGTTTCATTTGAAATTGGATCAAACATTAATAGAATATTATTAACTGAATTTCTACACTCTGATTATGAAAAATTTATACTTAAGAGTAAAGAAAACTATGTAGATATTTTTACTACCAAGATTAATGGAGTAATTAATAATTTTGTATTATCTATATTTACTTTAATTAATAGTATTTTTACAATTATAGCACTAACTACATTACTGTTAATTATAAATACGAATGCAACGATTATAACTTTCTTATGCCTAAGTTTAACTTATATAGTTGTTAGCATATTAACGAATAAATCTAGCTCTATTAATGGAAAAACTCTTAATATTGAATCAAAAAATATTATTAGCGTGATACAAAATAGCATTGGTAATATTAGGGAGATTATGATATCCCATACACATCACAAATATATTGGTGAACTGCTTGATGTTGATCGAAGAATAAAAAGATCTCAAGCTAAAATAGTGATGATCAGTCAATCTCCTAAATTTATTATTGAGACTGTTGGGCTATGTTTAGTTGGAATTATTACCTTGTATATGGGTGGAGCTGAAGTAAACATAATATCCTCCCTCCCATTTCTAGCGATTCTAGCTCTTTCAGCTCAAAAAATGTTGCCATGTTTTCAATTATGCTACCTTAATTATTCTGTTATTAAATCTTCAGAACCGGCTGCATCTGAAATCGCTAATATTTTAAACTCATATATACAGAAACCAAGTAATACAATTAATTCTATTATTAATTTTTTTAATGATATAAAGATTAATGATGTTTCATATTCATATAATAATGGTAATAAATTAGTACTAAAAAATTGTAATTATATTATCTCAAAGGGTGATAGAGTTGCAATAATTGGAAAATCTGGCTCTGGTAAGTCAACCCTAGTGGATATTATAATTGGGTTGTTAAATCCTACCAAGGGATCGATATTAATCGATGATGTTTTATTAGATAAATCTAATATGGCTTCATGGCAAAAGAGAATTTCTATTGTTTCTCAGGATATTCATATAATTAATGGAACAATTATTGATAATATATTATTAGATCTTGATGGTCCAATTGACTACAATAAATTAAATGAATCTATTCGCCTTGCTTCCCTTGATGCTTTAATTAAAACTTTATCAGATGGTGTTAATCATTATCTTCATGATAATGGTGGAACGTTATCTGGAGGCCAAAAGCAAAGAATTGGTATCGCTAGAGCTATTTATAGGGGTGGGGACATATTTATATTTGATGAAGCAACAAGTGCACTAGATAAAAATACTGCTGTAAGTATTTTTGATTTAATCTACCTTTTGCCTAAGTCAGCTACAATTATAATAATTTCACACGATCATTCTTTGTTGAGTGGATGTAATAAGTTAATAAATATGGATCTGTAATGCTATTTAATCTAAATAAATCAACCGTCTTAATTACAGGCGGTACCGGGTCCTTTGGTGAAGCAGTAACCAATATTTTATTATCCCAAGGTGTCAACGAGGTGAGGATTTTTAGTAGGGATGAAAAAAAACAAGATGAACTTAGGAAAAAATATTCCAACTCAAAAATCTCTTTTTATATAGGAGATGTAAGGGATAAAGAGTCTATTAATGATGCGATGAATAATGTGGATTATGTTTTTCATGCAGCAGCTTTAAAGCAGGTTCCATCTTGCGAGTTTTTCCCTCTAGAGGCAATGAAAACTAACGTAATTGGAACGAGTAATGTTCTTGATGTTGCCATAGCAAATAAAGTCAAGAAAGTTATTTGTTTGAGTACGGATAAAGCTGTATATCCCATTAATGCGATGGGTCAGTCAAAAGCATTGATGGAAAAAGTAGCGTTAGCTAAGTCTAGAACTTCAAAAGGGACCCAGATCTGTATTACGCGTTATGGAAATGTCTTAGCATCAAGGGGGTCTGTATTCCCTGTTTTCCTGGAAAAGGTCAGGGGTGGCTTGCCCCTAACTGTTACGGATGATGAAATGACTCGATTTATTATGACACTCGAAGAGGCGGTAAATCTTGTATTGTATGCATTTGAAAGTGGAATAAATGGCGACACTTTGGTGCAAAAATCTAAGTCTGTTTCCATGAAAATATTCATCGATGCATTTAAAATTGCTTTAAATATTCCTGACTATTCTGTAGAAAAAATTGGAATTCGTCATGGTGAAAAAAAGTACGAGGCACTGCTTGGGGAGGAAGAGTTATTAAGAGCCGTTGACTTAGAAAAATTTTATAGAGTGCCAATTGACTCAAGGGGCTTGAATTATGAGCAGTATATGGAAGAAGGTATTGCTGGACTAGCAGAGATAAATGAAAGCTATAATTCCAATAATGCTGAGAGAATGGATTTACAGGATTTAGTGGACCTTTTCAAACAGGAGTTAACAATAACGTGATCGTTATTACTGGTTCAAGTGGATTTATAGGCTCAAGTATATTATCTGACCTCCTTAATGGTGGTTGTGACGTAGATTCCCTACATCATAATTCAGATGATGAAACCATAAGAGAGAAGCTGAAAAATTGCAAAATTTTAATACATTGTGCTGGTGTAAATAGAAGCGATGTAATACAAGATTTTTGGGATGGAAACTATGAATACACCAAAAAAATATGTTCGTATCTGCAAGATAAAAATAATAAGCTGCAAATAATTTTCTTGTCCTCAATACAAATAGAAGCAAGTGAGGAAAAAAAAGATGTATATAGCCTTTCTAAAAAAATGGCTGAAAATGAGCTAGTAAATCTAGCTAAAAAAATTAAATGTAGATTGGATATTTTGAGATTGCCAAATATATTTGGGTTGGGCTGTAGGCCAAACTATAATTCAGTAGTCGCTACTTTTTTGCATAACGCTAAGAATCGTGAGAAATTAAATATAATTGAAGATAGAGAAATTAAATTAATTCATATTGATAAGGTTTTAATTAGAATAAATAAATTAATAAAATCAAAAAATAATAGAAACATTAACTATATAAGTTTTAAAAAATATCATTATATAAAAGTAAGTACTCTTAAAAATATAATTATAAATTTAAATACTAAAGAATACAATAATGAAAATAGCCTAATAAAAAAATTAAATGAAATATATAGAGAATCTTAAACTATCAAGGAACTTAAAAAGAGGATTGTTAATTCTTAATGACTGTTTATTAACAGTCATTTCTTTTTACTTAAGCCTATATTTTCGAGTTGGAGAAATAAATATACATGATCCAGTAATAGTCCTTTACTTCGTAATAACATATATATTTTGCTCGATTTTGTTCGGAAACTATAATGTAATTAATAGATATTTAAACAGTTCTATATTATGGCAGTGGATAAAATCTTGCTCATTAAATTCTGTAATATTGTCAGCTTTAATCACTTTTGGTATATTGTCTCTTCCAAGGTCAGTTGGATTTATACAAAGCATAACACTATTCTTATTTTTGATTTTATCTAGAAAAGTATATATAAAATTAAATGAGCATTTTAATAAATTAAAATATGGAAAATCACCAAGTGGGATTCTAATTTATGGAGCAGATCCAGCGGGTATAAATTTATATTATAGACTAGACAAGGCAAAGTATAAGGTAATTGCATTTATTGATGATGATCTAGATAAACAAAATTTGAATGTCTCCAATATTAAAATTTTATCTAAAAAAAGCATTTTTAAATTATTAGAAAATAACAAAATTAATATAAACACATTATTAGTTAAAGATCATGATTTAAACAATAATTCTAATACTATTTTTTTTAAAACACTCAAATCTAACAATATTTCAATTAAAGTAATAAATGATGCAATATACTCAGATAATATAGATCACTTGAATCTAATCTCCAAGATACTTGAAAGAGACTGGGTAGAGCCGCAAGTTCATTTAATGAACAAAAGCGTAGCAGGAAAAAGTATATTAATTACTGGCGCAGGCGGTTCAATTGGATCTGAAATTTGTAGGCAGGTAATTAGGTTGGAACCTTCAAAATTATTATTACTTGATAATTCAGAATACGCATTGTTTAAAATTTATCAAGAGATCACTTCATTAACACTAAATGTAGAAGTAATACCAGTGCTTGAATCGGTTTGCTCTAATGATTTAGAGCGCATATTTAAAGAAAATAAAATTGATACTATATTTCATGCTGCGGCATATAAACATGTTGGATTAGTTGAATGTAATCCTAAATATTCTATATATAACAATGTGATTGGTATAGCAAATCTAATTGATTTATCTATTAAATATGGCATATTGAATTTCACCTTGATAAGTACAGATAAAGCCGTTAACCCATCAAATATAATGGGTTTGACTAAGAGAATATCAGAGTTAATACTTCATAATAAGAGACTTCAGGTTAAAGACTCTATAAAAATCGATATTGTTAGGTTTGGGAATGTAATAGGCTCTTCTGGTTCTGCAGTTGAAATTTTTAAAAAGCAGATTGCTAATGGGGGGCCCGTTACAGTTACCCATCCAGATGTAACGAGATATTTCATGAGCATACCTGAAGCTGCTCAATTAGTAATACAGTCCTGTTCCATTCCGAATCATAATGGGATTTTTATTTTGGATATGGGAAAACCTATTAAAATCCTTGAGATTGCAAGGGCATTGATAGAAAAAAATACCCTAGATGAGATAGAGATACAAATTACAGGACTTAAGAAGGGGGAGAAGTTGCATGAGGAGCTATCAATTTCTCAAAGGCTTATAGCTAGTAACCATGAAAAAATTAGAATTGCACAAGACGAGTTGTATGCTGTAAAGGATATTAACTGTCATTTGGACAATTTAAAAAATCAATTGTTAAATAGTAATTCAGATCAAAATAAATGTTATGAAATACTTCAAAAAATTGTTCCTAATTATGAATACCCAATATAAATATGGTGCATTATTAATTCTTACATTATTTATTGGATTAATTGCAAACTTAGATTATCTGCAGATGCATACGCACTATGTCGGATATGCTTCTCTATTGTTATTTTCAATCATGGCAATTATTTCACCGGCATTTAGCCTTGGATGGCTAATTATCTCATCAGTTTTAATTGAGAAAATTGGCATTATAAGTGGACAGTATTTACAAACAAAATGTTTCTTAATTATTACAGTTATAGGAATTATCTATTACATAAATAGTATATATCAAAAAAAAGAGCAGTTAAATATAAATAAATTTAAGATATTTCTTAATTTAACTTTATTTACATTTTTATTTTTGCTAATGATAAAAATTCAATTTAAAGATATTTATTTGCTTTACGAATATCTCATAAGCTCGGTGACATCAAAATTATCAGATAATACAAATGCATTTTATTATGTAATGATAATACGTTGGTCCGCTATAGTAGTAGTGACAGCGCTTATTATCAAAGAATTTGAGCAACTTGACCAATTAATTATGGGTATTACCATATCAGGAATTGGATTACTTTTTTCATTAGATGCTAATATTTTTAATGGCATTTATTTGTTATGTAGTGGTACGGGCGGTGAAGGAGTACAAAATCTTTACATTAATAGAGCTGACTATGCATTTAAGCTTTCATTATCACTCTACGGAATATCAGCATTATTGATTATGAAGTTGAGGAACAATGTATTGCTTGCATTTATATTTTCCATTTTTATAATCACTTTGTTAGTAACCGGAGGTAAAGGTGGTCTCTTAGGTTATATATTATGCGTTTTCATTGGGCTAATCTATTTAAGACGCTGGAGACCAATGCTATATATACCAATTGTACTGACCACTCTATACTTTATAATTACACCTTTAAAAATTTGTAATCCAAATGTATTTTTAACTCAACATTTTAGCGCTTTGCTAACAAAAGGAGTAATGGTCCGACTAAGTCTATACGATCAATCACTTGAGCGCTTCGAAAATAATATTCCTCAGAAAAACTCAAATGAACTTAGCTATAATTTGTATACCCCGCTTCTTAAAGGCAGCAACGAATCATACGGTGATTTTGTACATAGGGTTGATCAACATACCGAAGTAGGGGTATATAGATCAGGCTCTGGCTCTCATAATGTTTTTATAGACATTATTAATCAATACGGGTTAATAATCGGGCTATTATTAATTTTTATTATTATATTTCCGATATTAATTTTATTGTATAAGTTGTATATTAATAAAATGACATATTACTTATTGACAATCTTTGGTTTTATAATAATCATATTTCTTTATGCAAACATAACTGCAGCTTTACACGTTGCAATTCTTGTTCCTTTAGTTTTTTCAATGTCAATTAGCGCCTTAAAGCTATTAATTGATGACTAAAAAAAATATTCTTATATTAGTTGATTATTTTTATCCTGGAGTAAGGGGGGTTGGCCCTGCAAAATCTATAATTAATTTTATTGATAAAATTGGTGATAGAGCGCGTATTAAAGTATTTACATGGAATTGGGATATCGGTGGCGTATCATATTCCAGTAAAGATAAATTAAAGTTTTTGTGTGACTGTAATTTCGAATGTACATATGTGAATAATTATTTATTTTTCTTATTAAATATTTTTCACATTTTTTCCCAAAATAAATTTAATAAAGTAATTTTGAATAGTTTTTTTTCATTATATTTCACGCTATTACCATTGCTTATAGCCAAGGTTACAAAGTCTCAATCAAAGTTTTTTTTAGCCCCAAGAGGAGAATTATTCTCTGAAGTTTTAGATCTCAAAGGTAAAAAAAAGAATTTTTATATCAACATCGTTAAATTTCTGAATGTTTATTCAAAAGTTACTTTCATTGCATCTAATGACATTGAGGCTAATGTCATTAGGCTCATATTTCCTTTCAATGAAATTATCATTATTCCTGATGGGATAAATATCTCCCAATCAAATAACGCAAGATTACATAATAAGAAAGCTGGTGTTCTTAAGATTGTTTACTTATCTAGAATTCTTAAAAAGAAAAATCTAAGATATCTAATTGAACTGCTTGAAAAAGTAACTGGAAATATTTCTTTGCATATTTACGGACCTATAGAAGAAAGGGCGTACTTCAATTCTTGCATGCAACTGGCTAAGGAAGTGTCCTTACATTCAAATATCTCTATAGAGTATATGGGTGAAGTTCTTGCGCCTAATGTTATTGAAACATTTGCAAATTATGATCTAATGATATTACCAACTATTGGTGAAAACTTTGGCCATGTTATAAGCGAATCTCTTCTGGCTAAAACCCCAGTCTTAATCTCTGATAGGACACCCTGGATTTCTGATGGCAATAATTTAGTAAATGTTTTATCTCTAGACTTCCCTTTGAGATGGGTAGAAATAATTAAATTATTTTATGAAATGGATGAAGATCGCTACAATGACCTTGTAAATAATTCAAATCAATATCTAGCTAGTATCCATAATAATTTTGAAATTGAAAAATTTATAAATGTTTAATTTTTACTAGCAGTTCTGAGGTTTTTAACATTGTTGTTACAAATTTACTCTTAGCTGATAAAACAAAAGAATACTATCAAATAATGCTAGTGTGAAATGTCAGTTGAATTAATAAGTTTCTTGGCAGTTATTAAGATTATTTGTAAATCAAGGATTATTGATTGTGATTTATAGTACAAGAGGTCATAGGCAACCTTTCTTCGTATGGAAATTTTATCGCGACCATTTATTTGGGCTAAGCCAGTTATGCCAGGTTTGAGTTTATCTACGTTGTATTTTTGTCGATAAGTAATTAAATCGTATTGATTAAAAAGTGCAGGTCTAGGCCCAACGAAACACATATCACCAATTAAAATATTTATTAATTGTGGGATTTCATCGAGGCTTGATTTTCTTAAGAAAAAACCTAAATTAGTTATGTAATTATCAGGATTAATTATGAGATGAGTCGCAATTTCAGGCGTTTTTATATGCATTGTTCTGAATTTGAACATTCGAAATTCTTTACAGTGCCTTCCAATTCTTGGAGATATATAAAAAATTGGCCGGCCAGATGATAATAAAATAGCTATGCATATTAGTAAAAAAATTGGGGAGAGTGTTATTAGCATTAATAGCGCACTCAGGCGTGAAAGTAACTGCATTTTAATTCTCAGTTTTATTCATCTCAGATAGCACTTGATTCATCCTTACAACAGGTGTCCAACCTAAATCATTTTTAATTTTTTCTATATTAAGAGAGAAGTTTGAAGATACCTTTTGAAAAAAAACTTCCTGCTTTAATAATTTAAAAATTAATTCCAGCTTTTTTTGATTTATATTAAAAAGATAAGCTTTTTTATTCATTGATGTGCAAATCCTTCTAAAAAGTTCTGAAATTGAAATGTCGTCATCATCTGATACTAGATAAATACTACTTTTCTGAAAATTAGTTTCAATACAGAGCATTATTGCACTAATTAAATTATCAATTGCTATAAAACTTCTGGCGTTGTCAATATCACCAATAGGGAGAGGTATTCCAATTTTAGCTATTAAATTTAAAAGTTTAAAATTAGCTTTGACTCCACGACCATAAACTAAAGGTGGTCTAAGTACAAAATACTGCATTTCTTTGTCTAAGCATAAATTTATTAAATGCTTCTCCCCATAAAACTTTGACTCAGCATATATATTTTGGGGGTTCAGTTCTCTTGTTTCGTCAAACTTTATTTTCTCAACAGAAATCTCGCCATGTACCTTTGAGGTACTAATGTAAATGAATCTTTTTACACCATTTTTTAAGGCGCCTTCTGCTAGTAACTTTGTTAATGTTGAGTTTGCTTCAAAAACTCTATCTTGAAATGATTTTGAGTTATTTATCGGTGCATGAGCCATCCCAGCGCAATGGACAACTGTATGAATATCTTTAAAAATAGCATTCGACAAGGGTAGTCCGGGTGTATAGGAAATTATCTCTGTATTTGTGCAATGAGAACGCAGTAATGATGCGTCTCTAGTCAAAATTCTTTTTTTATATGAGTTTGGGAGCGAATTCATTAGGTGACTGCCGATAAATCCCGTAGCTCCTGTAATGAGGATCATATATTTTTATGCCAAACAAGGTCATTAATTTGATTTATATAGCTGAGTACAATATTTAAAATCTTATGGGATACATTGGGAGCTTCATAGTCATCGACCTTCAAGAATGAATTCTTACAACTTTCCCATCTATTAATGGAAATTCGAATATTTTCAAACAAGCTGCGATGATCAAAACTTGACATAATTAAAGTGCCAAAATCCATCCCTTCGGGGCGCTCATGCGACTTTCTTATTGTAATGGCGCACAATCCTAGTATTGAAGCCTCTTCAGTAATCGTCCCACTATCTGAGATAACACAGAGAGATTCAATTTGTAATTTATTGTAATCAAAGAACCCAAATGGCTTCGATAGGATAATTAAGTCACTCTTAACATACGAAGAAAGAAGTTCAATTCTTTTTCGTGTCCTTGGGTGAGTCGAAATAATAATTGGTAAATTATATTCTTTAGCAATTAGATTTAGTGATTGTAAAATTTGTAAAAGGTTTTTTTCATCATCAACATTATCTTCTCTATGTAAACTTACCAAGAAGTATCCTTTTTTTTCAATCTTGAGTTCACTTAGAATGTTTGAACTTAAGATTTTAGGCATGTAATGGTTAAAAACTTCTTTCATGTGGGAGCCGGTTTTGAAAATTCTATCTGGGGCAATCCCTTCCCTAATGAGATATCTTCGAGCGTGTTCAGTAAGTGTAAGATTAATATCACTCAGGTGATCTAATACTTTGCGATTTAATTCCTCCGGCACTCTTTGATCAAAAGATCTATTTCCTGCTTCCATGTGAAAAACCGGTATCTTCAGTCTTTTCGCAGAAATAACAGATAGACAAGAATTTGTATCTCCATATAGAAGGACAGCATCAGGCATTTCTTTCCTGAGGACTTCATCGGATTTAATAATTACCTGGCCAATAGTTGATGCAGCTGTTTCTCCAGACGCAGACAAGAAATAGTCAGGCTTTCTAATACTCAAGTCTTTAAAGAAAACCTCATTCAACTCGTAATCGTAATTTTGGCCAGTATGGACCAAAACATGATTTATGCTCTCATCCATCAGGGAAATTACTCGAGACATCTTTATTATTTCTGGGCGAGTACCTAAAATGGTCATAATTTTAGTCATAAAGTGTATGTTCCTTTAGAAATTGTTTTAATTCAATTAATTGCTTAGAAAATTTCTTTGGTATGTAATTAGTCTCAAGGCTAAATTTAGTGCTTGAAAGCGTCCTATCAACAATAAATGTTTTATTTGCTTCTATAAAAATTTTCTTGCCTAAAACTATCGAAAATAATCTTAGTAAGTTATATTTAGATATTCTATTAGACGATATATGGAAAAGACCTTGAAGGTGAGGACTAGGCAATATTATATCGTTCATAATTTTTGAAAATTCAAGTGATGTAATCCCATTAAAAAAAGCATTTCTAAATCCATAACATTTATCTTCGCAAGACATAAACCAGGCCAGTAAACCATATTTAGTGTTCAGCTCAGGCCCTACAGTAGAAATACGCACTGTTAAATGTGGTTCATCAATTTCGCCAGCAAACTTTGAAGTGCTGTAAATACCTTCCCCATCAGGTTTATCTAATTCTGTATAACCACCTTTTACTCCCGAAAAGACGCAGTCTGTACTTACCTGAATTAGTCGAACATTACGTTGCTTACAAATAAGAGATAAATTTTGAGGAAGAATTCGATTCATATATTCAACTCTTTTAGTGTCATTTATCTCCGATAAGTGTTTGGTAATGCCGGCACAGTTAATAATAACTTGAGGGTTAATGCTGTCTAACAAGTTAGAAATTTTTTTAGTATCAGTAAAAAAATCAAAGGGGGTTATGGATAAGTTGATACTTTCATTGGGATGAAAATATTTAGTACGGCTAATACCGTATATAGAATTATTTGAATATAAAGATAAATACGTGAAGAGCATTCTTCCGATTAGACCAGTAGTGCCAAGTATAAGAACCCTCATTTTTTAATCACCAATAAGTATGGAATTATTTTTTAATATGTCACTTAATTGTTTTGCAATTAAATTTGGATTAAAATTTTCAACATAGTATTTATATCCATTAGAACCAAACTCATCAAGTTCAAGCTGAGTTAGCTTGGAAAGTTTCTCAATATTATGAGCTAGTAAAGTTGGATCTCCAGGAGATGACACAAATCCACATTTAGCCATAGTAATTATTGATGATGCAACACCCCCGACCGCCCCTATTATAGGTCGCTTTGATGAGAGGTATCCTTGAAGTTTAGCTGGGACAGTTTGATTAAGTAGTTGGTTGTCATTGAGGGTAACTAAAAGTGCACTTGACATCTTATTAATAAATTCCATGTCAGTCTCAGGAAGTGAATCAAAGATAAAAAAATTATTTAAGTTAAATTTAGCATTTAACTTCCTCAATTCATCTTTTTTGCTTCCATCACCTATTATGATGAATTTAATATTCTCATTATTAATTAAAATTTTAGCCGCTTCTAATACAGTTTCAAGAGATTGAGCTGCACCAATATTCCCTGTGTAAACTACTTTGAAACAGACTTTCTCAAGTAGTTGTAGTAATTCAGGGGGGATCTTAGAAACTTCCGGTGATCCAGGTTGATGCGGATCAAATAAACCTGGATTTGGAAGATAAAAAATAGATTTATCCTTACATCTATCTTGAACAGGCCTACGAAAATCTTGCGATGAAATTAGTAAAAAATCATTCTTGGAATAAATAAAATTAACAACTTTTCCAGCAATTGTTATTATTAACTGATTTTTAATGTGAGAGGTAAGAAATAAAGCCTCTGGCCATAGATCTTGTATCCATGTTACCAATGTATTTGAGTATCCAATGGCCTTTAAAAAGATGCCCACTAAAGATTGTAGTATTGGGGAGGGGGCATAAGTAAAGATTGCATCGTATTTTTCCTTCCTTAGAAAAAAGGGAGCAAAGAAACAGGCGCTAAATATAAACGAAATATAGTTAACGAAAAGTGCTGTAGAGGTTGATTTAAACCTAGGTATAATGGGCACGCGTATTACTTTAATATCATTAATGGTAGACCTAAACTTAAAGCTCCATATATCAAAACCCTTATAAAATTTCCCATTCGGATAATTGGGTAAGCCAGTCAAAATAGTAATTTCATGTCCTTGACGACTTAAGTAAGTAGAAACAATGTTTATACGAAAATTTTCTGGAAAAAAATATTGAGTAACTATTAAAATTTTCATCAATTAAATACTTATAAATTTCAGTAAAGGAGTAATATAAATGGGAACAAATAAACTAAAAATTTCATATGACAACAGAACCATTCTTTTCTATTTGCATACCACAGTACAACAGGGCTCAAAAACTCTTACGCTTACTTGAGTCTATAAAAATACAAAATTATAAATCATATGAAGTATGTATTAGCGATGGTAAGTCAACCGATAACTCATTGGAACTTTCGGAAAACTACTTAACTACACACAATATAAACCATAGCATATCAAGAGCAAATAAACAAAGACGGTATGATGAAAATATTAGAAACTCGATTGCAATTTCTAAAGGAAAATTTCTTATACTAATGGGAAATGATGATTTATTAAAAGATGAAAATAGTCTTCAAGATTTGTATAAGATTTTAAATTGTTTGGACTATTCAAATTTTGGTTTCTTAATAACAAATTTTCAAGATTTAGAAAGCGGCAGCACATACTATCGAGTTGGAGAAACCTTGAATAATAAGAACATATTTAAGGTTTCTGAAATATTCCGGTCACTGTCTTTTGTGAGCGGTCTTGTTTTTAATGCTTCCTTTGCAAAAAAATACTCAAGTAATGAAGTGGATGGCTCAGAAATGTATCAAATGTATTTGGCAGCCAAATTCTTATCTAATGATGTTTATTGCAAATTATCATCTTTAGTTAGCGTAAGGAAGGATCCGGGTGATGGTTTATTAAATCTAGCCGAAAATCAACTTCCGCTGCCAATGTCTAAAATTCCGAACACAATTGCCTATGGAATTGGCCTTAAGAGTGGTGAAATCAACCGTGAACTTAGGTCAGTAATAATACAGCTTTATCTTTACATATACCCATATTGGATTTACAGATACAGAGGAAGTGTGGATAAAAAAATTTGGCTCAAATTTTGCGCATCACTTGATCCAAAGAATCTACAATTAAAATACGGAATGATCGGCAATAAATTTCAATATCACTTGCTAAGGACTATCTACTATTTAAGTATTATTGCAAGCATTTGCATTCCAAAGAGGATATTTGATTACATATTACCCTTTTTGCACAAAATTGCAAAGAGGAAGATGGGTGGTTCGGTCGGCATTTGAGGAAGTATTGTGATCATATTTTCAGTTATCCTTAGTATTTCCCTTATTTATGTATATCAAAACCAAGGGGGGAAGTATTTCGGGCGAAATCAGTCCGAATATTACGGACTGACTTCAGTCTGGGCATTATATTTTCTAATATTATTTGTGTTAAATAATTTTTTAAATAGTATTAATTCATTTATATATATATCTTGTATAATATTAATTATATTATTAACATATAGTATAAAAAAAATTAAGCTTATTACTGTATACTCTAAGTTTTTATTTTTAATATATATTTTAATATTTTTATCGTATATTATTTTTGATAAAAATTTATATAATAAAATTTATAATTGGGATGATTATTCACATTGGTTAAGAGTATATAAAATATATTCTATTTATGGTTTAAATCATTTAAAAGTATCTGAGCTTGTATTAACTTACAACTCTTTTCCAAATAATATAATACAGCATTATCCTGCAATAAATTCGTATGTTGCATCTATATTATTTCCATACCCTTATTTTGATACTTTTAATGTATATTTTTTGCAAATATTTTTTTTATATATTATTATATTTGATTTATATATTTATCTTAGAGTTCCAGGCAATAAAGTAGTATTATTTCTACTAATTTCATTATTATTATTTTCTGGTTCAACACCTTTAAATCATAATTTATTGTCTGATATTGTTATTCCCGCCTTAATCGTATTGGGGCTCAGTCAAATAAAAAACAGTAATCTTAATATAAATTTCTTATTTTCAGGTTCACTTTTTGCTTATGCAATTATGATAAAACCTCCAACAGCTATTGTTTTGGTGTTTATTGCATTTACTAATTTAATTCTTATTGAAAATAAATTTAAATATAAATGGTTTAAAGTAATGCTTATGTTTTTTTCAATATTAATCCCTTATATTTTATTTTTATTAATTTATATACCTTATTTAAATACTGGTTCAACCGGCATTCCCAATGGTAATATTACTCATATTATAAACAGCGTTATAAATAATTTCTTTGAATTTTTTAGGGTTGAACTTTTGGGGCCTATTTTTTCATTGAAGCCAAGCAAGTCATCTGTTAATTTAATCTCAATAATCTTTATTTGCTGGTGCTATTTTGTAAATAGTGATAAAAGAAATGTAATATATGTATTATCTAGCCTATCTATATATTTATTATACCTGGCAATCACATATAATTTTGTAGTATTAGATTCATCCAATGAAAGATTTGCATCTTTTGACCGGTATTTCTTAAGTTATTATATATATATAATGTTTTATTTTATGCATTATATTTTTACTAATGAAAAAATTAAAAATTATACGTGGATATTGATCATATTATTATATTTTAATACATGCTATTTCGTACCAAATTATTTATTATTAATGATTCCTGTAATTTTTATTGCTTATTTATTGAGGACTGTTCTACAAAATAAATTATTTTTAATTAATTACTTTCTTCCAATTTTCTTTATCGCATCCACTATTATTATGGGGCACAAGTTTTATCCGCCAAAATATCTTGTAGAGAACGGATTATTCTTGCAACAATTCGCTATAGTTTCTAAAAATTCAGCTGACGATATTGTCATTATTGAAGTATGCAATCCCACTCAGTATGATTATTTAGCTCTTTCATATTACAGTAATTTTTCTAATAATTTTTCTGTTATAGAGATTAAAAAATGTTCGGGTGATTTTAAATACAGGTATGCGTCTGGTAAAAATTATAATTAGTAATAATCAACCATCTATGAAAATTTAGTCATCTGTTATTCTTATGCGTATGACAGATATATGCCCATAATTATGAATCCTGATCCAATAAAGTTTGATTTTGAAACCTCTTCGCCTAAAATTAGACTTGAAAGAAAAGGTATCATCACAAACGTTAGCCCTGATATAGGTATGGCAACATTTAAGGGTACTACCCTAATTGTCTGTATCCAAAAAATCATTGCGATTGCATATAGACCTAATCCGGTAATAATCCAGATATTTTGAAGGGCTGCTGGTATAAATTGATTAAAACCTTCCGCAAGGCTTTCTGCTCCATATTTAAGGGAGATCTGACCAAGAGAGGTTAGAGTTGCGACCATAACAAGCGTTAAAAAATGTTTTAGAGTCATTAGTTTATTAGTAGGAGTTTTCAGGTAAATGAATTTAAAAAAAATTTCCGTTGTAATTCCCTGCTATCGTGTTAAAAATCATATTCTAGCTGTTATTGAGGGAATAGGTCAGGAAGTTTCTACTATTTATGTAATTGATGATTTTTGCCCAGAATTTTCTGGCGATCATGTAGGGATAAATTGCGTAGATAGGCGAGTGATTGTTTTAAGAAATAATTTTAATTTAGGCGTCGGTGGCTCAGTAATGGTTGGGTATAAAAGGGCGTTAAAAGATGGTGCTGACGTAATTGTAAAAATTGATGGTGATGGACAAATGGATCCGTCATTGCTTATGAGATTTGCTTCACCAATCATTTCCGGTGTTGCTGATTATTGCAAGGGCAATAGATTTTATGATCTTGAGGGTCTCAATTCTATGCCAAAAGTAAGATTGCTGGGTAATGCTGGTCTATCTTTTATTGCTAAATTTTCAACAGGCTATTGGAATTTATTTGATCCAACTAATGGCTATACAGCAATCAGCAGAGAGGTTGCATCACGGATTCCTTATGAAAAAATTAGTAAAAGATATTTTTTTGAAACTGATATTTTATTTAGGTTAAATCTTTTAAGGGCAGTTGCAGTTGATATTCCAATGACCTCAATATATTCGAATGAGGTTAGCAACTTACGCATTAAAAAAATATTTTTTGAATTTCTATATAAAAACTTTAGAAATTACCTAAAAAGAATTTTTTATAATTATTATTTACGCGATATGTCTGTCGCTTCCATTGAATTGCCTCTGGGAATATGTTTATTCGGCTTTGGCCTTATTTATGGTTTGGCTGGCTGGTGGCATAGCTCCTTAAGCGGTTCAAGTACACCGGTTGGAACCATAATGCTCTCCTCGGTCACAATCTTAACGGGCATACAGTTTCTGCTTGCATTTATTAACTACGACATAGGATACGTCCCTACAAAGCCTATTTCAAAGCTAGATTACTAATTTCTATCAAAACAAATTTCAAGGTCTTAATGCTTACTTTTGACAATATAATTTCCCTTATTCAGGATTCCTTAGATGGGCTGTATAGCGCATCCATGATTGAATCAAAAATTCAAATATCTGATAACACGCCCCTTTTTGGTGGGCAATCAAATATAGATTCTATGTGCTTCGTGGCCTTAATAACAGATGTCGAGGACGGTTTATGTAGATCAACTGGTAAGGATGTCTTTGTTGTACTTTCCGATATAGAGGAGCTTTACCCTGATTCACCCGTGCTAACAGCTGGGATGTTAGCCAATTATTTGGTAAGCCTTGGTAATGATTAATGCGGCGAATGATGGCGCCCAAGTGATGGTAGTGACTGGAACAAGTCGGGGGATTGGGTTCGAGATTGCAAATTGTTTTTTGCAAAAAGGATTCGTTGTGGTTGGATGCAGCAGAGGAGCGCAAACAATTCAACACCCAAGTTATAAACATTACATAGTGGATGCTTGCAATGAACTTGAAGTAAAAAAATGGGTAAGAACCGTAAAAAATGAATATAGAAAAATCAATATTTTGATTTGTAACGTTGGCCTTGTGCAGCTCGGTGCCGTGACTGGTGCTACAAGTTTAGAGAGCTTTAAATCGTTCTTAGATTCAAATTTAGTAAGCACTTTTTTAGTTTGCCGTGAATTTTCTAAAGTTATGATGCTTCAGAGGTATGGTCGAATTATTAATATTGGATCCATCATGTCGGAGATGCACGCTCCAGGGACCTGTGCTTACGCGCCTACAAAATTGGCCGTTGTTGAATTTACAAAAGTGCTTGCGCGTGAATTGGCTGATTATGGCGTCACATGCAACATTGTTTCTCCTTCAATGGTGAGGACTGACTCAAATCTAGTTTTTGGGAGTAAGTGGGAAAAGGCTATGCTCGACATGCAAACAATTAAACGCCCAATTGAAGCGTCTGAGTTATGCCACTTGATAGATTTCTTTGCATCCCCCTTGAGTTCTATCGTGACAGGTCAAATTCTGCATACTTGTTTTGTGAATTAAATTCGTATGGGACTACGTTTTCCTCAATTGGGGTCTTATAGATATAGTGTTCACACCCTACAAACTGGGCCTTTTAAGGAAAATTGTTACGTTGTCGTTGGCGGTAATGGAGAAGATGCCGTAATTATAGATCCTGGCGGTGAGGAGGATTATTTAAAGACTGAAATTGACTCTTTGGGCGTTAATATCAACATGATTTTGCTGACCCACGGCCACTTTGATCATATTGGGGCTGTTGAGAATTTAGCTAATTATTATGGGGTTCTAGTACATGCCCACCAGATTGAAAAGGCATTGATAAGGCAGGCTGGGATTTATGCCTATCGATTCAATAAGGAGAGATTAATTCCACCTGTTAATGTTACATATTTTGACGAATGCCAAGATTTATACTGGCCTGGAGGGGTCATAACCACAATTCCTTGCCCGGGTCATACAGCGGGTTGCGTAAGTTATGGTTTTGAATCTGAAATAGTGTTTACAGGTGATACTTTATTTAGGGGTTATGTTGGACCAACAAATTACCCTACTAGTAATTACCATGATTTAATAAATTCAGTAGAGAGTCTTCTAGCTAATTTGCCACCTGATTGCATTATTTTTCCTGGGCATGGTAGGTCTTGGCTGGCGGGGGATGCGACAGTATGGTGGAACGGGATTTCTAATAATCCTCCACAATTTCATTTATTCGGAGATGATAAAGGTGGCTAATAAGAGGTCAATCGGAATTCTAGGTGTGGGAAAGTGTATTCCAGAAACACTTTTAACAAATGAAGAGGTTGAGAAAAAAGCTGGACTTCCTATTGGGACAATAGAGGCAAAAACAGGCGTTAAAAAAAGATATATAGCCAGCGAATCAGAAACTGCCTCTGGATTGTCTGCGATAGCTTGCGAGGCAGCCCTTAATTCAGCCAAGATTTGTTCGGAGCAAGTCAATTCAATAATTGCTTGCACTTTTACTGCAGACTATGTAATGCCAGCATTGGCATGCAAAGTGCATCAGTTGCTGGGTGCAAAAAATGCTTCTGCATTTGACGTAATGGCCAATTGCACTGGATTTCAGGTAGGCCTCAATCTTATGTCTGATCGTCTAACATCAGATGTTAGTCAGTCTTATGGTTTGGTTGTTGGAGCAGCCTTGCAATCAAGGTTTGTCAACTGGAGCGATTCTAGTTCTTGTATGTATTTTGGTGATGGTTTCGGAGCTGCAGTTTTAGGTGAGGTACCAGAGGGCTATGGATTTTTATCCCACGATACCTTAACTAATTCTTCAGTTTACGAATCAGTGAGGATACGCGGTGGCGGATCTAGTTTTCCAATGCGACCTGAAAATATAAGTAGTAATTTGAATTACTATGAAATTAACGGCATGGAAGTGTGGAAGCAAGTTGTGCAATATCAACCTAAGATCATTAAAAGCGCACTCGCTAAAGCGGGTTTAAGTATTGATGATGTGGATTTTTTTATTTTTCACCAAGCAAATATGAATCTCATAAGCTATTTAATGGGCAAAATGAAGATGTCTATAGATAAAACTCATACTAATGTTGCTGAGATAGGTAATACTGCAGAGGCTTCTATGGCTATAGCTCTGTGCGAAGCCGTTCAGGAGAATAAAATTAAAAGCGGGGATGTTGTAGTTATTTCAGGAGTAGGCGCTGGGTTTACCTATGGTGCATCTGTGATGAGATGGTGGGCTCCATGAGTTACTTGATCGATGATGTAAAAGTTAAAAAACTTAATTTTGATCTAATAAAAATTGGGGATACTGCAGAGATCACTCATAAGATCACGCAGGATGACGTTAATTTATTTGCATCATTAACTGGTGACTTTAATCCTCTGCATGTAAATAAAGAATATGCAAAAACTACACGATTTCATAAGCCAGTAGTTCATGGGATGCTATCTGCATCCTTTATATCTCCACTAATCGGCACATGTTTGCCAGGGGAAGGTGCGCTGTGGTCATCGCAAAACCTCGAGTTTTTAAGGCCAGCATTTGTTGACGATACTCTTATAGTTCAATCCACTGTTATTCAAAAATCTGTTGCTACTCGATCACTTATATTGGATACAAAAGTAGCTAATCAGCACAATCAAATACTGGTATCAGGCAGATCATTAGTTAAGGTTCTTGAATCTGAGGGTGAGCATGCAACAGTCGGCTCAGGTGATGGGGTTCAGGGTCAACCTATTGGATTAAAGCAGTCGCATATACAAAATTCCTCATCTACTGACAATGGACGAATTGTCTTAATAACTGGAGCAAGTCGTGGAATTGGTGCGGCCATTGCGTCCAAGCTTGCCGAACGGGGGTATAAGGTTGTAGTTAATTACAGTAGTGATGCCGATGGCGCATCAGACCTTATTAAAAAAATATGCTCAATGGGATATGTGGCTGTAGATGGTAAGGCTGATGTTTCAAAGATTGAGGACCTGGAGAACTTAAAAATACGCATCCAGAAGAGTATTGGCTCAATTACGGATGTTGTGCACTGTGCCTCCCCGCTTCCAATCCCAACGGCATTCGAGCTACTTTCGTGGTCAGATTTTCAGTTACAAATAGACGTGCAATTGAAAGGTGCCTTTAATTGCACCAAAGTATTTTTGCCCTCCATGCTTGAATTAAAAAAGGGAACGTTTACTTATTTAAGCTCTATCTTTGCTGAAGGAACTCCTCCTGGCCTCCAGGCTCACTATGTATCAACTAAAGCTGCCTTATCTGCCTTTGGACGCTCTATAGCGGCCGAGTATGGGAATAGGGGTATTCGTTCTAATATTGTTGCGCCAGGGATGACGCAAACAGATATGATTTCTGGAGTGCCTGACAAAACAAAATTATTAGCAAAAATGAATACTCCCCTAAGGAAAATTGCTACTCCTGAAGATATTGCAAATGCCGTAGAATTTTTAGTCGGGGATAATAGCGGTCACATTACCGGCGAAACCATTCGCGTATGTGGTGGAATCACAATGTGAGGAAAGAATGAAAAAGCCCACTGATTTACCTGGCGAAAAAATTAGCCGCACCAATCCTAGAGAGCGTAAGTATTCAGATTACATAGAATTGTTATCGGATATTAAGAAAAATAATGAATTTTCTAAAGATTTCCCAAGTCTTAAAATTGCAGTACTAAGAAATTTTACAGTTGAGCCACTATTGCCCGTACTAGAGGCAGAAATTTATCTTGCAGGATTCATACCAAATATATGGGTTGGTGACTTCGATAATATTGCGTTCGAAGCAATGTCAATTACGTCTGGATTGGAGGAGTTTGAACCAGATTTTATATTGATTTTTAATTGGCTGGATACAATTAGCCCGGCCTTAACCACGCAATTTATCTTAAAATCGAAAGGTGAGATTGACGAAGAAGTTGTGAGGGTGCGTCAGGTTTATAGAGATATTGAGGGTAGTCTACGCAAGAGTTTTTCTGTGCCCATTGCCATTACTAATTTTAACCTGCCAGTGGACTCAACCCTAGGAATCCTTGACAGCCAGGATTCTGACTATCAATTTCACACAATCCAGAATTTAAACCTTCAAATTTTACTTGATGCTAAAAGTTTTGCTGATGTCTATATTCTTGATATCGCCAAAATATTTGCAGCGGAAGGTTATCTAAACGCATTCGATTCAAGACATTGGCAAATGGCGAGAGCCCCATTCACTCAGCGTGCTATTTTAACTATTTGTAATGAGCTTGGAAGATTGTTTAAGGCTTTGCGTGGAAAATCAAAGAAGTGTTTAGTGCTTGATTGTGACAACACTCTTTGGGGAGGTGTTATAGGCGAAGATGGAATGGGGGGTATCAAGCTAGGGACCACATTCCCCGGCTCTTGTTACAAAGCATTGCAAGAGGAGGTTTTGAACTTAAGAGAGCGAGGAGTAATTTTGGCCCTCTGCAGCAAAAATAACGAATCAGATGTACTTGAGGTATTAAATAATCATCCTGAAATGTTAATTAAGGAAAAGCATGTCTCAACTTGGCAGATAAATTGGGATGACAAGGCTACAAATTTACGAAGACTAGCAAAAGAATTAAATATTGGCCTAGACAGTTTTGTTTTTGTTGATGATAACGAATTTGAAATTAATCTTATTAGGGAGCAGTTGCCCGAAGTTGCTACGATACATTTAACGGGTAATACTTCCGGCTATAGAAGCCTGCTATCAAGTTTTGGATATTTTGATTCCCTTACATTTACTGCAGAGGATAGAAGAAAAAATGAAATGTATGGCGAAGCACATATTCGCAATAAGCTGGAATCTGAATCAAGCTCGATCGAAGAATATCTTGAAAATCTTGGACTAGAGGCTGCTTTAGGAATTCCTACTATTTCTGATATTGCTCGATGTTCGCAGTTGACGCAAAAAACTAATCAATTCAACTTAACTACTTGTCGTTATAGTGAAGGGCAGATTGCTGAGTTGATATCTGACAAAGACTCTGACGTATTTTACTTGCGTGTGAAGGATAAGGTGGCTGACTTGGGTTTAGTTGGGGTCGCTGTAGTTAGGTATCGTGAACTTGAGGCTCAAATTGAAGCCTTTATGATGAGTTGTAGGGCAATTGGCCGAGGCGCAGAAACCGCATTACTCGCATATATTGCAAACCAATCCAAGAGTAAGCGCGGTTCACATTCCCTTTCTGCTAAGTACTTACACACAGCAAAGAATGAATCGCTCGTAAGAAACTTTTATGAGGAAAATGGATTCGAAAAAGTAAGTCAGCAGGGAGAAGACACTAATTGGGAGCTAGATCTCCGTACCGAAGAAATATCATATCCAGCATGGATCAAAATTAATGAAAGTTAGGTGGAAATATGATTAATAATGAAATACTTTTAAAAAATACTGTTGCCAAAGTGTTGGGCGTAAATCTAGATGATATCAATGATGACTCATCAATGGATAACTTGCATGAATGGGATTCGGTAAAGCATCTTAATCTTGTGCTTGCAATCGAGGAAGTATTTGGAATTTCAATGACAGAGGAGCAATCTCTTGAGATGTTAAGTTTTCCACTAATCAAGTTAGTTTTATCTGAGCACAACATTAATTTTTAAAACTCCATTACTAGAGGCTAAGTTGAATGAAATAGATACCCTCTTAAAGAGGATGGAGGGATTTGGCTCTCTTCCTGCAATTATTTGGAAAAATAACCAACTAAATTACATTGAATTTGTTGATCTGATAAATGATTGGGAGTTAAAGCTTCCCAATCTCGGAGTTACTCGAGGAACGGTTTGTAGTGTACTAGGGGACTTTTCTCCTAAATGTTGCGCACTTTTTTTTGCATTAATGAAGGCTGGATCAATTGTTGTCCCGCTTACGAAATCAATAGTCAATGAAAGTGAGCAGTTTAAGCGGATTGCCGGCGTCCAAATATCAATTGAATTTGCTGATGATGATTCTTTCAATTCTAAAGTTGAAGATTCCTATCCAGATAATTTCTTAATAAAAGAATTTCGATCCACAAAAAATTCATCTGGATTAGTAGTTTTTTCTTCTGGTTCAACGGGTGAGCCAAAGGGAATTTTGCACGATTTTGAATGTGTAATTCGTAAATTCATTAGTCAACGCAAGGGATGGAAATCAATTTTATTTTTATTGATGGATCATTTTGGCGGATTCAATACGTTTATTGCGGCTTTTGCCTATGGTGGTGTTGCAGTTTGCGTACATGACCGCGATCCAAGCGCCATTTGCGAGGCGATTCAATCATCTCGTGCAACTCTTCTCCCAACAACACCCACCTTCATTAATTTATTGATCGCATCTCGGGCTTTTATGTCATTCGATTTATCGTCAATAGAGCTCATAACATATGGTACTGAAGTAATGCCAGAGGCAACATTGAATAAATTGAAAACAATTTTTCCAAATGCTTCATTAAAGCAAACATATGGCCTATCTGAGGTGGGTGTACTGCGCTCGAAGTCTGAGAATGATGCATCGCTTTGGGTAAAGATTGGTGGAGATGGTTTTGAGGTAAGAATTGAGAACAATATTTTATGGATAAAATCTGAGTCTAATATGGTCGGCTACCTCAATGCTCCATCACCCTTTGATGAGGGAGGGTGGATGTGCACGGGCGATCAAGTTGAGGTTAATGGCGACTACATGCGTATTATTGGCCGTAAATCTGAAATGATTAATGTAGGAGGCCAAAAGGTTTTCCCTGCGGAAATTGAAACCATTTTGCTCGAAGATGAGAATGTAAAAGAGGCTACTGTTTATGGGGTTAAAAATCCATTGATGGGGCATGTGGTTCATGCCAATATAGCCCTACTTGAGGAGGAATCCTCTGAAAATCTCACAATACGACTAAGAAAGTCGTGTATCTTAAAGCTAGCAAAATATAAGATTCCAGTAAAATTTAATGTTGTTCACGGCGAGAGTCAACGTAACGAACGTTTTAAAAAGATTCGGACAGGGCTTGATAAGTCCTAAGCGAATGTAAATATAGTCTATGAGTAATCTTTATGAAATTCGTGATGTTGTGGATGACGATCTTAATGCTATCGCAAATTTAGCATCGGAAAATGAACTTCTTTTGGAAGGGCTGACACCATCTATATTTTCTGTAATGTTGAGGTGGTTATATTCAAAATCTGAAATGGGTAAAAAGATACAAATACTAGCTCAAATTCCCACAGGGGTTATCGCTCATTATGGCGGTGTCCCATTTAAGATGAAGTGGCATGAGAAAGCTATCTCTGCAACTCTGGCATCCAATCTAGTAGTTGATAGGAATTTTCGCAAGTACTCTCCTTTTTTTTCGTTACAGAAAGAGTTCATTAAAAGATACCAAGAAAAAGGATATAGCTTTGCTTATGGGGCTATAACTAGAGAGGGAGTTTTAAACCCTCACCTTAGGATGGGGTGGAAGTCCTTAGGCTCCTTGGATGTCTACGTTAGACCCATTTCCCTTGCTTCCATTTTTGGAAAGTTGGTGAACTATCCCGTAATTTCATTGTTGGCTAAATTTCCACTACAACTAATACAAAAGCTTTGGGACGCTATCTTTTATTTAAGACATCATAATATCCAAGTTTTAGAGGAGACATCTTTTGCCGATTCAATGTCTTCCCCTTTGAATTGTTGGATGAAAAAAAAGAAAATTTGCGCTGTAAGATCAATCGAAGCCTTAAATTGGAGATTTTCTGCTTTTAAAGATAGGAATTATCGTATTTTTATTCCGTATGTAAATTCACTTCCAGCCGGCTACTTGGTTGTGAGATTAATGCCGATGAAACAATTTTTATCAGTTGCTATTATTGATCTTGTTGTTTTCAACGATGAAAAAAAAGTATTTAATGCCCTGATAAAAAGATGTATTTGCTTTGCTCGTCAAAGCAATGCAGATCTTGTTGCTTCTGCGTTTACAGATCATGATGAGTTAGCTAATTCTTTTCGCTGGGCTGGTTTTTTTAAATCACGTGAAAAATTTATAATTGTTGGACATTTTCCCAAGAGTGGAGATACAAAATTCTCAGAATTTAATTTTTCTGATTTTCATATCAATTGGTTTGATCATGATTATGTTTGATTGATCAATAGAAATACAAACTACAAACTTTAATGGCCACAGCACTTTTTCTATTTGCTCATCAGGATGATGAGTGTGGGGTTTTTCAAGCCATAGATTCTGAATTGAACTCAGGAAGTACGGTACATTGCTGCTACTTTACTAGTGGCACCCCTAGCGGCTTAGATTCAAGTCGCCGTGATCTTGAGTCGCAGAAGGTGCTCGCAAGTCTGGGTATTGACCCTAAAAATATGCACTTTATCGGCGGCCTGCAGTCTATACCTGATGGTAATTTAGTTGCCAATGTTAATTTTGCATATGAATGGATTCTTTCATTTCTGAAATCAAATGGAAATGTAATAAATATATATTTACCTGCATGGGAGGGTGGACATCCTGACCATGATGTTTTGCATGCTGTTGGAGTTAGGGCAGCTAATAATGCAAACTTTATTGACACCACGTTTCAGTACCCCTTATACAATGGATATCACTGTTTTGGTCCATTCTTCAGAACTCTGCTTCCGCTGATTCAGAATGGAGATGTTCGCACTACCAACATACACATTTTCAATCGACTTAGATTCTTGGGGCTATGTCTTAGGTACCCCAGTCAGGTTAAAACTTGGATTGGTTTATTCCCTTTTTTTTTACTGCATTATTTTTTTTGGGGCACTCAGGATCTTCAAAAAGTTTCTCTTGATCGCCTGAGACAGAAGCCTCATGCTGGATCTTTATACTACGAAAGAAGAAAATTTTCCTCTTGGGAAAAAATCTCTTCGGAATTAATTTTTTTTGAAAAAAATTACCTATTTTTATAAGGTAAAAGTGTTTAAGAATAAGGTGATTTTAATAGGTGAGTAGAGGGGCAGGAGTGCTAATACTCCTTATCGCTTTATGTTTTATCTTATCTAAGGTACTAAACTCAAAAATAAGAATTCAAAGAAAATAATCAAGTGAACCACACCCTGTAACAGGGTGGTTCTGCCAATGGCAAGGGTGAGCGCCCCAATAAAAAAGCTCAGATACATAAGCGTCATATTGAGTGAACTGATCCCCAGACTGATTGGTAAATCAAAGAAGATTGCAAATGCAGCTACAGTAGGTATTGTTAAACCAATACTCGCCAAGGCTGAGCCTAAAGCTAGATTCAAACTGCTTTGTAAGCGATTTGCTCTTGCTGCTCTAACTGCTGCATAAGCTTCGGGCAGTAGTACCAGAAGGGCGATAGCGATGCCAACGACTGTTTTGGGTGCGCCAGCTGACTTTACTCCAGCCTCAATAGCAGGGTTAAGCGCCTCTGCCAAGCCGACCACAATCATCAGTGATAACAATAGAAGAAAGACGCTGACAGTAGTTTTTAAATTGCTGGGTTTATCCGCATGTATATCACTATCAGTCTTTTTATCTTCTGCTTTTGGGAGGTAGTAGTCACGATGGCTAACTGTTTGGAAGAAAATAAATGCACCGTAGAGGGCAAATGAAGCAATGCCAGCAAAGGCCAATTGGCTCTGAGTAAAGTCAGGGCCAGGAGTGCTCATGGTTGCTATTGGCATGACTAAAATGAAAGTCGCCAGGGCGGTAAGCACTGCTAGAGCTGAATTAGTTCCTTCATTGCGAAAAGACATCTCATGATGTTTAAAGCCACCCATGAAGATGCATAAACCAATTACGCCATTGACCACAATCATGACTGTGGCAAAAACTGCATCTCGAGCAATAAATTCAGAGCCTTCATGACCGGCTAACATCATCGTGATAATGAGTGATACTTCGATAATCGTGACGCTAATTGAGAGTACAAGTGTTCCATAAGGTTCACCAGTTTTATGGGCAATGACTTCAGCGTGGTGCACTGCCGACAGGACCGCTCCAATCAAGGTAAAACCCATTAAAGCAATGAACCAAGTTTGATTAAGTAATGGAGCTAAAGAGTGCATAAATAATGGGATCTTTTTGGTAAGAAATGCTATTACTCGTTAATATAGAGTGCGATAAATAGTATCTGCCAATTTTAAAGTCATTTAATTACATTTCTCTAAGCGCCTTAACTTTAATCCCATAAGGATCAATATGAAAGCCCTCATTTTCTTTGGCCATGGTGCTCGAGATACCCGTTGGCGTGAGCCATTTGATCGTTTGGCTGTCTTATGGAGAGCGCAACATCCAAATACACGAGTGGAGCTTGCATTCTTAGAGCTAATGGAGCCTAGCTTAGAAGAGGCGATTTCTTTACAAGTAGCTATCGGAGCAACTGAAGTGGTTGTAGTTCCGGTGTTTTTTGGCCAAGGTGGCCATTTGCGTAATGACTTCCCAGTCCTGCTTTCTGCTTGCCAAGATCAATTCCCTGAAATTCAACTAAGCGCTACGCCTGCAGTCGGTGAGGATGAGGCTGTCTTGCAAGCCATCATCGAATTTAGCGCTAGAACTCTGTAATTCTTCCGTTTGCTTCATTATTGGTTTTTCTCTTAAGGCTTCGCCAACCATGATTAGCGCTGGCAAAGTGCTATCAAACCAATTATTCGCTCTGCCATCGGCTAGTCTCCCTAGAGTGCTAGACCAGTGACGCTCATTCTTAGTGCTGACTGCTTCCAGAATATGAACAGGAGTTTCGCCGATATGGTTTGAACTGCTTTCAATTAGTTGCTTGGCAATCCTTGTAGCGTCTTTGCGACCCATGTAATACACCAAGGTATCAGCTTGTGGATTTTGAATTGGATATTTTTGACCGCCGTTATCGCCAAGATTTTCAGTGCCTTGCGCCAAGGTGATAAAAGCAACGCTACGAGAGACTCCACGCAGAGTAAGCGATTGTTGAATTGCGGCAGCACCCGCTAATGCCGCTGTAATGCCGGGCACCACTTCTACTTCAATATGATGATTCTTAAGTGCATTGATTTCCTCATCGGCACGGCCGAACATCATGGGGTCTCCACCCTTAAGGCGAACGATGATTTGATATTTTTGGGTCGCGTCAATCAAGCGCTTATTGATAAAGTGTTGTGCAGAAGAAAGCTTGCCGCAGCGTTTGCCGACAGGCTCTTTAATTGCTTGAGGGCAGAGCTCCAGCATCGCTGGATCTACCAATGCATCGTGAAAAACGATATCCGCCTTTGACAGTAGATTGGCACCGCGCACAGTAATGAGATCAGTTGCGCCAGGGCCAGCACCAACTAAATACACTTTACCGAGTTTTCTTACATTGCTCATGATTTGTGCTAAATCTGCCTTAGTTGACTTCTTGAGTGCTACGTTGAACACGCCAACTATTTTGAGTAGTTACGCTAAAAAGATCAAATTGCTTGAGTGCAACATTAAGATTTTGATCGGGGCGCAGTTCAAAAGCATCAAAGCCTACACGTGCACCTTGCAAGAGTTGATCAATCAAAACATCACCAATTGCACGGACTTCGCCTTGCCACTCAAAGCGATCTCTGAGTAGGGCCGCAGTACTAAAACTTCTACCATCTCTAAAGATAGGGAAGTGCGCACCAATCACTGGCCAAAGTGTTTTTCCGGTCTCAATGAGGTCTTCATGTTTCAGAATGTCATCATCCGCAGCAAACCAAATGCCAATCTCGCCTTTGCTTACCCTGTCTAGTACATCTGGATTCTTATGGTGGGTAATCCACCAATGAAACGGTACCAAGACTTTATGAAAGCCATGCTCAAGATCAGGGATGCCGCCTTCATCATGCTCGCCATCCCAGATTTGCCATTCATTAGCCACAACTGTGGGTTTGCCATCTTTTGGGAAGTAAATAATCTGCTGGTTCATTCTTTTTTCATGATTAAACTATGGCGCCCTTGCCTGATTCTTTGGAGTGCTTGCCATTGTTCTTGTAGGCGGCCTCTTTAAAGGGGGCTACTCCTAAACGACGGTAAGCATCAATAAAGGGTTCATCTGCTGCGCGGTGCTGAACGAAGGTATTGATAATGCTAGTCATCACATCTGGAATCTCATTGGCATAGAAAGAGGGTCCAATAACTTTGCCAATAGAGGCATCGTTGCCTTGGTCTCCACCCAAAGTGATTTGATACCACTCTTCACCATCCTTATCGACACCCAGGACGCCAATATTGCCAACATGATGATGGCCGCAAGAATTAATGCACCCTGAGATATTTAGACTGATATCACCTAAATCAAACAAGTAATCCAAATCATCAAAACGTTCTTGAATCGCTTTTGCAATTGGTAATGATTTGGCGTTAGCCAATGAGCAGAAGTCACCACCAGGGCAAGCAATGATGTCGGTGAGTAATCCAATATTAGGGATTGCCACATGTTGTTGCTTGGCAGCCTGCCAAAGTTCTTGCAATTTGGATTGCTCTACGTCAGCCAGCACTAAGTTTTGTTCATGCGTAACACGTAATTCGCCAAAGCTGTATTGATCGGCTAAATCCGCAATGGCATTCATCTGTGCGCTAGTGGCATCACCAGGGGCAACCTTACCATGCGGCTTGAGTGACAGAATCACGCTAGCATAGCCTGGTACTTGATGGGGCTTAACGTTGCGCTCTAGCCAGCGAGCAAAAGCAGCTCTCTCGGCCTCTGGTGTGGTTGCTAGGATAGCTTCATTACTGACCACTGTTAATTTCTGATACGCAGGTTTGGTGAAGTGCTTGGCAACTCGCCCCCACTCAGCCTGTGTGAAATTATCTTTACTCTGTATTTCTTCATTATGAAGTTGTACCCATTCACCTTCAACTTGGCGGGCGAACTCTTCTGGACCCAACGCTTTCACTAAAATCTTGATGCGGGCCTTGTATAGATTATCTCTTCTACCAAATCGGTTATATACACGTAATAGTGCAGTTAAGTAACTCGGCAGAACTTGCCAAGGCAAATCTTGTTTAATTAATGACCCAAAAATTGGAGTACGCCCCATGCCACCACCAGCATAGATATTTGCTGTTAACTCACCATTGTTTATGTTTGGATTTTTCTTGAGCTCAATACCTACGTCATGGCAAAGTAAGACAGTACGATCTTCTTTTGCGCCATTGATGGCAAATTTGAATTTGCGTGGCAGGTGTGCAAATTCTGGGTGCAATGTTGACCATTGGCGGAGTAACTCGCAGACTGGTCTTGGGTCAACGTATTCATCGGCCGCAACACCAGCAAAGGCATCGCTTGTGATATTTCTGATACAGTTCCCTGAAGTTTGGATAGCATGCATCTCCACTTTAGCTAATTCAGCCAAGATGTCCGGAGTCTGTTCTAGCTCTACCCAGTTGAACTGAATGTTTTGACGGGTTGTGAAGTGCCCGTAACCGCGATCGTATTTATCAGCTATGAAGGCTAGCGTGCGAAGTTGTTTAGCGCTCAATAAGCCATAAGGGATCGCAACACGCAACATGTAAGCATGGCGCTGGTGGTAAAGGCCATTCTGTAAACGAAGGGGACGGAATTCTTCTTCGGCTAAGGTGCCGTTGAGGCGTCTTTCAACCTGGTCTCGGAATTGGATAACCCGTTGATCTACAAGGGTTTGGTCAATATGATCATATTTGTACATAGACCCGTATTGTCTGGGGCTATCTGCATAACTACAAATACTTAAATATTGAATCTATATATCTATATTGATATATAAGGATCGTTAATAGTTAATTGCTGTTTATTACTAAAGGGACTCTATCTATAGTGTTTAGAAGCTAAATTCTCTGTAATGTCTATAGAGGTTGGCAATTGATGCAAATCCCAAAACAACAATCAGAACAGCAAATAAGTAATCCAATGTGAGGTATGTAAACATGCCGGTCTGAATGGCTACTGCCGCCGCAATAAAAGCTGCAATAGCTCCGAAGACTACTAGTTTGAAGTTGGGAATAAAAGCGCCAAGCGTAATAGCTACAAATAACAAAATCAGATCTGAAACTAATTGATCTGCAGTCTGAAAAATTTGATTGGTGAGCTCAGGGTTGGTCATCTTTCCCAGGACTGCCAACATCAATATGCTGGCAAGCACTGCAAAGTTCAGCTTTGCTTTATTGAAAATCGTTTTAAGTTGAACATTCACGGCAAGCACTCTTTATTGGTGAGATATTTAGGGATTGGCGCTACCGCTAAATACAAGGCTGATACCAATCCACAATAGGATGAAGGCGACCAAAATGGTGAAGCCAATCTTCTTGAGGAAATACTCCAAGGTATCCATATAAGCTTCATCATTACGACCAAAGTATTGATCAAAGCGTTTCCATACCAGGCGACCCACTACCAGTGGAAGTAGCATGGCAACAATGCCGAAAATAATAGTAAACGTGTTGTCCATGAGGTTTGTATTCTTTCTTGCGAATTGCTTATATGTATCTAGTAGTTGCCAGTAAAGACAGGGAAGTCATATAGCATAC